>CABIYF010000008.1:72428-111565 GCA_902362875.1 Eubacteriaceae bacterium | reverse complement strand
TGTAGTGATTTCGATAGACTTTCGCTTTATGTGACAGAAATAAGATAACAAGAAATATTTATAATATACCGGTGGCAACGATTAGCATATTTTAAGTACGTTTTTTACAAATTCGCAGCGCCCTGTGGTTGAATGTTTGACCATGGCTGTGGGCATTTTGGCTCACAGCGAGGAAGTTTTCAAAGGAACAGGCGCGGATAAGCGATTTGTAAAAAACGTTCTTAAAATATGCGTGTTGCCACCGGTATATTATAAATATTTCTTGTTATCTTATTTCTGTCACATTAACCAAAGACTACCGTCGCAAATTACAACTTTTAAAGCACAAATATAGAAATCAGCTTTCTTTTTTGCTATAATGATGTTAGACGATACTAACTAAATGTTAGCAAAAACTAACTTTAAAAATGAGAGGAAATAATAGATGTATTTAGAGATAAAAGATATGAAAAAAAGCTTCGGATCAGGCGAAAGCTACAATCAAGTATTACAAGGAATTACAACTAACATCGAACAAGGACAGATGTGTGTTATCCAAGGAAGCAGCGGTTCAGGAAAATCTACAATGCTAAACTGTATCGGAGGATTAGATACCATGGATTCCGGTTCCATTAAAGTCGATGGAAACGAAATCTCAGGCTTAAATGCCGATGAACTCTCCGAATACCGCAGAGCCAATCTAGGATTTATCTTCCAGTTTTATAATCTGGCACCAAATCTTACGGTGAAAGAAAATATAGAAATCTGTCAGTTTTTAACGGAAGATCCATTAGATATGGATGAATTGTTAGACACGCTCGGATTGACAGAACATCAAGATAAATTTCCAGCACAATTATCGGGTGGACAGCAGCAGCGTTGTGCAATCGCAAGGGCATTGATCAAGAATCCAAAACTGCTTCTTTGTGATGAACCGACAGGAGCACTCGATTCTAAGACATCCAAAGATATCTTGATCTTATTAGAGAAGATCAACCAGCAATACGGCACAACGATGCTGATCGTAACACATAATAACGCAATTCGTGACATGGTACATAAAGTTATCATTATCAGAGACGGCCAGATCAGTGAAGAATACGAAAATGAAACAAGAGTACCTGCCAAATTACTGGAGGATCTGTAAATGGAAAAAGTATTGAGAAAAAGGGCATGGAGGGATTTAAAAGAAAATAAATTCCGCTATCTTGCGCTTGCTTTTCTGATCATTATCAGTATGTATCTGGTGATCAGTTTAGTCGGAGCAGCGGATACGATTATTGACGGAACTGCAAAGCAGGCTAAGAAACATAAACTGGAAGACGGACAGTTTCAGGTGTTTGTGCCATTAACGACAAAACAAAAAGAGAACCTTACAAAGAAAGGGATTACATTAGAAGAGACATTCTATCTTGACTTTAGACAAAAAGATGGAAGCAAGCTGAGAATCTTTAAGAATCGTAAAAAAGTCGATAAAATTAATCTGGATCAAGGCCGACTAGCAAAAAAAGCAAGCGAAGTTGTTGTAGAAAAACGATATGCTTTAGAACACAACTTAAAAATAGGATCAAAGATCACAATCGATGGTGATTCCTATAAAGTAACAGGAATCGGATCAGTTCCAGACTACGATGCATGTTATGAAAAGTTGTCAGATAGTACTGTAGACAGCAAACAGTTTGGACTTGCATTTGTGACAGAGGATGCTTACGATAATCTAAAAGACAATGAAAACAGCATTCAATCTGAAGAATACATCTATGCATACCGATTAAATGGTGCAATGAGCCAGAAACAGTTAAAAAATAAATTAAAGAAGATCACATTTAACCCAGATGATGTCGATGATCCATATTTTAAAGATTACTGGAAAGAAACTGCAGGTAAGAAAGATGACATCAAAGATGGAATCAAAAAACTGACCGATGCAAGCACCCAGATGTCAGACGGATTAAATAAACTAAGTGAAAACAATGAAACATTACAAAAAGGTGCCGATCAGATCTTTCAGGCATATTTAAAAACAGCAGAAAGCCAGCTGGCATCCTTTGGAGTAACATCTCTGACAGAAAATAACTATGCAAGTATTCTAAAAGATTTGATCGCAAAATCAAGTGATGGATTGACAAGATTATCCTTAGAATCAGCCAAAGAACAGCTGGATGCATTAAAAACATACAGAGATGGAATCAAAGCATATACCAATGGTGTGAAGAAAGCATCGGATGGAAGCAATAAGTTAAAAGAAGGTACGGATAAACTAGAAGAAGGCACAGAAGAACTGATGAAAGCATTTGATATGGAAACATCAAATCTGACTCAGTTTTTAAAAGCATCGGATAATACAAGAATCGGAGCAGCTGCAGATGATCAGGTCATTAATAAACTTGCGGGAATTGTGGCAGGTGTGATCATCATGATCTTGTTTACCTATGTGATTTCAGTCTTTGTCATTCATGGGATCGAGAAAGAAAGCAGCATTATCGGAACATTATATGCATTGGGAGTAAACAAAAAGCAGCTTTTAAAATGTTATCTAAGAATTCCGGTCTTCGTAACATTTATTGCAGGACTGATTGGAACAATCATTGGATACAGTCCGATGGGAATTCCAGTACAGATGCAGGATTGCTACGATTATTTCTCTATACCAGAGTTAACTCCGGAACTTCTTGTTTATCTTCTGGTTTATGGAGTCATTATGCCGCCATTGGTTGCGGTGATTGTAAACTACTTTGTTATAAGAAAGAAACTTTCAAGACCTGCACTTTCCATGATAAGGAATGAACAGAAAAAGAGCCATATTTCAAAAGTAAAGCTTGGAGATATGCCATTTCTTACAAAATTCAGGATCAGACAGTTATTGCGTGAGTCAAGAGCCGGATTAACGGTGATTTTTGGGATGTTTATTGCATTGTTAATCATGATGATTGGTCTGGACTGTTATGCAATGTGTGATCATATCAGCAAAGAAAATAAGAAAGATACCAAGTTTAAATATATGTACACCTACAAATACCCAGATAAAAAAGTACCAAAAGGAGGGGAAGCCTGCTTTGTAAAAGGATTGCATAAAGAAATATGGGGATATGATCTGGAGATTTCTTTGATCGGAATGGAAAATGATAATCCATATTTCAGTCAGGATAAAGACCTTCCAAAGGCAAAGAATAAAGTCGTGATCTCATCAGCAATGGCACAGAAATATGATCTGAAAAAAGGCGATTCTATTGTGTTGTCTGATGAGGAAGAAGAAATGGATTATGCATTCCAGGTGGCAGATATTACACAATATTCTTCTGGTTTGTATGCATTTATGGATATTGACAGCATGAGAGATCTTTTCCAGACATCATCTGACTATTATAATATGGTTGTATCAAAAAAGAAGTTATCAATTGATTCTGGAAAACTGTATGCAACAACGAGCAAGAAAAATATCGAGGAAAGCTCTGATATATTTATCAATATGATGAAACCGATGATGGGAATGGTTGTTGGACTGTCTGTTTTGATTTTTGGAATTGTTATGTATCTGATGATCAAAGTGATGATCGACCGTTCGGCACAAAATATTGCATTAATGAAGGTATTTGGATACCGAAAGAAAGAGATTAAGAAGCTTTATCTCGATGGAAATTTTTATATGATCGTAATTGGAGCGTTGATCAGTGTTCCGTTATCTAAGAAATTAATGGATGCGATGTATCCAGCGATGGTTTCTAATATTGCCTGTGGTATGAATTTAAGTTTTTCATGGCAGTTATATGCGATGATCTATGCAGGAATTATTATTACATATCTGGTAATTAATAAGCTGTTAGTGCGAAAAATTTATAAAGTCGGACTTTCCGATGCATTGAAGAACCGCGAATAAAATAAATAAGTATAAAGATGCAACTAAGATGCCTCCATATGATAAACTATTCATATGGAGGTGTTTTAGGATGAAAAATAAAAAAGTAGTGGTTGGTATTATAGGTATATTGTTTGTTGCAGCTTGTGTGATTGTATTTGCATACTTTCGTGGAAATGCTGCATATGTAAAAGTTAAAATTCATTCAACAAAAGAATATCAGAAGACTATGAGCATAGATTATGATCATGCTTATATGACAGGTACCAAAACAATGGATAAATTTTATATCACAAAGCAGAAGCACTTAGAACTGGATAAAGAGAATGCAGGGTATGGAACATGTGAGGCAAGAATTCCTTTGATCGACAATCATAAGAAATCAAAAGGAACGATTCAGATTAATTATTTTAAAGCAAATGACTGGTTTCAAAGCGATATTGACTTGAAAATTAACATAAGAACAATAAAAAAGAGACAATATCTGCAAATTAAGGTAAAATTAAAAGAAGAGGGACATGGAAAGAAATCAGAATATGACAAAGATTCTATACAAAAACAATTTTTATTAAAAGATCATGGAAACTACAGGATCAACCTTGGTGGATGATCAGGAATGGAGAAAATATGACACTAGAGGACATACAAACTAAGATTGACCCGGAAAATATCTTCCTGATGGGAGATTCCAGCGGTGGAAATACGGCATTTATCACAGCATTTACGGCAGATATGAATTGCATGGATACAGATGTATACAAAGAATATTCTTGCAAAGTTAATGCAGTTGTAGATTTATATGGTGTAAGCTGTGTAAAAATCAAAGAAGACTTTCCAACAACACCAAATCAGGGAGAGCCAGACAGCCCGGAAGGATTAGAAATCGGCAGCAAAAATGTCTACGAGCATCCAGAATTATCTGACCAGATCACATGTATGAATTATGTAAAAAAAGAACTTCCATCACCACCAGTTCTTATGATGCATGGAATAGCAGATGATACGGTAGCACCAAATCAGAGCATTCAGTTATATAAGAAGTTAAAAGAAGAAGAAAAAGATGCCACATTCTATCTGGTAGAAGGTGCAGATCATGGACATCCATACTTTTGGTGTGAACCAACATTAAGTCTGATCGAGCAGTTTTTCAAAAAATACATGAAATAGCTAGTCTTTGCCATATAAAATGATCTATTGTATAATTGGTACAAAAAGGACTAAAGAAGGAAGAAAAAGATGACATTACAACAGCTAAGATATGTCGTAACAATTGCAGAGATCGGGACGATCAGCAAGGCAGCAGAAGAACTTTTTGTTTCACAGCCAAGTCTTACCAAAGCCCTAAAGGAACTGGAAAAAGAAATGCAGATCACGATCTTTGACCGCACCAACAAAGGAATTCATGTATCCAGAGAAGGAGAGATTTTCCTCGGATACGCAAGACAGGTGCTGGAACAGGCGGCATTGATCGAAGAGAAATATAAACATAAAAATGGTGGAAAACAAGAATTTTGTATTTCAACACAGCATTATTCTTTTGCAGTCAATGCATTTGTAGACTTAATCAAAGAATATGGAAGCGAAAATTATGATTTCAGTCTGCGAGAGACACAGACCTATGAGATCATCGATGATGTGGCAAGAATGAAAAGCGAGATCGGGATTTTATATCTCAATGAATTTAACGCATCTGTATTAGAGAAGATCATGAAAGCAAACGATCTGAAATTCACAGAACTATTTGTGGCAAAACCACATATTTTTATCTGTGACAAGAATCCACTGGCACAGAAAGATCAAGTGACAATGGAAGACTTACAAGATTATCCATATCTGTCATTTGAGCAGGGAGAACATAATTCTTTCTATTATTCCGAAGAGATGTTCAGTACAGAAGTACGTTCAAAGAATATTCGAGTGAGAGACAGGGCAACGCTGTTTAATTTACTGATCGGATTAAATGGATATACGATCAGCAGCGGTGTGATCGACAAGGAATTAAATGGAGAGAATATTATCGCAGTTCCGCTTGCAGAAGAAGGCGAGATGCATATTGGTTATGTGACACATAAGAAGACAAAACCTAGCAGACTTGGGGCAATTTATCTGGAAGCTTTGAAGCGGCATGCACAATAAAAATGAAAATGAAGAAGAGGAAGTAAGATGATTACGGGTGAATTAAAGAACAAAGTAGATAAAATTTGGGAGATTTTCTGGACAGGAGGAATTACAAATCCACTGGAAGTTATCGAACAGTTTAACTATCTATTATTTATCAAACAGTTAGATGAAGTAGAGACCAGAAAAGAAAGAGATGCAAATATTTTAGGAATTCCATATGAAGGAATCTTTCCAGCCGATTGTCAGCAGTATCGTTGGAGTAAATTTAAGAATCTGGGAGATGCGAATGAGATTTATGATCTGATGATGAATGGAGTATTTCCATTTATTAAGAATCTACATCCAGATGGAGAATCTGCCTACAGCAAATATATGGGAGATGCAATCTTCAAGATTCCAACACCAGCGTTACTTACCAAAGTAATCGATGGAATTGACGGGTTAAATCTGGAAGGAGACAGCAAAGGAGATTTATATGAATACCTGCTGTCAAAATTGGAAAGTGCAGGAAAGAACGGGCAATTCCGAACACCAAGACATATCATTCAGATGATGGTAGAACTGGTAAAACCAGTACCATCTGATATCATCTGCGATCCAGCAATGGGATCAGCAGGATTTTTAATGGCAGCACAGCAGTATTTGCGTAAAAATCATCAAGATTTATTCTTGAATGCAGAACAAAGAGAACATTTTAATCATGAGATGTTTTATGGATTTGATATGGACCGAACGATGCTTCGAATCGGTGCAATGAATATGCTGCTTCATGGGGTTGATGATCCAAATATTGAATATAAGGACAGCTTGTCAGAGATGAATACAGACAAAGAAAAGTATTCATTAATTCTTGCCAATCCACCATTTAAAGGAAGTTTAGATTATGATGGAGTATCAGCAGATCTTTTAAAGGTTGCAAAAACAAAGAAAACAGAATTATTATTCCTTGTTTTATTCCTTCGCATCATGAAAATTGGAGGAAGGGCAGCAGTTATCGTACCAGATGGAGTATTATTTGGAAGCAGCCGTGCACATAAAGCAATTCGAAAAGAATTAATTGAAAATCACAAATTAAATGCAGTGATTTCTATGCCATCTGGAGTTTTCAAACCATATGCAGGAGTATCCACAGCAATCTTACTGTTCACAAAGACAGGGGCAGGTGGTACGGATAAAGTTTGGTTTTATGATATGAAAGCTGATGGAAGAACCTTAGATGATAAACGTCAGGAAATCGAGGAAAATGATATTCCAGATATCATTGAGAGATACCAGAATCTAGAAAAGGAAGAAGAAAGAAAACGAACAGAACAGTCTTTTTTTGTGCCAAAAGAAGAAATTGTTGAAAATGACTATGATCTCTCTATCAATAAATATAAAGAGATCGAGTATATTCCAGTAGAATATCCACCAACAGAGGAAATATTGAAAGATATTGAGGAATTAGAGGTGGAGATTCATAAGAATCTGGTGGAATTAAGGAAAATGTTGGAAGAAAATGATGATTAGTCGATAGAAAAATTTGAATTTGCAAGGAATGAAGAGATGAATAATAATTGGGAATACAAAAAAATTGGAGATATTTGTATTGTTGAACGAGGTGGATCACCACGGCCAATTAATCAATTCATTACAGATGATGAAAATGGAATTAATTGGATAAAAATTGGAGATACTACGGAATCAATGTACATAACAGAAACAACTCAAAAAATTAAACCAGAAGGAATGAAAAAATCTAGATATGTTCAACCAGGGGATTTTTTGTTGTCGAATTCAATGAGTTTTGGAAGACCATATATATTGAAAATAGATGGATGTATTCATGACGGATGGTTAGTTTTACGTGACAAGGATGATTTGTTTGATAAGAGGTTTCTGTATTATTATTTGAGTTCAAAAACAACATATGAAAAATTTAAAAGTATGGCTGTTGGAGGGGTGGTAAATAATCTTAATAGTGAAATGGTAAGGAAAGTTGATGTACCAATTCCTTCAAAAATGGAACAGGCTAAAACGGCAGATGTATTAGATAAATTAAATTCTGTTATAGTTATGTATCAGCAAGAAATTCAAAAATTAGATAAGCTTATTCAAGCCCGATTTGTTGAGATGTTTGGAGATCCAATAATTAATAATATGAGTTGGCCAGAATCTACAATAGGAGATGGATGTTTTGTTACTAAGCTTGCGGGATTTGAATATAGTAAATATATAGAATATGATGACACAGGTGATGTAGTCATGGTTAAAGCTCAAAATGTTAAAAATGGAACGTTGAATAGAAAAGATTTGTCTTTTATTTCAAATGAGGTATCAGATGCGCTACCAAGATCACAATTGTTGCCTGGAGATGTTGTTATGACATATGTTGGTGCTAATATTGGAGATGTAGCACTAATTGATGATAAATATAAATATCATTTAGCACCAAATGTAGCAAAAATTAGAGTAGATGCAAAAATATATAATTCAGTATATTTTATGTATATGTTGATGTTCCTTAATTCATATATAGTAAAAAATTCTGCAGATACAGCTAAGGCGGCATTGGGAATGGAGAGGATAAGAAAACTTAAGGTGTTTATTCCTACATATGATCTCCAAAACCAATTCGCAGCCTTCGTCCAACAAGTCAACAAATCGAAGTTTGAGATTCAGAAGTCACTAGAAAAAACACAGTTATTATTTGATTCATTAATGCAAGAATATTTTGGATAGAAAGGAGGCAATATCAAGATGTCAGAATTTAAACGATGGTTAATTGAACGATTTAAAATAGAGCGAAAACGATTTGACAGATCAGGAGTGTATGCTTATACGCAAAGAGCAATGGCATACAATTCAAATAAAATTGAAGGAAGTACGTTGACGCCAGAACAGACGGCATCATTATTTGACAATGGAACATTGCCAGTCAATGATGATTATTATCGTGCGAAAGATGTAGAAGAAATGAATGGACATTTCTTAATGTTTAATTACATGTTAGATACTTTGGAAGAAAAATTGACAGAGAATCTAATTAAACAGATGCATTATGAGTTGAAATCAGGAGTTTTTGAAGACCGGGCGAATGGATATGCAATTGGAGATTATAAGAAACGTCCGAATATGATTGGAATGTATAAAACGGCATTGCCAAAGGATGTAGAAACAGAGATGAAACAACTTTTGGATTGGTATCATAAGCAAGAGAAAAGTATGAAAATACTTGCTGAATTTCATGCAAGATATGAGTCTATTCATCCATTTCAGGATGGAAATGGAAGAACGGGAAGAATGATATTGTTTCGAGAAAGTCTGAAATACGACGAGTTAGTACCATTTATTATCTTAGATGATGACCGAAGCAAGTATTTAGATGGACTCAAAGAATTTAGAGAACATCATAAAGTGGATCAATTACTGGAATTAATGCAAAAAGAAGCTGAAACATATTATCAGGAATGTCAGTATTTTATTTCATAAATTTAGAATAAAGAATGGTTGAAGGATGTTGGTATATAAAAAGGAGTGTACCAACATGGAAGAGAAAATTGTAACAATACTAAATGAGATGGCAGAGTATTTAACTGTGCCACAGATGAAAAAATTACAGGAAGTAATTCTAAGAACATTTTCAGAGAATGAACCTGAGAAACAACAGATATCGAACGAAGAATTTCTAAAAATGTTCCTAGATGCGAAAAGAGTAGAAGGATGTTCAGAACGTACGATTCAATATTATAAAGTGACAGCAGAACATATGCTTTTACAAACAAAAAAAGAAGTCCGCAAGATTACCACAGATGAAATGAGGTCGTATCTTGCGGATTATCAAAAGAGGAATAATTGTTCGAATGTCACAATTGATAACATTCGGCGAAATATATCAAGTTTTTTTACATGGTTAGAGGAAGAAGATTATATCTTAAAAAGCCCAATGAGAAGGATTCATAAGATTAAAACAAAAACAGTAGTAAAAAACGTGATTACAGATGAAGGAATTGAAAAACTTAGAGATCATTGTACACAGATTCGCGACCTTGCAATGATTGATCTATTATATTCAACAGGAATACGTGTAGGCGAACTGGTAAATTTGAATATTGGAGATATTGATTTTGAAGAAAGAGAATGTGTTGTATATGGAAAAGGAGATAAAGAAAGAAGAGTTTATTTTGATGCGAAAGCAAAAGTACATTTAATTGAATATATAGAAAGCAGGAAAGATAAAAATCCTGCATTATTCGTTACTTTGGATGCTCCATACGACCGCTTAAAGATTAGTGGAGTGGAAATCCGTTTAAGACAATTAGGAAGAAATCTTGGATTGGAACGAATTCATCCGCATAAATTCCGAAGAACAATGGCAACGAGAGCAATTGACAAAGGAATGCCGATTGAGCAGGTACAAAAGATTCTTGGACATTCACAGATTGATACAACGATGCAATATGCAATGGTAAATCAGAATAATGTAAAGGCATCCCATCAGAAATACATGGCGTAGTCAAATAAATTGAAATTCATTTCTTTAAAAAAATTTGAATTTGTATTTTGGACTATATTAAACAATATAATAATGTGTTGACAAATGGGCGAGATGATGATATTCTATAAATAGAAAAGATGCTACCGATAGACGGTTAGCCTGATATTATAAGTCGAAATAGTCGCTCATTTACAGGTTGGGGCGGCTATTTTTTTGTCTTGGAATCACGTTGTCCATGTGAATAACCAAGACTATAAAAAGTCGTACAAAGACAAATAATGCCAATGAGGTTATCAATAGTCAACATAAGTCAAATCCTCCTAAGTAAATTTCCAAAATAATTGGATTTCTATGTAAACCGGACTATAACTTCCGGATAGGAGGCTAACCGCCTACCGTTATGGTAACATCTATAATTATTATACTGGATAAAAATATAGATATCAATAATAAAATTAAATTTAAAAGTGAAATTATAAGCGGATTTGAGGAAATGATAGATGGGAAAAGTAAAATTAGGAGATATATTTGAAATTGGTTCTGGAGGAACACCTTCAAAGAGAAGGCCAGAATATTATCAAGGGAATATCCCTTGGGTAAAGACAGGGGATTTAAAGAAAAAGTATTTGTATGAAGTAGAAGGTTTTATTAGCAAAGAAGGATTGGATAATTCTTCTGCAAAAATGTATGATGAGGATACAGTATTAATAGCTATGTATGGAGCAACAATTGGAGCTGCATCTATATTGAAAACACGTGCATGTACTAATCAAGCATGTGCAGCATTCAAACCAAATGAAAAAGTAGTTCCAGAATATTTATATTATTTTTTGAAAAGTAGGAAAGAAAGATTTATAAGTGATGGCGTAGGAGGGGCTCAACCTAATATTTCATCAGGATATTTAAAAAAGGTTGAAATGGAGATTCCAACTATAATTCGACAAAAAGAGATAATAAAAATATTAGATGATATTTATGATATTATAGAAAAAAGAAAACAAGAATCAATTCAATTAGATAATCTCATTCAAGCCCGATTTGTCGAGATGTTTGGTGATCCTGTTCAAAATACAAAAGGATGGAGTATTGATACTTGTAAAAATCTAACCTCAAAAATTGGTTCCGGTGCTACGCCTAAAGGTGGCAGAGAAAGTTATTGCACAGAAGGGATTGCATTTGTTAGGAGTATGAATGTATATAATAATAGATTTGAATACGGAGATTTGGCGTTTATAAATGATGAACAGGCAAATAAATTATCTAATGTTATGGTTCAACATAAAGATGTTTTGCTTAATATTACAGGAGCTTCTGTTGCAAGATGTTGTATAGTTCCTGATGAGTTGATTCCAGCAAGAGTTAATCAGCATGTAGCAATTGTTCGATGTAAAGAAAAAATATTACCAGAATTTTTATGCAGTATGTTCACAGAAGATAATTATCAAAAATTATTATGGAGAATAGCCACAAGTGGTGGTGCTACGAGAGAGGCTATTACAAAACAACAGATTGAGAATTTAGTATTAATTGTACCGCCAATGAAATTACAAGAGGATTATGTAAGATTTTCTGAACGCGTCAACAAATCGAAGTTTGTCATCCACAAATTTCTATATTGCACCACCCACAACACACAGAGTATAATAAAACCAAGACCAAACACCAAAGAATCAGGAAAAACAAGGGGAGGGAAACCATATGCAGACGAATTTTGACTTTCTAGCACAAACAGATCGTTTCAAAGACTTTGCAAAGCAGGCAGCAGAAGCGGAACAAAGCATTGCTATATCTCCGTCAACAGCAGCAATTTTGTCAAGACGAGCCTTAGAACTCGCAGTGCGATGGGTATATGTCCACGATGATGCGCTGACCATGCCATATCGAGATAATATATCCAGCCTGATTCATGAATATTCTTTCCGTAAGCTGATTCAACCCAAATTATTTGACATGCTAAAATACACGATCAAGCTTGGAAATGTTGCGGTACATACAAATACCAATGTAAAATATGATGCAGCCGTACTGTCTTTACGCTGTGTTTTTCAGTTTTGCAAATGGATAGACTACTGTTATGGGGAGAACTATGTAAACCGCCATTACGATATGAGTCTGCTGCCAGATGCAGGAAAAGAAAAAAAGACACAGGAAGAGTTAGAAAATCTTCAAAAAGAACTAAGCGGAAAAGATCAGAAATTAGAAGAAGCAATCAAGGAAAATGAGAAACTAAGAGCACAAATGACCAAACTTCGTGCGGAAAATGAGACTGGACGAAGTTATGAAGTGGATAAAGATACAGAAGCAGAGACAAGAAGAAAATACATCGACCTTGATCTGGCGGAAGCTGGATGGACGATTGGCAAGGATTGCCTTATCGAAGTACCAGTTATGGGAATGCCAAACAGCAGTGGAAAAGGATATGCAGATTATGTTCTATATGGCAACAATGGGAAACCACTGGCAGTCATTGAAGCAAAACGAAGCAGTGCAGATCCGATGAAAGGAAGCCATCAGGCAAAATTATATGCGGATTGTCTGGAAAATCAATACCAGCAAAGACCAATCATTTTTATCACAAATGGTTTTGAAATGCAGATCATTGATGATGCACAGGATGATCCACAGAGGGTTGTTTCAGGAATTTTCTCAAAAGAAGATCTGCAGCGAATGGTAGATCAAAGAACGAGCAGGAAGCCACTGATTCATTTAGAGATTCAAGATAAGATTACAAATCGCCCATATCAGAAAGAAGCCGTGACGGTTTTATGTGAATCAATCATGAATCATCACAGGAAGCTACTATTAGTGCAGGCAACAGGATCAGGAAAGACAAGGGTTAGTATTAGTCTGGTAGATGTACTTCGCAGACATAATTATGTTAAGAATATTTTATTCTTAGCGGACCGTAAAGCGTTAGTTTCTCAGGCAAAGAAGAGTTACAGTAATCTCCTTCCAGACCTGACAGTATGCAACCTGCTTGAAAATAAAGAAGATCCAGAAAGCAGCAGAATGATATTTTCAACATATCCAACGATGTTAAATGCGATTGATGAAACAAAGAAAAAAGATGGGAAAAAATTATTTACACCAGCACATTTTGATCTGATCATTGTAGATGAAAGTCATCGAAGCATTTATAAAAAATATCAGGAAATTTTTCACTATTTTGATGCAGTTTTATTAGGAATGACGGCAACACCAAAAGATGAGATTGATAAAAACACTTATACGATCTTTGATCTCGAGCGAGGTGTTCCAACGTATGCGTATGAACTTGATGAGGCGGCAAAAGAAGGATATCTGGTCGATTACCGGACGAGAGAGTATAAGACAAAGATCATGGAAGAGGGAATCCACTATGATCAGTTATCGGAAGAGGAAAAAGAAGCATTTGACGATGAATTTGATGATGATGAGAATGTGGAGAAAGATATTCCAAATACGGCAGTGAATCGCTGGCTGTTTAATAAAGACACGATAGATCTTGTATTAACTAATCTCATGAGGGAAGGATTAAAAGTAGAAGGTGGAGATAAACTGGGAAAGACAATTATTTTTGCGAGAAACAGCAAACATGCAAAGGCAATTGTAGAACGTTTTCAGAAACTTTTCCCAGAAAAGGGAAGTCATTTCATCAAACAGATTGATTACAGCATCAAAGAGTCTGAACATTTAATTGAACAATTTGAAGAAAAGGATAAGATGCCGCAGATTGCAGTATCTGTAGACATGTTGGACACAGGAATTGATGTTCCAGAGATTTTAAATCTTGTATTTTTTAAGAAGGTCAGAAGTTATGCAAAATTTTGTCAGATGATCGGAAGAGGAACAAGACTTTGCAAAGATTTGCTAGGTCCTGGAATGGACAAAGAAAAGTTTTTGATTTTTGATTATTGCAATAATTTCGAATATTTCAGAGTGAATCCGCATGGAAAAGACAGTGGTTTTATAGAAACGTTATCAGAAAAAATCTTTTTATGTAAAGCAAGGATTGCAAGAGAATTACAAGATACAGAATATCAAAAAGAGGAAGATTTTAGAGAATATCGAAATACATTAGTGCAAGAATTAATACAAGCAGTAAGTGATCTTAATGACCAAAGTTTTGTTGTAAAACATCATTTGAAATATGTTCTTCAATACCGAGATCAGAAATCATGGGATATTCTTGAGACAGAAGCAATGGCTGACCTGAAGAAACATATCGCACCGATCATAGAGGCAGAGAAGGAAAATGAACTGGCACGAAGATTTGATTATCTGATGTATAGTATCGAACTTGCAATGTTGGAACAGAAGAATCCATCAAAAAATATTGGAGCAGTCGTTGGTATTGCGGAGAAGTTATCTTTAATGCAGGATTCTGTACCACAGATTAAAGAGCAAAAATATATTTTAGATAAAGTACAGACAAATGAATTCTGGGAAAAAGCATTTATTCTGGAAATGGATGCAGTCAGGGAAGCTCTTAGAGATTTAATCCAGTTTTTGCCGAAAAAGACACAGAGAATCGTTTACACAGATTTTGCAGATCAGATCATAGAATATCAGGAAAACACACCAATTGAGATGGGAAATCGATTAGAAAATTATCGCAAAAAAGTGGAATTCTATTTGAAAGAGCATCAGGATAACATGGCGGTGCACAAATTACGCAATAACCAGCCTTTACAAAAAGGCGATATGCAGGAACTTGAGAGAATTCTCTGGCAGGAGCTAGGATCAAAAGAAGATTATACAAAAGAATATGGGGACACACCAGTTGGAATTCTTGTAAGAAAGATTACAGGAATGGATCGACAAGCAGCAAATGAAGCGTTTAATGAATTTTTAAATGAGGAGAAATTAAATGCCAATCAGATTCGCTTTGTGCGATTGATCGTTGATTATATTTCTGTCAATGGAATGATAGAAGATCGAAAAGTCATGATGGACGAGCCATTTCGAAGCGTTGGAAGTATCGGACAGATTTTTGAAAATGATATGGATATCGCAATGAGGATCATGACAGTGATTGATCAGATTAAGCAGAATGCGGAAGTTACAGTATAGGTTTTTGTATGATTCATAATAATGAAGTGTAGGAATGACAAAAGGAGAGATCAGCATGGCAAGAGTTGTCGGAATCGGACATCAAGATTTTGAAACCGTCCGAATAAAAAACAATTTTTATATTGATAAAACCGAATTCATCAAAGAATGGTGGGAATCTGATGACGCAGTTACGCTGATCACACGTCCCAGACGTTTTGGAAAAACATTGAATATGAGTATGTTAGAGAAATTTTTCTCAATCGAATATGCCAAAAGAGATGAATTATTCGAAGGATTAAATATTTGGAAATATAAAGAATACCGGGAAATTCAAGGAAGATACCCCGTAATCTTTCTAAGCTTTGCAAATGTAAAAGAAAACACATATGAGCAGGCAAGAGAAAGCATTTGCCGCATCATACAAGAACTTTATAATAAAAATATTTTTCTTCTTCATACAGATCTGCTGACGGACAATGAAAAGGAAGAGTACAAACAAATTTCAACAAAAATGAATGACAGTATGATTTCTGATTCTATTCGAAAGATGTCAGATTATCTAAGCCGCTATTATGGAAAGAAAACGATCATTTTATTAGATGAATATGACACACCAATTCAAGAAGCTTATGTAGGCGGATTCTGGCCAGATCTGATGGGAGTGCTCAGAGTGTTATTAAACTCTACATTTAAGACAAATCCATATCTGGAAAGAGCGATCATGACAGGAATTACAAGAGTCAGCAAAGAATCCATCTTTTCCGATCTTAATAATCTGGAAGTGGTAACAACGACTTCAAAGAAATATGAGGATAAGTTTGGTTTTACGCAGAATGAAGTTATAAAAGCTCTCAAAGAATATGGCTTAGAAGGTAAAAAAGAAGAAGTAAAACGCTGGTATGATGGATTTTGCTTTGGAAATGCAAAAGATATATATAATCCATGGTCTATTATTAACTATCTGGATAAAAAAGAAGTTGGGCCATATTGGGCAAATACAAGCAGTAATTCATTGATTGGGAAGCTGATTCGTGAAGGAAATACACAGGTAAAAGAATCTTTTGAATTGTTATTAGGCGGGAAAGAAATTGTTACAGAATTAGATGAACAGATTGTATATGATCAGCTGGATTTAGAGGAAACAGCGATCTGGAGTCTTCTGCTTGCGAGTGGTTATCTGAAAGTAGAAGAAAAAATAAAAGATGAATCTGGTTACTTAAGCTGGAAGCAGCTATATCGTTTGAAATTAACGAACTTTGAAGTACAAGTGATGTTTGCACATATGGTAAAGAACTGGTTTTCAAAGACAGGAGGGGATTATAATGCATTTATCAAAGCCATGTTAGATGATGATATAGAGGCAATGAATGCTTACATGAACCGGATATCAATGCGTATTTTCAGCTATTTTGATGTAGGAAAGAAATCATCACAGATATTGGAACCTGAACGGTTTTATCATGGATTTGTTCTCGGTCTTTTGGTAGAATTAATGGATCGATATGAAATAAAATCTAACCGTGAAAGTGGTTTTGGAAGATATGATGTTATGCTAAGGCCTAGAAATATCAGAGACAAAGCAATTATTATGGAATTTAAAGTGATCAGTCCAAGAAAAGAAAAATCTTTAGAAGAAACAGCACAAAACGCATTGGAACAAATCAAAGAAAAGAAATACAAAGAAGAGTTAATTGAAGTAGGAATCAGTGAAAATAATATTAGATCCTACGGATTTGCATTTGAAGGAAAAAATGTCTTGATCTTAGATTAACGAATTATGACAAAGAAAGGGATAAAATAATGGAACAGCAACAGCCAGAAAAGAAACACAAACGAAGAGTCAGATACAAAGGAACTCATCCAAGAAGATTTGAAGAAAAATACAAAGAATTAAACCCAGAAAAATATGGAGATACGATTCAAAAAGTCATCAGCAAAGGAAGCACACCGGCAGGAATGCATATTTCCATCTGTGTCAAAGAAATTCTTGAGTTCTTCGACATTCAGCCAGGACAAAAAGGATTAGATGCAACCTTAGGATACGGCGGACATACAAGAAAGATGTTAGAAAAGTTACAGGGCAAAGGTCATATCTACGCATTAGATGTAGACCCGATTGAATCTGTAAAGACAGAGAAACGTCTGCATGACGCAGGGTTTGGAGAAGATATCTTAACGATCAAACATATCAATTTTGCTAATATCGATCAGGTAGCTGAAGAAGTAGGTCCATTTGATTTCATTTTAGCGGATCTTGGCGTATCTTCCATGCAGATTGATAATCCAGAAAGAGGATTTTCCTATAAATTTGAAGGACCATTAGATTTAAGACTGAATCCAGAAAAAGGAATTTCAGCGGCAGAGCGCTTAGAAGATATCACAAAGGCTGAATTTGAAGGGATGCTCATTGAAAATGCAGATGAGCCATATGCAAAACAGATTGCAAAAGAAACCGTTGCAACGATGAAACGAGGAAAGAAGATCAAGACAACAACGGATCTTAAAGAAGTCATTGAAAGAGCATTAAACTTCTTGCCAGAAAAAGAGCGAAAAGAAGCAGTTAAAAAATCCTGTCAGAGAACATTTCAGGCTTTGCGTATTGATGTAAACAGTGAGTTTGAAGTGTTAGAAGAACTATTAGAGAAACTTCCAGATGCACTAGCACCAGGTGGAAAGGTTGCAATCCTTACATTCCATTCAGGAGAAGACCGCCTTGTAAAACATGCATTCAAGTATGGAAAGAAAGCAGGAATCTACAGTGATGTAGCCAAAGATGTTATCCGTCCATCCAAAGAAGAATGTGTCCAGAACGGAAGAGCCAAGTCAACAAAGATGCGTTGGGCGATCAAAGCATAATACACTCAAAGCATAATAACAAAACAAAATAAATTAACAGCTAAAGGGAAATATTAAAAAAGAATTATATTTTTTAATATTTCTTTTTTCTTTTTGAAATAAATTATAAAAGAAAAGCAATAACATTTTATATTTTTGTAATGAATTAAAAAAGTTTGAAAAAAGTGAAAGAAAATGACTTTAAATGATTGACTTTGACTGAAATCGTGTTATAATGAAGAAAAAACAGAAGCGAATGATTGGTTTTGACGTTTTTATCAAGTAAAGGAGGATTACCTGTATGAGAATTACAGAGCTGTTGCAGGATGCAACGATTGACCTTGGTGTGAAGGTTAATAGTAAGGAAGAAGCAATTGATCATCTGGTTGATCTGATGGTCAAGGGCGGGAACATCACAGACCGTGAAGAATACAAACAAGGAATTTTAGCAAGAGAAGCCAATGGAACAACTGGTATCGGAGGAGGAATCGCAATTCCTCATTCTAAGAACAAAGCAGTGACTAAGGCTGGATTAGCTTCCATGACAGTACCAGACGGGGTTGATTATGAAGCAATGGATGGAGAACCATCGGATGTATTTTTCATGATCGCAGCACCAGCAGAAGGAAGCGATGTGCATTTAGAGGCATTGTCAAGATTATCTGTGATCTTAATGGATCCAGTATTTAAGGACAGCTTATTGAAGGCAACAAGCAAGGAAGAATATCTTGCATTGATCGACAAGAAAGAAACAGAGAAATTCCCAGAAGAGGCGGCGAAGGAAGAAGAGAAACCTGCTGTACAGGAAGAGAAAGCAGACGATGGAACGATCAGAGTTCTTGCAGTTACAGCATGCCCAACAGGAATCGCTCATACATTCATGGCAGCAGAATCTCTTGAGAATAAAGCAAAAGAGATGGGAATTACATTAAAAGCTGAGACAAATGGTTCAGGTGGAGCAAAGAATGTCTTAACAAAAGAAGAGATTGAAAATTGTGACGGAATCATCGTAGCAGCAGATAAGAACGTTGAGATGGCACGTTTTGATGGAAAACAGGTTCTTCAGACAAAAGTAGCGGACGGAATTAACAAACCAGAAGAACTGATCCAGACAATTTTAGATAAGAAAGCGCCAACATATCATCATTCAGGAGCAGCAGCACAAGAAGACAGTGCAGAAGGTGAAAGCGTTGGACGTCAGATTTATAAACATCTGATGAATGGTGTATCTCATATGCTACCATTCGTTATTGGTGGAGGTATCCTGATCGCTCTTGCATTCTTAGTAGATAATCAGGCAATCAACCCAGCGAACTTCGGTAAGAATACACCACTTGCAGCATTATTAAAGACGATCGGTGAACAGGCATTTGGATTTATGCTTCCAATCTTAGCTGGATTTATCGCAATGAGCATTGCAGACCGCCCAGGATTAGCAATCGGTTTTGTTGGTGGAGCATTAGCGAATGGTGGTTATACATTTGCTAATATTATGGCATATGATTCTGCCAAAGCCGTTTCCTCTGGATTTATCGGAGCATTATTTGCAGGTTTCGTTGGCGGATATATCATGGTTTTATTAAGAAAACTGTTTGATAAATTACCAAGTGCATTAGAAGGGTTAAAACCAATCTTACTATTCCCAGTTTGTGGTATTTTAGTCATGGGTGTTGTTATGATCGCAGTTAATCCAGTTGTTGGAGCGATCAATACAGGACTGAATAACTTCTTATCATCTATGAGTGGAACAAGTTCTATCCTTTTAGGAGCAGTTCTTGGAGCAATGATGTCCATCGATATGGGTGGTCCATTTAATAAAGCGGCGTATGTATTTGGTACAGCACAGTTAACAGTAGCCAATGCAGGTCCAGAGCAGTATGCGATCATGGCAGCTGTTATGGCTGGAGGAATGGTACCTCCACTTGCGATCGCACTTTGTACAACATTCTTCAAGAATCGTTTTACAGAGAATGAAAGAAAATCTGGTGTTGTAAACTATATTATGGGATTATCATTCATTACAGAAGGAGCTATCCCATTTGCAGCAGGAGATCCAATCCATATCCTGCCACCATGTATCGTAGGATCTGCAGTAGCAGGTGCGTTATCCATGGCATTTAAATGTGGACTTCCAGCACCACACGGTGGAATCTTTGTTATCGGAGTTATCACGAATCCAGTACAGTACTTAATTTCTGTAGCGGTTGGTGCAGTTATTGGAATGATCGTTATGTCATTTACAAAGAAACCATTAAATAAATAAGATTGTAAATACCCATTTACAATAAATTAATTCCTCATATTTTCATAAGTAATATTTATAATAAGTAAACAGAGATTGTGAAATTTTGCAATCTCTGTTTGCTATTTTGATAAAATAATGATATACTAGATAAGATTTTAGGAATCAAAGACAGTTCATTCGTACCATCCTGTCTATAAACAAAACTAGGACTGAGAAGAAGATTTTCAGGATACAGGTACGCGTGCTTGTATCCTTTTTTGATTGTAAATATATGTAGAAGGGAAAGAAGAAAATGTATCAGTTAACAACACATGCATCCTTTGATTCAGCTCATTTTTTATCGGGCTATGAAGGAAAATGCAGCAATATCCACGGCCACCGTTGGAAATTAGAAGTTACCGTACAGAGTGAAACGTTAGAACAGACAGGGCAGATTCGAGGAATGGTTGTCGATTTTGGACAGTTAAAAGATGATATTAAAAAATTAGCAGATGAGTTTGATCATAGTCTGATCATAGAAGAGGGAACATTAAAAGAGAAGACAGTAGAAGCATTGAAAGAGGAAAATTTCAAAATGATCTTCGTAGATTTTCGTCCAACTGCAGAGAGTTTTGCAAAATATTTTTATGATAGAGTGAAAGAAATCGGATATGATGTTAAGTTAGCGAAAGTTTATGAGACACCAAACAATATGGCAGCATATGGGGAGTAAATGAGATGGAAACATTTAAAGTAGTCGAAACCTTTGTAAGTATCAACGGAGAAGGGAAGAAAGCAGGCCGTCTTGCCATGTTTATCCGACTGAAAGGATGTAACTTAAACTGCTCTTACTGCGATACAACATGGGCCAATAAAAGAGATGCAAGATGTGAATTATTGACGGCACCGCAGATTATAGAAAGAATCAAAGAAGCAGGAGTCGAACTTGTTACATTAACAGGTGGAGAGCCTCTTCTTGATGAAAATGTGTCAGAACTGATCGGAAGTATCTTAATGATGCCAAAAGTAGAGATTGAGATTGAGACAAATGGAAGTGTGCCGATCAAATATTACAAAGACAGAGATAACAGACTGACAATGACAATGGACTACAAACTTCCATCCAGCAACATGGAAGAAAGTATGTGCCTTGAAAATATGGAATATCTAAAACCATGGGATGTTGTCAAATTTGTGATTGGAAGCAGGGAAGATTTAAACAGAGCAAAAGAAATCATCGAAAGATTCAGCCTGTGTGAGAAGGCAATCGTATATTTCAGCCCTGTATTTGGCAAGATCGAACCAGAAGAAATCGTTGAATTTATGAAAGAAAACAAGCTTAACAAAGTCAGATTCCAGATTCAGATCCACAAAGTCGTATGGGACCCTGACAAGACAGGCGTTTAGGAGGAAATACTATGGCAATCGATAAAGAAGCGATCAAGGAACACGTAAGAGGTATCCTTGTTGCACTTGGAGATGATCCGGACCGCGAAGGATTAAAAGAAACACCAGACCGTGTGGCAAGAATGTATGAAGAAGTCTTTGAAGGAATGAATTACAGCAATCATGAGATCGCACAGATGTTTTCAAAGACATTTGAAGATGATTTAAGTGTCAAAGATCATAAAGATATGGTAATCGTAAAAGATATTGATATCTTTAGTTACTGTGAACACCATATGGCTTTAATGTATGATATGAAAGTCTCTGTGGCATATCTGCCAAAAGACAAAGTATTAGGACTTAGCAAGATCGCAAGAATCTGCGATATGGTTGGAAAACGTTTACAGCTTCAGGAAAGAATCGGAAGTGATATTGCAGAGATCATCATGGAAGTTTCAGGAAGTGAAGATGTAGCCGTTTATATTGAAGGATGTCATAGCTGTATGAGTGCAAGAGGGATCAAAAAACAAAATGCCAAGACAGTGACAACAACACTTCGAGGAGCATTTGACACAGATTCCACATTAAAATGGCATTTTATGATGCAGGCAGGAAAATAAGAAAAGGAGAGAAGAAGAATGGCAAAACCAAACAAAGCCGTTGTTGTATTCAGCGGTGGACAAGACAGCACAACATGCCTTTTCTGGGCAAAGAAGAAATACGATGAAGTGATCGCACTTTCATTTAACTACGGACAGAGACATTCCAAAGAACTTGAATGTGCCAAGAAGATCTGCAAAGAACATGGTGTAGAACATCATATCTTAGATATGGAACTGTTAAATCAGTTAGCACCAAACTCTCTTACCAGAGTGGATATGGAAGTAGATCATGAAGCACCAAAAGAAGGAACACCAAATTCATTTGTTGATGGAAGAAATATGTTATTCTTAACATTTGCAGCCGTTTTTGCAAAACAAAGAGACATTCATGTATTAGTAACTGGTGTATCACAAAGTGATTTCAGCGGATACCCAGACTGCCGCCATGTCTTTATCTCATCTCTGGAGACAACATTAACACTTGCCATGGATTACGAATTTGAAGTGATCACACCACTGATGTGGATCGACAAGAAACAGACATGGAAGATGGCTGATAAGTTGGGTGTCTTTGATATCGTAAGAAATGAAACTCTGACATGTTATAACGGAGTGATGGGAGATGGATGTGGAGAATGCCCGGCATGTAAGTTGAGAAGACATGGATTAGAGGAATATTTAAAAGTCCGTGGACATAAATAAGAATATACAAAAGAGAAAAAGAATCTTGTGGTTGTACAAGGTTCTTTTTGCTATTTATACATATGAATAAATGATAAAAATTTGCAGGAAAGCATTGATAAAATTTTAACAAGGGTGTACAATGTATTTGTAGCAAAACAATCGATTGAAATCGGATCATTAAATGTATGAGGATAAGTTCAATTTCGGTCATCCAGGTAAAAGGAGATGTAGTTATGGCAAGATTTACATTACCAAGAGATTTATACTTCGGAGAAAACGCATTAGAGACACTGAAAACAATCAAAGGAAACAAAGCAGTATTATGCCTAGGCGGCGGATCCATGAAACGTTTTGGATTTGTTGACAAGGTCGTTGAATATTTGAAAGAAGCTGGAATTGAGACAAAACTGATAGAAGGAATTGAACCAGATCCATCCGTAGAGACGGTTATGAAAGGTGCCAAAGTGATGCAGGAATTTGAACCAGACCTGATCATTGCAATGGGTGGAGGATCACCAATTGATGCAGCAAAGGCAATGTGGGTATTTTATGAGCACCCAGAGACAACCTTTGATGACATCAAAGATCCATTTACAATCCCACCACTTCGTAACAAAGCAACTTTTATCGCAATTCCATCAACCTCAGGAACAGCAACAGAGGTAACAGCATTCTCAGTAATCACAGATTACAATACAGGAATCAAATATCCACTGGCTGATTTTGAGATCACACCAGATGTAGCGATCGTAGACCCATCACTGGCAGAAACAATGCCACAGACCTTAACAGCACATACAGGAATGGATGCATTAACCCATGCGATTGAAGCCTATGTTGCAGGACTTCATTCTCCATTCTCAGATCCATTAGCGATCCATGCGATCGAGATGATCTTTGATAACCTGAAAGCATCCTATGAAGGAGACATGCAGGCAAGAGGAAACATGCATATTGCACAGTGCTTAGCCGGAATGGCATTTTCTAACGCACTGCTTGGAATCGTGCATTCCTTAGCTCATAAGACAGGAGCAGTCTTTGATACAGGACACATCCCTCATGGATGCGCAAATGCAATTTATCTTCCATATGTCATCCAGTACAATGCAAAAGTGTGCGAAGACAGATTCGCAATGATCGCAAGAAAATTAGGACTTCCTGGAGTGACTGATAAGGCATTAACTTTATCACTGATCAAAGCGGTAGAAGATCTGAGAGCAAGTCTTAATATTGTGTCTAATCTGAAGGATTTCGGTGTAAATGAAGACGAATTCCTTGAGAAGAAACATATGATCGCTGAGAGAGCGGTTGGGGATGCTTGTACGGGATCTAATCCTCGTGAGACATCTGTTGAGGATATGGAGAAGATTTTGGAATGCATTTATTATGGAAAAGATGTAACATTCTAAATTGTAATTTGAAGGTAGTCAGTTCATTGTATATGAGAAAAACGAAATCATAGCATAGCAGATCCAGACCAGAAATTTATGCTCGCCGTTTTGAACGGTCGCTGATTCGCGAATTTTCCTTCGGTAACTCGCGCTCAAAACTATTGAAACCAGTAGTCTTTGACGCTCAAACAACCGACCAAATTCGCTGCGAACCGTTCAAAACGACGGCAAAATTTCAATGGTTCTGGATCTGCTATGCTATGATTTCGTTTTTCTCATATACACGGACGGCTATTCAAATCACTACGGGTGTGTATGTTGTACGGTATTGGCTGATAATTTTGGATTTCGTAGACGGAAGACTTTAGACTTCCAAACTTCAGTTTGTTGATTTATTCTTAATGTTTTCGAAACATAAAAAATTTCCGATAACGATTATCTAAAAGTAAAAGCCAATACCGTTTAACATACACACTCTGTAGTGGTTTGAATAGTGTTCCGTTGTATGATGCAGTAATAAGATAAGAACCAATATTTATAATAAAGCAATGGCAACGATTAGCAGATTTTAAGTGCGTTTTTTACAAATTCGCAGCACCCTGTGGTTGATTGTCTGAACGCAGCTGCGGGCATTTTGGCTCGCGGCTAGAGAGTTATCAAAGGAACAGGCGCGTATAAGCGATTTGTAAAAAACGCTCTTAAAATATGCGTGTTGCCATGCTTTATTATAAATATTGGTTCTTATCTTATTACTGCATCATACAATGAAAGACTATCCTTCAAATTACAATTTCTTAAATGATTTTAATTCATACACTGCAAAGGTTATCGCACAAACCGCCGCAAACCCATCTGCAATCGGTGCCGAAAACATAACTCCTTCAATTCCAAAGAAGATCGGCAAAACAATCATCAAAGGCAGCAAGAAAATAACCTGTCTGGTCAAAGAAAGGAAAATACCGCGATTCGCCTTTCCGATCGCCGTAAAGAAGTTCGCAGTAATTGGCTGCAGTCCATTAATAAAGGTACAAAATAAGAAAATTCGAAAGAACTTCTCAGCGAAACGGAAATAAGCTTCACTCTCAGAACCAAAGATTCCAATGATCTGTCGTGGAAACAGCTGAAAGCAGATGAAGGAAACTGTACTAATGATCGTTGCAGAAATCGCAGCTTTTAAATAAGCTTCCCGCACACGATCCAGTTTCTTCGCACCATAGTTATAACTAATGATCGGCTGTAATCCCTGAGAGATACCAATATTGATTGCAAAAAAGATCATATTGATCTTCGTGATAATCCCAGCACATGCCAGAGGAATATCACTTCCATAAGAAGATTTTGCACCATAACGGATCAGGACATTGTTCATAACGATCTGTACGACCATCATAGAAACCTGATTAAAAAATGGTGCCATACCAAGGGAAACGATTCTTCCGATATAATGTGGGTGTGGTTTTAATCTCTCGAATGTCAGATCTACCGTTTTAAACTT
Organism: Eubacteriaceae bacterium; assembly: GCA_902362875.1. Classification (GTDB taxonomy): domain Bacteria; phylum Bacillota; class Clostridia; order Lachnospirales; family Lachnospiraceae; genus Anaerostipes. The sequence continues at coordinate 85,481 of CABIYF010000008.1, read as the reverse complement.
TCTAAGATATAAGATTACCATAATTCCAGAAACAACCTGTCCGATCACGGTAGCCCATGCAGCACCGGCGATTCCCATATGGAAACCAAAGATTAACAGTGGATCAAGGATCGTATTGATCACAGCACCTGTTAAAGTACAGGCCATGGAATAATTTGGACTTCCATCGGCACGTACTAAGTTTGTACCACCTGTTGTCAGGATTAAAAACGGAAATCCAAAGGAAGTAATTCCTGTATAAATTAAAGAGTAATTTAAAACCTGAGAAGTTGCTCCAAATAAGACCATCATTGGTTTTAAAAATAATCTTGTGATGATGCAAAGGATCACACCAAGAGAAAACAGCATTGTAACAGCATTCCCGGCAAAAGAAGCAGCATTTTCTTTATCATGCTGTCCCATACACAGGTTAAAGTTTGCGGCACCGCCGATTCCGCACATCAGAGCGATCGCAGTACAGGTGATAACAAGTGGAAATGCAACATTTGTCGCAGCATTTCCAAGCATTCCGACACTTCGCCCGATAAAAAACTGGTCTACCATATTATATAAGGCACTCACGACCATGGCAATGATACTTGGAATCGCAAAACGAAGAAGCAAAGCAGATATCTTCTCGGTTCCAAGCGGATTAGCTTGTGATTGATTCATAGTAAATAAGACCTCTTCTTTCTAATATATAAACTTTTGTAAAAATAAATGTCCAAACAATCGAATTTCATCGAAACGGACGTTATTTAGTATAGTATAAATGACAAAATAGTACAACTTTTTTAAAAAAGTTTTTGAGAAATAATGCTCAATAAACGAGAAAATAAGAGATAACTCGCTATATTATCAGAATATAAACATATATAATCTTAAGAAATCTAATTATCTGACAACTTAAGAAAATTCCTGCTTTACAACTAGGGAAAATTTCGGTATGATAAGAAAAAACAACGAGAGACCACAGCGAGAAAGGATGAATGGATATGGAACAGACAAATCAAACTCCTGGATTATATGATCCAAGTTTTGAGCACGATAACTGCGGTATCGGTGCCTGTGTAAATATTAAGGGAGTCAAGAATCATCAGACAGTAGATAATGCACTGAAGATTGTTGAGACATTAGAGCACCGTGCAGGAAAAGATGCAGCAGGAGAGACAGGAGACGGTGTAGGAATCATGCTTCAGATTTCACATAAGTTCTTTAACAAAGCCTGCAAAGAAGCTGGAATCAATATCGGGAAAGAAAGAGAATACGGAATTGGAATGTTCTTCTTTCCAAATGACGAATTAAGACTTCGTCAGGCAAAGAAGATGTTCGAGATCATCGTTGAGAAAGAAGGAATGACATTCCTTGGATGGAGAGAGGTTCCAACAGTACCAGCAGTTCTTGGTAAGAAAGCAGTAGAATGCATGCCAAAGATCTTACAGGGATTCGTTGCAAAACCAGCAGACGTTGAAAAAGGACTTGATTTTGACCGTAAATTATATATCGCAAGAAAAGTATTCGAACAAAGTAATGAAGAATCTTATGTCGTTTCATTATCCAGCAGAACGATCGTATATAAAGGTATGTTCTTAGTTGGACAGCTTCGTACATTCTTTAAAGATCTTCAGGATCCAGATTACGAATCAGCGATCGCACTTGTACATTCACGATTCAGTACAAATACGACACCAAGCTGGGAGAAAGCTCATCCATATCGTTTTATCGTACATAACGGAGAGATCAACACAATCCGTGGAAATGCCGATAAGATGCTTGCCAGAGAAGAAAATATGGAATCAGAGTACCTCAAAGATGAAATGCACAAACTGATCCCAGTGGTAAATCCAAACGGATCTGACTCTGCAAGACTTGATAATACATTAGAGTTCCTTGTTATGAGTGGTATGGATCTTCCACATGCGATCATGATCACAATCCCAGAACCATGGGAGAACAACAAAGTCATTTCACAGGAGAAACGTGATTTCTATCAGTACTATGCAACAATGATGGAACCATGGGACGGACCTGCATCTATCATCTTTACAGATGGTGACCAGGTAGGAGCAGTGCTTGACCGTAACGGACTTCGTCCATCAAGATACTACATCACAGATGATGACCAGCTTATTTTATCTTCTGAAATCGGAGTTCTTGACATTGACCCAACAAAGATCGTAGTCAAAGAAAGACTTCATCCAGGAAAGATGTTATTAGTTGATACGATCAAAGGAGAAGTGATCGCAGACGATGTAGTCAAAGAAAAATATGCAGAGAAAGAACCATATGGTGAATGGTTAGACAGCAATCTGTTAGAATTAAAAGACTTAAAGATTCCAAATGAACCAGTTCCAACATACGGAGCAGAAGAACGTGAAAAACTGATGAAAGCTTTCGGATATACATATGAAGATATCCGTACAGCGATCCTTCCAATGGCATTAAATGGATCTGAAGCCATCGCAGCGATGGGAAATGATACACCACTTGCAGTGTTATCTAACCGACATCAGCCATTATTTAACTATTTCAAACAGTTATTTGCACAGGTAACAAACCCTCCAATCGATGCGATCCGTGAGGAACTTGTAACATCAACAACGGTTTATGTCGGAAAAGAAGGTAATATCTTAGATGAGAAACCAGAAAACTGCCGCGTATTAAAAGTACACAACCCAATCCTTACAGACACAGATTTGTTAAAGATCAAAGCAATGAACAAAGAAGGATTTAAAGTTGTAGAACTTCCTATTATATATTACAAGAACACATCTCTTGAGAAAGCATTAGACCGCTTATTTGTAGAGACAGACAGAGCATATAGAGATGGAGCAAACATCATCATTCTTTCTGACAGAGGAGTCGATGAAAACCACGTGGCAATTCCTTCTTTATTGGCAGTATCTGCAATGCATCAGTATCTGATCAAGACAAAGAGACGTACATCCGTTGCACTGATCTTAGAGAGTGGAGAACCAAGAGAAGTTCATCATTTTGCAACACTGTTAGGATATGGTGCATGTGCAGTGAATCCATACCTTGCATTACAGGGAATCAAGAAACTGATCGATGAAAATATGCTTCAGAAAGATTACTATGCAGCAGTTGAAGATTACACAAATGCGATCCTTCATGGAATCGTTAAGATCGCATCTAAGATGGGTATTTCAACATTACAGTCTTATCAGGGATCACAGATCTTTGAAGCAATTGGTATCAATTCAGATGTGATTGAGAAATATTTTACAAATACAGTCAGCAGAGTCGAAGGTATTTCCTTAAAAGACTTAGAAGCAGACGTAGATGCAAGACATGCCACAGCATTTGATCCATTAGGATTAGAAAATGATTTGACATTGGAAAGTGCAGGAAGCCATAAATGCAGAAGTGGAAAAGAGCAGCATCTTTACAATCCACAGACAATTCATACACTTCAGGTTGCAACAAGAACAGGAAGTTATGATCTGTTTAAACAGTATACAAATATGATCGATAAGGAATTAGAACCAGGAAACTTAAGAGGTTTAATGGAATTTAATTACCCAGAGAAAGGAATTCCAATCGACAAAGTTGAAAGTGTTGATTCTATCGTCAAACGTTTCAAGACAGGAGCAATGTCTTACGGATCTATTTCCGGAGAAGCGCATGAAACACTGGCAATCGCCATGAACAAATTAGGCGGTAAGTCAAACAGTGGTGAGGGTGGAGAAAGACCTGAGAGATTAAAAGTCGGAAGAGACGGATTAAACCGATGCTCAGCAATTAAACAGGTTGCATCTGGACGATTCGGAGTAACAAGTGAATATTTAGTAAGTGCCAAAGAGATTCAGATCAAGATGGCACAGGGAGCAAAACCAGGAGAAGGTGGACATCTTCCAGGAAAGAAAGTTTATCCATGGATTGCTAAAACTCGTCATTCAACAGCGGGTGTAAGCTTAATTTCCCCACCACCGCATCATGATATTTACTCTATCGAGGACTTGGCGCAGTTAATTTATGACTGTAAGAATGCCAACAGAGATGCAAGAATTTCCGTAAAACTTGTATCAGAAGCAGGAGTTGGAACAGTCGCATCTGGTGTAGCAAAAGCCGGAGCACAGGTTATCTTAATTTCAGGTTATGATGGTGGTACAGGAGCAGCTCCTAGAAACTCTATCTATAATGCAGGACTTCCTTGGGAACTTGGACTTGCAGAAGCGCATCAGAATCTGTTAATGAACGATCTTCGTAACAAAGTTATCGTTGAGACAGATGGTAAGTTAATGAGTGGTAGAGATGTAGCGATCGCAGCAATGCTTGGAGCCGAAGAATTTGGTTTCGCAACAGCACCACTTGTAACACTTGGATGCGTTATGATGAGAGTATGTAACTTAGATACATGCCCAGTCGGAGTTGCAACACAGAATCCAGAACTTCGTAAGAAATTTGCAGGAAAACCTGAATATGTTATGAACTTCATGAAGTTTATTGCTCAGGAATTAAGAGAATACATGGCAAAATTAGGTGTAGCTACGGTTGATGAATTAGTCGGACGTACAGATTTATTAAAACCAAATGCAAAAGCAGCCGAAAAACATGTAGATCTTTCTAAGATTCTTGGATATAAATATGACCCAGCACAGAAGATGGATTACAACCATAAGAATGTATACGATTTCAAACTGGAACAGACAGCAGATATGAAAGTACTGATGAAAGAATTAATGCCAGCGCTTGAAAAGAAACAGAAGAAGAGCATTCAGCTTGATGTTACAAATATCGACCGTACATTCGGAACAATCTTTGGATCAGAGATCACAAAACACTGGGGTGAACAGGCATTAGAAGATGATACATACGTTGTAAAATGTAACGGAGCTGGTGGACAGAGTTTCGGAGCCTTCATTCCAAAAGGTCTGACATTACAGTTAGTCGGAGACAGCAATGACTACTTCGGAAAAGGACTTTCTGGTGGTAAATTAATCCTTTGCCCTCCAACAGGTGTCAAATTTAAAGCAGAAGATAATATCATCGTAGGTAACGTTGCATTATACGGAGCAACAAGTGGTAAAGCATTTATCAATGGTGTTGCCGGAGAACGTTTCTGTGTCAGAAACTCAGGAGCTACAGCCGTTGTTGAAGGTGTTGGAGATCATGGATGTGAATACATGACAGGTGGTCGTGTTCTTGTTCTTGGACCAACAGGAAAGAACTTTGCAGCTGGTATGAGCGGTGGAGTTGCTTATGTGTTAGATGAAGACAGCAAGTTATATAAGAACTTAAATAAAGAAATGGTTTCTGTAGAAACAGTAACATCCAAATACGATGTTATCGAATTAAAAGACATGTTAAAAGAACATGTAGCATATACAAATTCCGAAAAAGGAAAAGAAATTCTTAAAGACTTTGAACAGTACCTGCCTAAGTTTAAAAAGATCATGCCAAATGATTACAAAGCAATGTTAAATCTGATCGTCCAGATGGAAGAACGTGGATTAAGCAGTGAGCAGGCGAAGATGGAAGCATTTAATATCAAGGCAAATGCAGGAAAATAGGAGGAAATTATGGGAAAACCAACTGGATTTTTAGATTATGAAAGAGAAGACGCCCGTGCAGAATCTCCGAAAGAACGAATCAAACATTTTAATGAATTTCATATTCCTCTTTCAAGAGAAGAACAGCAGAAACAGGGTGCAAGATGTATGGACTGCGGAGTACCATTCTGTCAGTCTGGAAAAGTACTATTAAATGGAATGGCATCTGGATGCCCATTAAACAACCTGGTGCCAGAATGGAATGATCTGATCTATACAGGAAACTGGGAACAGGCATTTTTAAGACTTAAGAAAACAAATCCATTTCCAGAGTTTACCGGACGTGTATGTCCGGCACTCTGTGAGAATGCCTGTACATGTGGATTAAACGGAAATCCTGTATGTTCAAAACAAAATGAGTTAAGTATCATTGAATACGGATATAAACATGGACTTGCAAAAGCAAGACCACCAAAATTCCGTACAGGAAAGAAAGTTGCAGTCATCGGTTCCGGACCTTCTGGATTATCTGCAGCAAACTCATTAAACAAACGTGGACATGAAGTGACTGTATACGAACGTTCAGATCGTCTTGGTGGTCTGTTAATGTATGGAATTCCTAACATGAAACTCGAAAAACATATCGTAGAACGTAAGATCGCGATCATGAGAGAAGAAGGAATCCATTTTGTAACAAATACAAACGTTGGAAAAGATATCAAACCAGAGCAATTAAAGAAAGATTACGATGCAGTGATCTTAGCCTGCGGATCATCAAATCCAAGAAATATCGAAGTTCCTGGACGTGAAGCAAAGGGAATTTATTTTGCAGTTGATTTCTTGAAATCAACAACAAAAAGCCTGTTAGATTCTGGTTTAAAAGATAAGAAATTTATCTCTGCAAAGGGTAAAAACGTTATCGTTATCGGTGGTGGAGATACAGGAAATGACTGTGTTGGTACATCTATCCGCCACGGAGCAAAGAGTGTTACTCAGTTAGAGATGATGCCAAAACTTCCAGACGAACGTGCAGAGAATAACCCATGGCCAGAATGGCCAAGAATCTGCAAGACAGATTATGGTCAGGAAGAAGCAATTGCAGTTTTTGGACATGATCCTCGAATTTATCAGACAACTGTCAAAGAATTCAAGATGAACAAAAAAGGCGAAGTAACAAAAGCTGTTTTAGTAAGTCTTGAAAGCAAAAAAGATGAAAAGACTGGAAGAATGATGATGGTTCCAGTGGAAGGATCTGAAAAAGAAATTCCAGCAGATTTAGTATTGATCGCAGCAGGATTCTTAGGAAGCGAAGCTTATGTCACAGAAGCATTTGGTGTGAAAGTAAACCAGAGAACAAACGTTGAAACAAAACCAGACAGTTTTGCAACAAATGTTGAAAATGTCTTTACTGCAGGAGATATGCACAGAGGACAGTCTTTAGTTGTATGGGCAATCCGTGAAGGAAGAGATGCAGCCAGAGAAGTTGACAAACAGTTAATGGGATATACAAATCTTTAAGCTATAAAAATGCGAAAATGATGTCAGAGACAGTAATATGATCTGACATCATTTTTGTTTGAGAGAAAATAAGATTGTTTTTTCAATAAGTTTTCGATTAAGACTTTTCAAAAGAGATTGTTTTTGCTATGATAATCCGTAGAGAAAAAATTTCTTAATAATAGAGAGAAGCATGAGGGAGCAGATTGGATTATGCATTTTATTGGTCATTTTAAAACAATTACAAGACATAAGATTCTGGTGGCAAAAGGCTGTTTTAAACTAGGCCTTTATTATCAGGGAATCATGCACGACATGTCCAAATATTCCCCAACTGAATTTCTGGTAGGTGCAAAATACTACCAGGGAACGGCAAGTCCTAATAATGCAGAAAGAATGGACAAAGGAATTTCTACAGCATGGCTTCATCACAAAGGACGTAACAAACATCATTTTGAATACTGGATCGATTATAGTATTGACAGAGAACATCCAGGGCTTGTTGGAATGAAGATTCCAAAGAAGTATATGGCGGAGATGTTTGTAGATCGTGTCAGTGCAGGAAAGATTTATAATGGGGATAAGTTTGATCAGAAGAGTCCGCTTGAATATTTTGAACATGGGATTGGGGCAACGATCATGTGTGATGCGTCTAAAAATTATTTATTAAGACTTTTAAAGATGTATGCAAAAAAGGGTGAAGATTACACATTTGCATATCTTAAAAAAGACCTGAAAGAAGATATCAGTGGTTATGATAAGATATCTCCGTTTCAGCCATTTTCAAAAAATATTAAGATTGGATAGAATTTCATGTATCTGTGACTTGAAATCTTAACATACTTACAGTATAATATGTAATGTAAATCAGATAAGAAGCCTGGGGTGTACGATAACTTGCTATTTTGAACCTACATTTATTTATCATGGGACTTCGTATAATCGACCGGATGTCAAGCCCTGATACCGGGGGACGGCAGAACGTTGATTGAGAAAACCCACCTAGCTCTGCTAGGCGTCAAAATCGCAAGACCGGCATTCCGGGTATATGATATGCGAAAGATAAAAGAGGGACTGTTAGTTTTAACAGTCCCTTTTAAAAATTTGCAGTCAGAAAAACTGCAAAATAAAAAGGAGATAAAAGATTTGAAATTTTTTAAAGAAAATGACAAGACACCATTTATCTTAGTGGCCTTTGGGATCATCTTATATTTGGTGTTAAGCAATTTACAGATTGTATTTGCGGGATTATCCTATGCAAGTTCTGTAGCATTTCCATTTATTTTAGGAAGCTGCCTTGCATTTATCATTAATGTTCCCATGCGCTTCTTTGAAACACATGTGTTTCAGAAAATAAAAAAAGGAAAACGTGGATTAAGCTTGATCGTAGCATTGTTATGTATCATTGGCGTGATCATACTGGTATCTGGACTGATCATTCCAGAACTGGTTGATACGATTTTTAAATTATCAAACAATATTCCGGGGTATGTGAAAGAGATTCAGGAATTTTTGGAGCATTATTCTATTAATAAACCGATGGTACATAAATATGTAAACCAGCTTAGCTTTGACTGGGATAAAGTAAGCGGAGAATTGATAGCATTTTTGCAGGATAGTGCTACAAACATGCTCAATTCCACAGTGAGTGTAATTTCAAATGCAGTACAAGTTGTTGTAAGTTTTGTATTAGGATTTGTCTTTGCATTGAATGCTTTGTTGCAGAAAGAAAAATTATCTGTGCAGGTAAGAAAAGTGTTAGCAGCGTTTCTGCCAGAAAGAGTTGCAAAATATATCGTAAGAGTTGGAAGATTATCAAATAATGCATTTTCAAGTTTCCTTTCCGGGCAGTGCTTAGAAGCGGTGATTCTTGGAAGTCTGATCTTTGCATCTATGAAACTGCTGGGACTTCCATATGCTGTGTTGATTGCGGTATTTATTGCGGTGATGTCATTGATACCGATCATTGGTGGATTTATTGGATGCTGGGTTGGAGTGTTATTGATCTTGATGGTAGACTGGAAACAGGCAATCATATTTATTATCATGTTTGTCGTTGTACAACAGTTTGAAGGAAATGTGATCTACCCACATGTGGTAGGAAATTCTGTTGGACTGCCGGCAATATGGGTTCTTGTTGCAGTAACGATCGGTGGAAATATTGCAGGAATTCCTGGAATGTTATTTAGTATTCCGTTTTGTTCTGTATTGTATCAGTTGTTTTCAGAAGTTGTGAACAAGCAGATTAAGAAAAAGAACGTGGATATACCTTGATAAAACTGTACATAATATCTCTATAATAAAAATTATGGAGGTGTCATATGGATCGAGATCAGATTATCTGTCCGTGCCTTGATATCACAGCAGGACAGATTATGGATGCATACGAAGAAGGAGCCAAGACGGTTGAAGCAATCAAAGAAGTGACAGGAGCAGGAACTGTCTGTGGAGCTTGTCTGGATGAGATTGAAGAATTGATACAAAGTTTGTAAATTAAAAAAAGGAAAGCAATTCATGAAAATAGAACTGCTTTCCTTTTTTGATGAAATTGATTTCGGATTTGAAATTAATTTTATAAAGGAGTTTCATCGTCGTCGATAGTAATAGTGCCATTGTCATCGGTATAATGTGGACCATCACCCTCACCGTTGCCAAAGATAGAAGAACCCTGATTATTGTCTCCATTATTATTGTTATCATTATTGTTATTGTTGCCGTTATTGTCATCGTTTCCATCATTTCCGTCATCAGAACCGCCTTCATCAGCCATCAGATGAATTGCAGACTCTGTATGAGAAAATGGAGCTTGTACAGAAATTATGTAACCACCAGCAATCATTGCACAAAAGGCAAGAAGAGAGTATTTTTTGAGCTTTTTAATCATATTATGTACCTCCTGAAATATAAAAATAAATTGTTATATTATATAAATATGCAAGGTAAAATGAAAATATGACTTTCTTGTAAAAAAATAAAAGAACCTCTTCTCAGAGATTCTTTCTAAATGCCGATGGTGGGACTCGAACCCACACGTCCATAAGAACAACAGATTTTGAGTCTGTCTCGTCTGCCAGTTCCGACACATCGGCTGATTCAATTGTTCGACCTAAAATATATTATCATTTCTTAATTATAATGTCAATGATTTTTGCAAAAAATTATATGGATTGTATCTATCCCTGTGACAGCAAAAGTGCATTACCTACACCTGATAAGTTGTAACGAGCCGCAGGGATAGACATAATTGTTTTTTAGTCTAGTTTCAAAAATGCGAAAGGATCGGAAGGATCACTTTGTATAAAGTGTAACAACAGATAGTATGCCTTTACAGAAAGATTTTCTTCTCTTAAAATACGCTTTGCTTCATTTTTATCTACTAATTCAACGGATAAATCTTCATTTGGTTCTAAATGGTCAAGATTTGGCATTCCAGTAGAAATTCCATAAACTGTACAATTAGTTTCATCTGTCATTCCGGCAGAAGAAAAATGAGGACGGCTTAAGAAGTCATCGAATGTGGCAGGAGTGAAAGTAAGTCCTGTTTCTTCCATCATCTCACGGATTGCAGTTTCTTTCACAGATTCCCCCGGATCAATGAGACCTGCCGGTAGTTCATATGTATAATCGTTTAAAGGGTAACGGAACTGTTTCACCATGATGAGTTTATCAGCTTTTTCGCCAAACAGACTATAAATCACAACTCCGTCTGGAATGACTTTTTTTGTGGCAGCCATCATTGTTTCCTCATCTTTTCGGCTGGCAACATAGTATGGATGTGTGTCTCCGAATTTATTTTCAGCTTCTAATTCATAAAGATTTAGAAATTTTACATGCGTTAAAGGTGTAATCTTATTTATTTTACTCATGGGTTCTACCTCCTATATGTTTCCATTGTAAAACATCATGACAAGATTGACAATAGAGAGAAAAACAAGTATTATATACTAAAGCGATATGAAATAGGGAAATTATAGGAGGGTAAGTCGGATGAGAAGAAAAATCATGGTGGCTGGAATGAGTGTGATGATACTTATGGCAGCAGTTTCATTGTCTGGATGCGGGAAGTCAGCAAAAGAGACGAAAGAAGCGAAAACGACTACTGCACAGGAAAAGAAAACCACAACTGCACAGGAAAAGAAAAGCAAAAAAGAGAAGAAAATTGATATAAAAATACTTTCAAAATATGATGAGATCAAAGATCTTCTCGCAAAATATCCAAAAGACCTGACAGCCGAACAAGCAAAATATCAGGGAATGGTGACAATCGAACAAGAAGCCTTTGATAAGAAAAGCAAGAAGCTGTGGAATCAGTTTTTAAAGAGTAAGATCGAACGTAAGAAAAATTCTGCAATTATCATCTGCCAGTTTACCACAGAGGGAGATGCGATTCTTCAATATGTCTCCTATATCGATGGGAAGTTCTATTATGTAGAAGATTCTACAAGAGATACTTATAGCAGTGAAAAATACATACAATACAGCTATGGTTACCAACAGATTTATCGTCAGGATGGACACTATATCGTACTTCTGACAACAGATAACAAACTAACATTTGACGAGGCACAGGATGTTCGCAGCTTAAAGACAGCGGTACAGCTGCTGGATGTCAAAGAATAATTAAGAAAATGGAGTAGACAATTTATGAAAATTTCAACAAAGGGAAGATATGCAGTCCGTTTAATGTATGATCTTGCAATGCATCATACAGGTGACTGGATCGCATTAAAAGACATATCAAGAAGACAGGAGATATCCGTAAAATATTTAGAACAGATTGTAAGACAGTTAAGTATCAGAGGATACTTAAAGAGCCTTCGAGGGCCAAAGGGAGGATACCAGCTTTCAAGAGATCCAAAGGATTATACGATTTATGAGATCTTAAAGATAACGGAAGGAAGCTTACAGCCAGTAGCGTGTCTTGATGATGATGTAAATCAATGCGATCGTTACCATGAATGCCCAACGATTGAAATCTGGGAAGGATTAGGACAGGTAATTGAAGAATATCTAAGTGGAATTACACTGGAAGACATCGTAAATAAAGCAAGAATCAAAGGTGGAAATGACTATGTGATCTAAGGATCACATGGTCTTTTTCTTGTTTGCTGCGATAAAAATAAAATGATGCAGAGGTCATAAGTATTATACAGGATAAAATGATTGACAATATTTTAGAATCTGTTATACTAATAACATATTAAAAAGATAGGAAATATATGAAATAAAAATAGAAGGAGAAAAACAATGTCAAATATATATAAAAATGTCACAGAACTAATCGGAAGAACACCACTCGTAGAAATTGAAAATGTAGAGAAGAGATTTAAACTACAGGCAAGATTATTAGTAAAACTAGATGGCTACAATCCAGCAGGAAGTGCAAAAGACCGTATTGCATATCAGATGATCACAGATGCAGAAGAAGCAGGAAAATTAAAAGAAGGATCAGTGATCATTGAACCAACATCAGGAAACACAGGAATCGGTCTTGCAGCAATCGGAGCATCCAAAGGATACAGAGTCATCCTTACAATGCCAGAGACAATGAGTGTGGAACGAAGAAATCTGTTAAAAGCATATGGAGCAGAAATCGTTCTGACAGATGGTGCATTGGGAATGAAAGGAGCGATCGCTAAAGCAGAAGAACTGGCAGAAGAGATCGAGGACTCCTTCATCGCGGGACAGTTCATCAACCCATCCAACCCAAAAGTCCACCGCCTGACAACAGGACCAGAAATCTGGGAAGACACAGACGGAGATGTTGATATCTTCATCGCAGGAGTCGGAACAGGAGGAACGGTAACAGGAGTTGGAGAGTATTTAAAATCAAAGAAAGAAGACGTGCAGGTCATTGCAGTCGAACCAGCAACCTCCCCAATGCTCTCAAGAGGCCAGGCAGGACCACACAAGATTCAGGGAATCGGAGCCGGATTTGTACCAGAAGTATTAAACACAGACATTTATGATGAAATTATTCCTGTGGAAAATGAAGATGCTTTTGATTATGGAAAGGTGATCGCGGTTGAAGAAGGAATCTTAGTTGGAATTTCCTCTGGGGCAG
>CABIYF010000008.1:0-72055 GCA_902362875.1 Eubacteriaceae bacterium | reverse complement strand
ACGAATACAAAAATTATTAGCCAATACCGTACAACATACACACCCGTAGTGATTTGAATAGCCGTCCGTGTATATGAGAAAAACGAAATAATAGCATAGCAGATCCAGAACCATTGAAATTTTGCCGTCGTTTTGAACGGTTCGCAGCTAGTTTGGTGCGCTGTTTGAGCGAAGCGAGTTGCGCAAGGAAAACTAGCGAATCAGCGACCGTTCAAAACGGCGAGCATAAATTTCTGGTCTGGATCCTTTATATTATTATTTCGTTTTTCTCATATACAATCCCCACGACTACCCTTCAAATTACAATCTCTTTATGTTACAATACTTCAGAGCATATTTATAGAAAAGGAGAACAATCTGGCATGGAACAGAAACTATTATTAATCGATGGAAACAGCATATTAAACCGTGCATTTTACGGACTTCCAGACATGACAAACAGTCAGGGGCTTCATACGAATGCGGTGCTTGGTTTTTTAAATATCATGTTTAAATTTTTAGAGGAAGAAAACCCAACACACTTAGCGGTTGCATTTGACTTAAAAGCACCGACATTCCGTCACAAAATGTTTGCGGATTATAAAGGAACGAGAAAAGGGATGCCAGATGAATTAAGAGAACAGGTCCCTGTGATCCGTGAAGTTTTGAAGGCGATGAATATTCCTTTGATGATGAAAGAAGGCTATGAAGCGGATGACCTTCTTGGGACAATGTCTGTTCTTGGAGAAGAAGCTGGATTTGAAGTGAAGATCGTATCTGGAGACCGAGATCTATTACAGCTTGCAACGAAGAAAGTGCAGATTCGTATTCCAAAGACGAACAGAGCTGGAACGGTTGTTGAAGATTATTATGAAGATGATGTGTTAGAGAAATATCAGGTGACACCGAAAGAATTTATCGATGTGAAGGCGTTGATGGGGGATGCATCCGATAATATTCCGGGGATTCCTGGAATTGGAGAGAAGACGGCGACAAAACTGATCAAAGAGTTTAAATCATTAGAGAATGCATATGCGCATATTGATGAAGTAAAACCAAATCGAGCAAAGAACAATCTGCAGGAATATTATGAGCAGGGAGTTATGAGCAAGGAACTTGCAACGATCAAGTTAGACAGTCCGGTTGATATTACATTTGAAGAAGCAAAGCTTGGTAATCTGTATACAAAAGAAGCTTACCATATGTTAAAAGAATTGGAATTTAAAGCAATTCTCAAACGTTTTGACGGAGAGGAACAGGAAGATCTGGAGGTTAAGATCAAAGAGATCGTTGACCTTGCAGAGGCGGAAGATATTTTTGCAAAAGCGGCAAAGAAGAGGGAAGCTGGAGTCTCCATTTATAAAGAAAACGATGCAATGTGGGTTGCATTAAATACAGAAGGAGAAGAAGTATACTTATTTGGCTGTGAAGGATTTGGATTCTTAACACAGGATTTCTTATATGAAAAAATCGATCATTTATATCAGAGCATGGAACATGTGGCAATGATGGAAGTGAAAGAACATTTATCTCATTTAACGATCAATGAGCTGACAAAGAGTATCTTTGATGTTTCTCTGGCTGCTTATCTGGTGAATCCATTGAAAAGTACTTATGAATATGATGATATTGCAAGAGATTATAAATCCATGATGCTCCCATCAAGAAAAGAGCTGATCGATAAGAAACATCCAATGGTTACAGATGGTGTCTTAAGTGATGCAGGAAAGAAGATCATGGGTTATGAAGCTTATATTTCAAGAGAAGCGATCAAACCGTTAAGTGATAAGTTAACAGAATTTGAGATGATGGATCTTTACCGTGAGATTGAAATTCCAACGATGTTTGCACTTCATGATATGGAAGTGAGAGGAATTCATGTAGATTCAAAAGCTCTGAAAGAATATGGAGATCAGCTGGTTGGAAGAATTGAAGAATTACAGGATTCTATTTATAAAGAAGCAGGCGAAGAATTCAATATCAATTCCCCAAAACAGTTAGGTGTTGTCTTATTTGAGCATATGAAATTAGAAGGTGCGAAAAAGACAAAGACTGGATACTCTACGAGTGTGGAAGTGTTAGAAAAGATCGAGCATCTTTATCCGATCATTCCTATGATCTTAGAATACAGACAGTTAACCAAATTAAAATCAACATATGCAGATGGTCTGGCAAACTTTATTCAGGATGACCAGAGAATTCATGGAAAATTTAATCAGACGATCACAGCAACTGGAAGAATCAGCAGTACAGAGCCAAATCTTCAGAATATTCCAATCCGTATGGAACTTGGAAGAGCAATCCGTAAGGTATTTTTGCCAGAAGATGGATATGTATTTTTGGATGCCGATTATTCACAGATCGAGCTTCGTGTGCTGGCGCATTTGTCACAGGATGAGAAACTCATTCATGCTTATGAAGAAAATCAGGATATTCATGCGAGAACAGCTTCCGAGGTGTTTGGAATTCCGATGGATGAAGTGACAAGTACACAAAGAAGAGAAGCAAAAGCTGTAAACTTTGGAATTATTTATGGGTTAAGTGCGTTTGGATTAAGTCAGGATCTCAAGATCTCAAGAAAACAGGCACAGGAATACATTGACCGTTATTTTGCAATGTATCCACGCGTTAAGGAATTCTTAGATGGAGAAGTGGAAAAAGGAAAGACAGACGGATATGTTAAAACAATGTTCAACCGAATCCGTCCGATCCCAGAATTAAAATCCAGTAATTTTATGCAGAGAAACTTTGGAGAACGTGTGGCAATGAACTCCCCAATTCAGGGAACTGCTGCAGATATCATCAAGATTGCAATGGTAAGAGTGAATATGAAATTAAAAGAAAAACAGATGAAATCCCGTCTGCTCTTACAGATTCACGATGAATTACTGATTGAGACTCATTTAGATGAATTTGAGGAAGTGAAAGAAATCTTAGAAAATGAAATGATGAACGCAGCAAGTCTTCGAGTGCCATTAAGTATTGATATTGAACAGGGAGCAAGCTGGTACGAAGCGAAATAAGGAGTGAAAGCAGATGAAGATCATAGGAATTACCGGAGGTGTCGGCTCTGGGAAGAGTGAGGTTTTAAATATTTTAGAAAATGATTATCATGCAAAGATCATTCAGTCAGATCATGTAGCTCATGAGCTGATGGTACCGGGGGCGAAAAGCTATGATGCGATCGTTTATGCATTTGGAAATAAAATTTTAAATGACGATCAGACGATCAACCGTCCGGCACTTGGAGAGATCGTATTTCATGATGAAACAAAACTTTCCTTATTAGACAGTATCACTCATAAAAATGTAGATGAAGAAATCTTAGCAAGGATTGATGCATTTGGAAAAGAAGAACCAGATGGTCTGGTGGTTGTAGAGTCAGCGTTACTGGTTGGAGCAGGTTATGAAAAGAAATTTGATCAGTTATGGTATATTTATACAAGAGAAGAAGTAAGATACGAGCGGTTAAAAGCTTCCAGAGGATATTCTGATGAGAAGATCGCTCAGATGATCGCAAAACAGCAAAGTGAAGAACAATTTAAATCCATGGCAAGTCATGTTATTGACAATTCAGGTGATTTAGCAGATACAAAAGCTCAGATTGCAAAAATCCTTGGCTGATATTTTGTACATTTAAGAATACAGGGCAATTCTTGAATCTTAAATAACCTTATGATATAATGTTTGCCAATAGGGTCAGCCCAGAAGAGAAGAAAGAGGTACAATCCGTGAAACTATCAAGTTTAGCAAGCAGCAGTGAAGGAAATTGCATATATGTTGGAACGAAGAAGACAAATCTGTTAGTTGATTGTGGAGTGAGTGCAAAGCGCATTGAGAATTCACTTTCAGAACTTGATCTTACGGTTCCAGAATTTGATGGAATTTTGATCACACACGAGCATACGGATCATATCAAGGGACTTGGTGTGATCGCAAGAAGATATGGACTTCCAATCTTTGCGACAGGAAAGACGATCGATGCGATTTTTGATTACAAGAACCTTGGGAAAGTAGACAAAAGCCTTTTTCATTCGATTGAAGCAGACAAACCATTTGAGATTGGGGATATGAAAGTAAACGCATCTCACGTATGGCATGATGCTGCAGATCCTGTTTGTTACTCGTTTTACTCAGAAGAAGGATCCAAAGCAAGTATTGCAACAGACCTTGGAGATTACGATGAATATCTGGTTGAGAAGATTTATGATTCCGATATTTTATTTGTCGAAGCCAACCATGATGTGAATATGCTTCAGGTTGGACGTTATCCATATTATTTAAAGAGACGAATCCTTGGAAGACAGGGGCATTTATCGAATGAGAGATGCGCCGAACTGATCGAGGAGGTTGCAACACAAAAGACAAAGAAAGTTTATCTTGGACATCTGAGTAAAGAAAATAACTATGAAAAACTGGCTTATGAAACGGTAAAGATTTCACTACATAATTTTACATTACCGATCGAAGTGGCCAGAAGAGACACGGTATCTACCGTAACCAGTGTATCATAAGCATTTAGGAGGAAAAGCACAAATGGAAAAAACAGTAATCACAGTTGTTGGAAAAGATGGTGTTGGAATCATCGCAAAGGTATGTAACTATTTAGCTAGCAACAATGTTAACATCTTAGACATCTCCCAAACAATCACAGGTGGCTTCTTTAACATGATGATGGTCGTAGATCCAGCTGGTTCATCCAAAGATATCGCATTATTATCCAGCGAGTTAAAACAGATCGGTGAAGAGATCGGTGTTGTAATTCAGGCGCAGAATGAAAGAATCTTTGATATTATGCACAGAATTTAGAGGGGTGGCATCATGATTAATCTGAATGAAGTATTTGAAACAAATAAAATGATCCATGAGATGAATTTAGATGTTCGTACCATTACAATCGGTATCAGTTTATTAGACTGTGTTGGTACAACACTAGAGGAAGTCAAGGAAAACATTTATAATAAGATCACAACGGTTGCAAAAGACCTTGTAAAGACAGGAAAAGATATCGAGAATGAATTCGGTATTCCAATCGTTAATAAACGAATTTCCATCACACCAATTTCTTTAGTTGGCGGCAATGTATGTAAGACACCAGATGATTTCGTAGAACTTGCGAAAGTCTTAGATGCAGCAGCCAAGAAAGTTGGAGTAAACTTCTTAGGTGGATATTCTGCATTAGTAAGCAAAGGAATGACTAAAGCCGATGAACTTTTGATCCGTTCCATTCCAAAAGCATTAGCAGAGACTGATTTCGTATGTTCTTCTGTCAATGTAGGTTCTACAAAGACAGGAATCAACATGGATGCAGTCAAATTAATCGGTGAGATCATCAAAGAGACAGCAGAACTTACAAAAGACAATCAGTGTCTTGGATGTGCGAAGTTCGTAGTATTTTGTAATGCACCAGATGATAACCCATTTATGGCAGGAGCATTCCATGGTGTGACTGAAGCAGATGCGATCATTAACGTAGGTGTCAGTGGACCTGGAGTTGTAAAACGAGCAATCGAGAATGTACGTGGAGAAAACTTCGAAGTTCTTTGCGAGACAATTAAGAAGACAGCGTTTAAAGTAACTCGTGTTGGACAGTTAGTAGCCAAAGAAGCTTCTAAGAGACTTGGAATTCCATTTGGAATTATTGACCTTTCTCTTGCACCAACACCAGCAGCAGGCGACAGCGTTGGAGAGATCTTAGAAGAGATCGGATTAGAATATGCAGGAGCACCTGGAACAACAGCAGCGTTAGCAATGTTAAATGACCAGGTCAAAAAAGGTGGAGTTATGGCTTCTTCTTACGTTGGTGGATTAAGTGGAGCATTTATTCCAGTCAGCGAAGACCAGAGAATGATCGATGCAGTCAATGCCGGAGCTTTAACAATTGAGAAATTAGAAGCTATGACATGTGTATGTTCCGTAGGACTTGACATGATCGCAATTCCTGGAAAAACAAAAGCAACAACGATCGCAGGACTGATCGCAGATGAGATGGCACTTGGAATGATCAATCAGAAGACAACCGCAGTCCGTGTGATCCCAGCGATTGGAAAAGATGTTGGAGATCAGGTAGAATTCGGTGGATTACTTGGATACGCACCAATCATGCCAGTCAACGAATTCTCATGTGACGCATTCGTAAACCGCGGAGGAAGAATTCCAGCACCAATCCACAGCTTTAAAAACTAGAGAATTTAAAAGGAGATATATATATAAATGAGTCAAAACGTATATGATGTGCTGCAGGAAAGAGGATTTATCGCACAGACAACACACGAAGAATTAAGAGAATTGTTAGGAAAAGAGAAAGTAACATTCTACATCGGATTTGATGCAACAGCAGACAGTTTAACAGCTGGACATTTCTTAACAATTATGGCAATGATGCATATGCAGAAAGCAGGACACCGTCCAATCGCCCTTTTAGGTGGGGGAACAACAATGATCGGTGACCCATCTGGAAAATCTGACATGAGAAATATGTTAACAAAAGAAACAATCGACCACAACGCGAAACGTTTCAAAGAACAGTTATCAAGATTCATCACATTTGATGATGATAAAGCAATCTTAGCAAACAATGCAGACTGGTTATTAAACTTAAATTATGTTGATTTCTTACGTGAAGTCGGAGTACATTTCTCAGTAAATAAGATGTTAACAGCAGAATGCTACAAACAGAGAATGGAACGTGGACTTACATTCTTCGAGTTTAACTATATGTTAATGCAGGGATATGATTTCCTTGAGTTAAACAGAAGATATGGATGTAAATTAGAGATGGGTGGAAACGACCAGTGGTCTAATATCCTGGCAGGAGCTGACTTGATTCGCAGAAAAGAAAAGAAAGATGCTTACGGATTAACATTAACACTTCTTACAAGAAGCGACGGAGTGAAGATGGGTAAAACAATGGCAGGTGCTGTATGGCTTGACCCAGAGAAGACATCTCCATACGATTTCTACCAGTACTGGAGAAACATCGAAGATGTGAAAGTAGAAGAATGCTTATCACTTCTTACATTCCTTCCAATGGACGAAGTCAGAAGATTAGGAGCTTTAGAAGGTGCTGAGATCAACAAAGCCAAAGAAGTTCTTGCTTATGAAGTTACAAAGATCGTTCATGGAGAAGAAGAAGCGAAGAAAGCTCAGACAGCAGCAAAAGCAATGTTCGTAAGTGGTGGAGCCAATGAAGATGCCCCAACATTTGAATACGAAGCAGATAAATTAGCAGAAGGAATCGATATTCTTACAATGTTAGTAGATTCCAAACTTTGCACAACACGTTCTGATGCAAGAAGAATGGTACAGCAGGGTGGAGTTTCTGTAAATGGTGAGAAAGTATCTGCAATCGATGCTACATTTAGCAAAGCAGACTTTGACGATAAAGATCGTATCTTATTAAAGAAAGGTAAGAAAAAATTCTGCCAGATCAAAGAAAAATAATCAAAAAATGAACAAACAAGAATCCCGGAGAGAGACACTCCGGGGTTCTTTTCGATGTTAAAAAATAAAGAAAAGAGGATGAGAAATTTGAAAGAAAAATGTACAAGAGCTGTCATATATTTTATTGGATTGATCGTGCTTGCACTTGGAATCGTCTTAAATACAAAAACATTATTAGGAGTATCACCGATCATATCAATTCCATATAATATCTGTCATATCTGGCATTTAAACTTAGGAGCAACAACATTTGTGTTTTATTGTTTCTGCGTATTGGTGGAAGCCGTATTGAAGGGTAAAGAGTTTAAGTTATATCAATTACTGCAGATTCCAATGAGTCTTGTGACAAGCGTATTTATTAATCTTTTTGATCAGTATTTAAATATCGTACCAGACACATTGATACAGAAAATTGTAGTTTTATTTTTTGCAGTTATTGTTACAGGAATCGGTGCAGCAACTATGGTTAATATGAAACTGGTGCCAAATCCAGCAGATGCACTGGCAGCAACGATTGGAGATAAATTAGGGAAAGGTATGGGAATTGGAAAGAATATCTTTGATGTTACATGTTTTTGCACTTCAGGAATCATCGGTATCGTGTTTACAGGACATATCATAGGACTTGGGATTGGAACTATATTAGCTGTGATTTTTACTGGAAGAGTTATTGCAGTTTACAATTATTTCTTAAAACATTCAATGCAGAATATTGCAGGAATTACCACACAATTAGAGTAGCTGATTTTTGTTAAAAAATGATGAAAAATGTCGAAATTTATGAGCGAGGGCAGGAGTATGTAGAAGAAAGTTTTGCAAAGCTTGCCAAAATCTTTGGATGCAAGACGCCGAAGGAAGCAAAAGCAGCTTAAGCAAAGAAAATATTGAGATTAGAAAAAAGATGTAGCAAAGTAACGGCTATGTCTTTTTTGATTTTCAAAGAAAGTTATTGTGCAGTTAAAGAAAGCAGAATCAAATTAGCCATTGATGATTCTATAAATATTGATGAAATCATAAATGGCACATTATTATACACGATAGATAATGAAAAAGAACCACAGATTTATTACACTCTAAAATTAGATGAATAAAATCTCAAGGATTTACACATATCTGAAAAGAATATTTTGCATTCATGGCAATTTCATTCATATCAAGTACATCTTCAATTAAAAATGCAACACCATCATGATTGTTAGATGGAATCATTTTAGAACAAACCTTTTTAATAGGATCAGAAGCATTTGCCATAGCAGCAGTGATTCCAAGATCAAGAGATAACATAGAAAGGTCATTCCCACTATCCCCAACAGCAAGGATTTGTGATGGAGTGATCTTTTTTGTTTGGGCATAACGTAACAGAGCAGTTCCTTTTTGAGCATTGATATGCGTGATCTCTAGATCGTAACGAGAAGTGGAAACTGCATGTAATTGGTCAATTCCATGAATTTTTTCTTTCAAATCCTTGATTTTTTTCTGATCAAAAAATGTAGTACAGATCTTATAAATCGGTGTTTCACAACTAAGCAGACTTTCTTTTCCTTCAAAGAAACGAACGCCAGAAACCATCACAGCAAAATCATGCCAGGTAGGAAAATATACCTTATGTTCCTGCTCAAGGGAAGGAAATACTTCATTCTTGTAGTAGTTTAGTAAAGAAGATTTATCAGTGATCGAAGTTTTTCCATAATCCGTCGCAATATCTGCAAAAGCCCCATGTTTTTCAAATATATTTAAGATTTTTAAAGCAATGCTTTTTGGAAGGGAAGCGATATGAAATGCATTTCCATAAACATCATAAGTGCAGGCGCCACTGTGACAGATCATATCACAGGAAAGAGATGCCGCATCAAGTTCTCTTTTGGCAGAGTGATAATCCCTTCCTGTATTTATAATAAAAGCAACCCCACTTTTCTGTAATTTTTTCACAGCATTGATCGTTCGATCAGAAATATATCCTTTGTTATTTATTAAAGTTCCATCCATATCGGATGCAAATAATCGTATCATAAGTCAAGTTCTCCTTTCGTTTGTATACAATGATATTAACAAGACAATACAAAATTTAAATGATATTTATGTTAAATTTCTGCAATGAAAACTATTTAGAAAAAATTCTAAATACTAATTGACTTTTCAAATATGAAATGCTATAAAGTAATTAGAAATATTTCTAAATAGCTACGGAAAGGATGAGAGTTATGGGATTTGCAGAGACATTTAAAGCTTTATCAGACCCAATACGAAGAGAGATTCTTATGATGCTGCGGGATGGAAGCATGTCAGCTGGAGAGATTGGATCTCATTTTGATATGACAGGTGCAACCATTTCTTATCATTTAAAGATTCTTAAGAAAGTAGATCTGATCTTTGAGAAGAAAGAGAAGAATTATATTTACTATACGTTAAACACCTCAGTCGTTGAAGAAGTTATGTTATGGTTGTCAGAATTGAAGGGAGGGAATCATGATGTTAAAGAAGAATAAGAAGTTTTTTATTGGAAGCTGCATTATAATTTTGTTACCAATGATTGTTGGATTTTTGCTATGGAATCAGCTGCCAGCACAGATGGCTACGCATTTTGGAAAAAATGGTGTAGCAGATGGATACAGCAGTAAATGGTTTGCGGTTGTGGGAATGTATCTGTTTATTTTAGCAGTGCATATTTACTGTGCCGTTGTCACACAATTTGATCCAAAGAAAAAGAATATTGGTTCTAAGATTTATCGTCTGATTTTGTGTATCTGTCCAGTTGTTTCACTTTGGTGTGGGGCAATGATCTATGGAAATGCATTTGGATATAAAGAAGCAATGAATTTTGATCTGTTGACCAATGTTTTAATGGGAATTGTTCTGATCGTTGTTGGAAACTATCTTCCGAAGTGCAGACAGAACTATATGATTGGAATCAAACTTCCATGGACATTGGATAATGAAGAAAACTGGAATTATACACATCGAATGGCAGGAAAATGGTGGATCATTGGTGGAGCCTTGACAATTCTGCTTGGATTTCAGAAGTTTGTTGATCCAATTGGAGCAGCAGTAGGAATTATTTTGATCGTTACATTGATTCCTGCGATTGCTTCTTATATTTATTATAAGAAGCATAGAGTTATGTAAAAAGCATTGTGGTAGATAAAAAAGAAATCAGATGTTATAATAAAGTTAATTATCGGACAGAAGGGAGTGATCACATGCAACAAGTAATATCTGTAGGGAATCAGGATTTTAAATCGATCAGAGAAAACAACTATTTCTATATTGATAAGACATCTTTCATCAAAGAATGGTGGGAGAATGGAGACAGTGTTACATTGATCACTCGTCCAAGAAGATTTGGTAAGACACTCAATATGAGTATGGTCGAAACTTTCTTCTCCAATACAGAGAAAGAGCAGGCAAAGTTATTTGAAGATTTAGAAATCTGGAAAGATAAGAGATATCAGCAACTTCAGGGAAGCTATCCAGTTCTTTTTCTAAGCTTTGCAACAGTAAAAGAGTCGGATTATGAAAAAACAAGAAGAAAGATCTGTCAACTGATCACAAATTTATATATGAAATACCATTTCCTTATAGAAGAAGATTTTCTAAAGGATAAAGAACGAGATTTTTATGAATCAGTCAGTGTAGACATGGATGATAATGCAGCAACGATGGCTCTATATCAGTTGAGTGATTATCTAAGTAGATATTACGGAAAGAAAGTTTTAATCCTTTTGGATGAATATGATACTCCGATGCAGGAAGCTTATGTCCATGGATATTGGAAGGAGTTGTCTGTTTTTATCAGAAGTCTGTTTAATGCAGCATTTAAGACAAATCCGGCATTAGAAAGAGGTTTGCTGACAGGAATTACAAGAGTAAGTAAAGAATCTATTTTTTCAGATCTTAATAACTTAGAAGTGATTACTACAACATCACGAAAATATGAGACATCGTTTGGATTTACAGAAGAAGAAGTGAAACAAGCGTTATATCTATTTGATATGGAAGATTCTTTTGATGATGTAAAACAATGGTACGATGGGTTCTGTTTTGGAAAACAAAGAGATATCTATAATCCATGGTCAATCACAAAGTATCTGGATACAAAAGAATTGAAGTCATATTGGGCAAATACAAGTTCCAATCAATTGATTGCAAAATTATTGCAGCAAAGTAATTCGGATATTAAAGTTGTCATGGAAAATTTGCTTTATGGAAAGCAGATAGAAGAAGTGTTGGATGAAGAAATAGTATTTGAACAGTTGGATGAGAATGAAAATGCAATCTGGAGTCTTTTGTTGGCAAGTGGATACCTAAAGGTTCATGGGATTAAGGAGAATGAAATTTATACGTTATCTTTAACGAATCTTGAGGTCTTGAAAATGTTTGATAAAATGATACAAGGATGGTTTTCAAAACCTTCTGCAAAATACAATGATTTTATGAAAGCATTGCGGATGAATGATATAAACTATATGAATCGTTTTATGAATCAAATGACACAATCAGTATTCAGTTATTTTGATACAGGTGGTAGGGAGCCAGAGAAGTTTTATCATGGATTTGTTTTAGGGTTGATTGCGGATGCGAAAGGTGAATATACGATCACATCCAATAGAGAAAGTGGTTTTGGACGGTACGATGTACTGTTAGAACCAGAAGATAAGGATCAAGATGCATATATTTTTGAGTTCAAGGTTCAAGATACTTTGGAAGAGAATACATTGCAGGATACAGTAAATGCAGCATTAAAGCAGATAGAAGAAAAACATTATGATGTACAGCTGATTGCAAAAGGAATCAAAAAAGAAAAGATCAGACATTACGGATTCGCCTTTTGTGGAAAGAAAGTACTGATCGGAAAATAAGTAAATGCAAGGTGAAGGACATTGGAAAAGAAAACAAGAAAACGTAAAAAAGCAACTATGGCAGATGTAGCGGCAGCTGTCGGAGTATCTAAGACAACCATCTCAAGATATCTTCACGGAGATTATGAATTTATGTCGGAAGAGACAAGAAAAAAGATACAAGATGTTGTGGAAGAGTTAAATTATAGACCAAATCGAGCCGCACAAAGTTTAAAATCAGACAGATCAAACTGTATAGGATTTACGATCGCAGATATTGGCAATCCTTTTTCCTCATTACTGATCAAAGGTGTACAATCAGAATGCAGAAAAAGAGGCTGTCAGTTATTGATTGCAGATGCGGATAATAACAAAGATCAGGAAAATAAAAATATTGAGTCATTTTTTAATGAACAGACAGATGGTGTGATCATAAATTCTGTTGGGAATAATGCAGATTTTATTAAGAACACATGTCAGATGGAAGAAAGCAAGCCAGTCGTTTTATTAGACCGGACATATAAAGATGCAGTCTGTGACAGCGTGGTAAATGATAACGAAGCAGTGACAAAGAAGATGTTAGAAGAATTGCAAGATCAAGGATGGCAACATATTGTTTTTGTAAGTGAAGCAACAGATGGCATCAGTACCAGACAATTAAGAGAAGAAACTGTCAGAACATATATTTCGCAGAGTGATACGATCAATGGTGAGATTCTGATCTTGGAAGACGAAGAAAAATTAGATATTATGGCGAAATTAGCGGAAATCATCAGTCATCATGAGAAAACTTGTTTCTTTGCAAATAATGATGAAGTCTTAAGAAGAATCATCTCACATCTTTATCATATGGAGCAGGAAGTCGGCAAAGATGTTGGGATCTGTGCATTTGCAGATGAAAAATGGGCAAAATACAGTGGTCCTGGAATCACATGTATAGAACAGCACCCATTTTCCATGGGAGAAGCAGCGGCGAAGTTATTATTTGATAAGATAGAACATAAAGAAAAAAAAGAGATTGTCTATGAGGAAATCAAAGCAGATATCTGTCGATATGAGTCAACGAAATTAAAATAAATCAAAATATGAAAAAGAAGAAGGAAATTTTTGTTTCTTTCTTCTTTTTTTCATGCCTTAAAAAATATTGTGAAAACTGCATAAAAATAGAAAGTATTTCAAAGGATAACGCACATAATTTTTGTCTAAAACGCCAAAGTTGTAAAAGATGTATTGACAAAAATACATCATGTGAGTATCATAAAAGCATCTTAGTTAACCGATAAACTAAACCGATAAACGAAAACGATACACTAAACCAGAAATAAAAAATTCAGGAGGGTAAATATGAACGGTGAGACAAAGAAGAAGAGTGTAGGAAGCGTATTATACGATGATGTAATGGGAGGTCTTAGACCAATGATCCCATTTGTAGCAGGTGGAGGAATCTTAATGGCGATTTCTTTTATGTTTGGAATGCGGATCGGAGACGATTCTGTGAACCAGTTTGCCAAGATCCTTTATGAGATTGGACATAACAATGCAATGTTATTAATGATTCCAATCTTTGCAGGATTTATTGCACATACGATCGCAGGTCAGGATGCACTAGCACCGGGAATGATCGGCGGGATGATTGCAAAGACAACAGGAAGCGGTTTCTTAGGAGGAATCGTTGCAGGATTTTTAGCAGGATATCTTGTAAAACTGTTAAACAAACTGTTGAGTAATTTTCCAGAAGATTTTCAGAGTATTAAAAAACTTTTGATCATCCCTGTGATCAGTACATTTGTAGTAGGAATTGTAATGTTATGTGTAGTATCCGTTCCAATGGCATGGTTAAATCAGGGATTAACAGGATTTATTGATGGACTGGGAACACAGAATCTTGTTTTAACAGGAATGGTCGTTGGTGGAATGATGGCAGTCGATCTTGGAGGACCGATCAATAAAGTTGCATATACATTTGCAGTTGCTGCGATCAGCAATGGAAATTATTATCCAATGGCAGCAGCAATGGTTGGAGGAGTTGTTCCACCACTTGGAGTTGCATTAGCGACAACATTATTTAAAAAGAAGTTCACAAAAGATCAGCAGATTCAGGGAAAAACCTATTATCTGTTAGGTGCAAGTTTTATCACAGAAAGTTGTATGCCAGTCGCATTAACAGATCCAGTCCGCATGATCCCAGCAGGAATCATTGGTTCCGCAGTTGCAGGAGGACTTGCCATGTTATTCCAGATTTCCCTTCCAGCACCACACGGAGGAATTTTCGTAACACCAGTGGTAGAAGGAGCGATCAGTCAGAAATTATTATATTTAGCAGCGATTGCGATTGGAATGTTGGTATCAGCATTGATCATTGGATTTACAAGAAAACCATTAAGAGTACAGGAGGCATAAGATGAGACAGGAATTAGGAATCAATCTTTTAGTTTATAAAGAAAAGTTAGATCAGGGCGCAGCACAAAGTACGCTGTTAAAAGCAATCAAAGATCAGGGGATTTCACTTGCAGAAGTAAGAAGAGAATATATAAAAGAAGCTTCCGAATTTGAAGCGATTGCAAAAGAGGCTTCCAAAAATAATATGACATTATATTATTCCGTTCCAGAAAAGATGGTAGAAGACAAAGTTCCAAATAAAAATCTTACAACTTATCTGGAAGAAGCAAAAAAAATGAACATTCAAAATGTCAAATTTAATATTGGAAGTCTGAATGAGATTGATCGGGCAGGAGCAGAAGAATTAAAGGATATTTTATCAAAATATGAGATGACGTATACGATCGAAAATGACCAGACGGACGAAAATGGAACATTTGCCTGTACAAAAGAGACTTTAGAACAGATCAAAAAATATGAGCTGCCGATCGGATATACGATGGATCTTGGAAATTGGTACTGGCAAAAAGAAGATCCAGAAAAATCATTGAAAGAATTAAAAGACCAGATCACTATTTTTCATTTAAAAAATATCGCATTTGAAAATGAAAAGCCGGGAACGGTTATGTTAGAAGACGGCGTGATTCCATGGAAAGCAATGATAGAGAAATTGAAAGATCAAGTCAAAGTATTGATAGAATATCCAATTGATGAAGAAAAAATCGCAGATCAGATAGAAACAGTCAAAAAAGCAAAATAAAGGAGAAAGAATTATGTGTGAAGTATTAACAATCGGAGAACCAATGGTAATGTTTTTAGCGGATACAAAGCAGCCTCTAAGTCAGGTCGATCATTTTACAAAGATGATTGCAGGAGCAGAATTAAATGTGGCAATGGGATTATCAAGATTAGGTCACAGCGTTTCTTATATGACACAGGTCGGAGAAGATCCATTTGGAGAATATATCAAAGATTTCTTAAAGAAGGAACAGATCGATACAAGTTATATTAAGGAAACAAATGAAGCACCAACCGGATTTCAGATTAAGAATCAGGTAGATGCAGGTGATCCAGAAGTTATTTATTTTAGAAAAGGATCTGCGGCATCAAAATCTACGAAGGAGCTGCTTCGAGATGTCGATTTCAGTGGAAGCAAGATTCTTCATGTGACAGGAATCTTTCCTGCATTAAGTGAAGAGACAAGAGAGATGACAAAAGAACTGATCCAGATGGCACACCAGAATGGATTGATGGTAACATTTGATCCAAACCCACGTCCGGTTTTATGGGACAGTGAGGAACAGATGATCAAAGAGACAAATAAACTTGCATGTATGTGTGATGTTGTCATGCCGGGATTCCGTGAAGGAAAGTTATTTACAGGACTTCAGACAAAAGAAGAGATCGCAGATTTTTATTTAAATGAAGGTGTAAAGAAGGTAGTGATCAAACTTGGAACTTCTGGATCTTATTCCAAAGAACGTCTGGATGATGGATCTTTTGTGGAAAGCGAAGAAACATGTTTTAAAGTACCAGTGGTTGACACTGTTGGAGCTGGAGACGGCTTTGCATCTGGAGTGATCTCTGCAACATTAGAAGGTCTGGATGATAAAAAAATCCTTGAGAGAGGAAATGCAATCGGAGCCATGCAGGTTATGAACTTAAGTGACAATGAAGGACTTCCAACGATCAATGGATTAAACGAATTCTTAAAGACCTATCAAAAGAAGAACTAAGGGGAGATATGATCATGAAATTACAGACAGCCATTGACAGAGTCAGTCTCTCAAAAGCAGAAGAAATGGTAAAAACATTTGCAGGGGAAACAGATATTATAGAAATCGGGACATCCCTGATCAAAGATTATGGACTCTTTGCATTAAAGAAATTAAATGAATATAAAAAAGATTCGCTATTATTAGCGGACTTAAAAACATGCGATGAAGGTGCATATGAATTCAAACAAGGATATGAGCAAGGTTTTGATATCTTAACGGTTATGGGAAGTTCTTCCAGAGAAACATTGGAAAAATGTTATGAAGTCAGTCAGTCTTATGAAAAATACATGCTGATCGATCTGCTGGAATGTTCCAAAGAGAAGATTCATGAGATTGCAGATTTTAAAAATGCGATCTACTGTCTGCATACATCGGTAGATAAGAGTGGAGATCACAATATAATAGAAGAAATCCAAAAATTTAAGCAGGAATTTCCACAGATTCAAAACATTTGTGTTGCAGGTGGAATTAAATTGGATGTATGTAAAGAACTCAAAAAAGAAAATATTCAATCTGTGATCGTAGGATCAGCGATCACAAAAGCAGAGAATATGGAAGAAGAATTAATGAAATTTAAAGAGGTAATAAAATGAGATTGATAGAAGAGATCATGAGTGAAATTAGTGAAGTCATGAATAAATTTGAGGAAGATACATTGGACCAGGCAATGACATTCTTAAGTAAAGACAAGAAGATTTTTGTCGATGGAGAAGGAAGAAGCGGATTTGTAGGAAGATGTTTCGCAATGAGACTGATGCATATCGGTTACCAGCCATATGTTATGGGAGAAACGATCACACCTGCATTAAGAGAAAATGAGGTTTATCTTGCAATCTCTGGTTCAGGAACAACAAAAAATACATTAAGCAATGCAAAAGCTGCAAAGAAACTTGGATTAAAGATCATTGCAGTGACAAGCAAAGAAGAATCGGAACTGGGACAATTAGCAGACTGCATCATCAAGGTTCCAGGAAGAATCAAAGGAGATCAAAAAACGGCTTCCATTCAGCTGCTTAGTTCCTTATTTGATCAGTCTGTACATATTGTACTCGATGAGTTGTGCTTGAAATTAAGCAGAAGAGACGATGTATCAGACGAAATGGCTGCTGGAAATCATGTAAATGTAGAATAAAGAGGATTGAAAAAGGTGTCATAGAAAATATGGCATCTTTTTCTTTTTGTACAAAAATAACTTTCAAATGAAAATAAATATAATTATGAACCAAATCCATTGACATTTATATAAAAAAATGATAACTTATAATTACAAACAAAACAAATATAAGTTACGAACGAAACATTCTGAAAGGAGATACCATGAACAATACAGAACATTTCGGTAAATTAACAGAACGTATGCAGGCATTTCGTGAGGAAGTGCTCGATGCAAAACCATATATTGATGCCCAGAGAGCGGTACTGGCAACAGAAGCCTACAAAGAAAACCAGAATCAGCCAAGAGTGATGGTAAGAGCCTTAATGCTTCAGAAGATCTTAGAAGGAATGAGCATTTACATTGATGATAAATCGCTGATCGCTGGAAATCAGGCGACAAAGAACAAGAATGCTCCAATCTTCCCAGAATATACAATGGAATTTGTTATGAATGAGTTAGATCTTTTTGAGAAACGTGACGGAGATGTCTTCTATATCACAGAAGAGACAAAAGAACAATTAAGAGAGATCGCACCATTCTGGGAGAATAATAACCTTCGAGCCAGAGGAGAAGCCCTACTTCCAGAAGAAGTGGATGTATTCATGGAGACAGGTGTCTTTGGAATGGAAGGAAAATTAAATGCCGGGGATGCCCATCTGGCAGTCAATTACCAGAGAATCTTATCTGATGGATTAAAAGGATACGAAAAAAGAGTAAAAGAATTAAGAGCAGCATTAGATTTCACAGATCCAGAAAGCATTGATAAGAACGTATTTTATAAAGCTGTTTTAATCGTTATCAAAGCAGTGCGTGATTTTACACAGCGCTACAGCAAACTTGCAAAAGAATTAGCGGACAAAGAAACAGATGCGAAACGTAAAGAAGAATTATTACAGATGAGCGAGATCTGTGCGAAAGTTCCATATGAACCAGCAACATCCTTTAGAGAAGCCGTTCAGTCTGTATGGTTCATTCAGCTGATCCTTCAGATCGAGTCCAATGGACATTCCTTAAGTTACGGACGTTTCGACCAGTATATGTATCCATACTATATGAAAGATATCAATGAAGGAAAGATCTCAAAAGAAGATGTCTTAGAATTATTAACATGCCTGTGGATCAAGACATTGACGATCAATAAAGTACGTTCTCAGTCACATACTTTAAGTTCAGCAGGATCACCAATGTACCAGAACGTAACAATTGGTGGACAGACAACAGATAAAAAAGATGCAGTTAACGAATTAAGTTTCGTTGTATTACAGTCTGTTGCACAGACAAGACTGACACAGCCAAACTTAACGGTCCGTTATCATGCCAATATCGACAAACATTTCTTTGATGAATGTATCGAGGTTATGAAACTTGGATTTGGTATGCCAGCATTAAATAACGATGAGATCATCATTCCATCTTTCATCAACTGGGGTGTCAAAGAAGAAGATGCATACAATTACAGTGCCATCGGATGCGTAGAGACAGCTGTCCCAGGGAAATGGGGATATCGTTGTACAGGTATGTCCTACATCAACTTCCCAAGAGTTCTGCTTTGTGCTATGAATGACGGAGTTGACTTAACAAGTGGTAAGAGATTTACCAAAGGATATGGTAAATTTACAGAGATGGAAACATATGAAGATCTATTAGCAGCATGGGATAAGACAGTGAGAGAAATGACACGCTACAGCGTTATCGTAGAAAATGCAATTGATAAAGCATCAGAGAGAGATGTACCAGACGTTTTATGTTCTGCATTAACGGACGACTGCATTGGAAGAGGAAAAACGATCAAAGAAGGTGGAGCAGTCTATGACTTTATCTCTGGACTTCAGGTTGGAATTGCCAATATGGCAGATTCTCTTGCAGCGATCAAGAAACTTGTATATGAAGAGAAAAAGATCACAAAAGAACAGCTTTGGAATGCAATCTTAGATGATTTCCAGTCACCTGAAAACAAGAAGATTCAGGAAATGCTCATTAATGATGTACCTAAATATGGAAATGATGATGACTATGTAGATCAGTTAGTCGTAGAAGCATATGATTCTTATTTAGATGAGATCAAAAAATATCCAAACACTCGTTATCACAGAGGACCAATCGGAGGTATCCGTTATGGTGGAACATCTTCTATTAGTGCAAACGTTGGACAGGGAATGGGAACAGTTGCAACTCCGGATGGAAGAAATGCATTCGAACCATTAGCCGAAGGAAGCAGTCCGGCACATAATGCAGATAAGAATGGTCCAACAGCGGTATTTAAGACGGTTGCTAAACTTCCAACAGAGAAGATCACAGGTGGAGTGCTATTAAATCAGAAGATGACACCACAGATGTTATCTACAGAAGAAAACAAACAGAAATTAGAGATGTTGATCCGTACATTCTTCAACCGTTTACATGGATATCATGTACAGTATAACATTGTATCCAGAGAAACTCTGATCGATGCCCAGAAACATCCAGAGAAACATAAAGATCTGATCGTTCGTGTTGCAGGATACAGTGCATTCTTTAATGTGTTATCTAAGAAGACACAGGATGATATTATCGGAAGAACAGAACAGACATTATAATTAAAAAAAGATATGTAAATAGAAAAATCCTAGACAAAGAAAATTTGTTTGTCTAGGATTTTTTATATATAGAATTTTTAAAAGAAGCAGTCGATGCCCTCATCCAAAAATATCTGCTGATAATCCGTAAGATCCTCAGGATGCAATGCTTTCACATCCTCATAAGCATATGTCTTTCCAAGCAAATGATACTTATTTTCACCAAACTGATGAAATGGAAGCAGCTGGACTTTCTTCGCACCAACCTGATTTAATAAAGCAGCAATTCCTTTTGCATCATCCAAAGAATCATTGAAATCAGGAATTACAGGAATTCGAGGAAGAACTTCGATTCCCTGAGAGATCGCCCATGCCAAATTCTCAACGATTGGTTCATTATGGACATGGGTTCCTTCATAATGCTTGTTACTGTCATAGTGTTTCACGTCAAATAAAAGCAAGTCAAACATCGGAGCCAATTCTCTAAAAATCTCTTCTTTAATATATCCAGTGGTTTCAATCGCTGTATGAATCTTATGTCCTTTTAATTTTGCAAGAAGTGCTTTTACAAAATCCGGCTGAACCATTCCTTCGCCACCAGAGATTGTTACACCTCCGCCAGATTCTTCATAAAAATCAATATCCTGAAGACAGACCTTGACAACTTCCTCTACATTTTTTGTTTCTCCCTCATAACTTAAAGCCTTTGCAGGACAGTTTTTTACGCACTGAAGGCATCCAACACATTTTGATTGGTCAACACGCACATAGTTGTCCTTGTCCATAGCAATTGCTTCATTTGGACAGACATGAACGCAAGTACCGCAATGAGCACATTTTTCTTTGTCATATAAAACCTGAACTTGGCTTAACTGTGATTCTGGATTTGCACACCATTTGCAGCGAAGTGGACAGCCCTTTAAAAAGACCGTTGTGCGGATTCCAGGTCCGTCATGAATGCTGAATTTCTGTATATTAAAAACAATACCATTTGTTTGCATGGTTATGATATTCTCCCTTCCATTTCTTTCTTATAGTTTAACATATGAGTTACGAAAAGTAAATAAAATACTTACAAACGAAACTTACAAAACAAATAAATGAAAATAAATATTGACATATTCGAAAAATGTGGTAAGATAAAACTATCAAAAAACGAAGCAATATATAAAAGAAGCAGGAGGAATTTTACCATGGAATTTATTTTAGATACTGTGAATCTTGAAGAGATCAAAGACGGTGTAGACCACATGCCAATCGCTGGAGTGACAAGCAACCCATCCATCGTTAAAAAGACATCTCCAGAAGATTTCTTCGGACATATGAGAAAGGTTCGTGAGATCATCGGGAAAGAAAGAAGTCTTCACGTACAGGTTATTTCATTAGATGCAGAGACGATCGTTAAGGAGGCTCATAGAATCTTAGAAGAGATCGATGATCAGGTATACATCAAAGTTCCTGTTTCATATGAAGGATTAAAAGCGATCAAGATCTTAAAATCAGAAGGTGTTAACGTAACAGCAACAGCAGTTTATGATCTGATGCAGGCATATTTTGCATTAGCAGCAGGAGCTGACTATATCGCACCATATGTAAACCGTATCGGAAACCTTGGAGCAGATCCTATGGAACTGATCAGCAATCTTCAGGACCGTATTGAAGATGATGGATATGACTGCAAGATCGTAGCAGCATCATTCAAAGGTGTAGAACAGGTGAAGAATGCATTTAACTATGGAGCAGAAGCGATCACAGCACCATACGCAGTATTAAAACAGGTATTTGCCAATCCTAACATTGACAAAGCAGTGACAGACTTCAACAATGACTGGTATGCAGTTTATGGAGAAGGAAAAGGAATCTGCGATTTATAATATAAATAAAGAAGATTTTATGATATACTGATCAGGAAAGAGCCGCAAGACGGCTCTTTCCTAATATATAAGGTAAGAAAGGAAAAGTTTCATGACAGATAGACAGACAAAGATTCTTGAAATTGTAAATCAAAAAAAGAAAGTAGAAGTTGCGACATTATCAAAGATGCTGGAAGTATCTCAGGTAACGATCCGTAAGGATTTGGATGCATTGGAAGAGCTTAATTTCTTAATAAGAGAACATGGGTACGCAACGATGAAGAATATGTCAGATATCAGCAATCGTATGGCTTTTTGTTATGAGACGAAACAGCGGATCGCAGCGAAAGCAAGCGAAATCGTATCAGATGGAGAGACGATCATGGTAGAGTCAGGTTCAAGCTGCGCTTTACTGGTGAAGTACCTTTCTGAAACAAAGAAAGATATCACAGTGATCACAAATTCTTCTTTTATAGCAAGATTTATCAGAGAATCTGAAGGAGGAGTAACGAAGGTTATTGTTCTCGGAGGAGAATATCAGAAGGAAGCAGAAGTTATGGTTGGACCGCTTGTGAAGACGTGTGCTGAAGCTTTTTATGTTGATAAACTCTTTATGGGAACCGATGGATATATTCCAGGAATTGGGTTTACCAGTGGGGATATGTTAAGAGTAGAGGCTGCCAAGAGCATGATGGGGTCAGCAAGGAATTCCATTATCCTGACAGATTCCAGTAAGTTTTCAGAGCATGGAGTTGTCATGCAGTCAAGACTTAAGGATATTGATATGGTATTTACAGATGACCAGATTCCATCAGAAGCAAAAGAAGTACTGGAACAAAATGGTGTAAAAGTAGAGCTTGTACAAAGATAACCATATTACTGAGAAAAACAAATAAAAACATATAAGAAACCCGGAACACAGATGAGAGATCATGTGTTTCGGGTTTTCGTTTTGATGAACGAAGATCAAGGCATATGTAAATCCAGCTTTTCTAAAATATACGATGTATAAGGATCAACTTCATTTACCTGTGAAAAAACGGATTGTACTTGTTTGGTTTCTTTTGTATGAAGGGATTTTGAACAAGCAACGATAAAAAATAAAAACAAAATAGAAAATCCAATCCTTAATTTTAAAAAGGACCAGTAAGTAGGAGTTTGATCTTCCTGTTTATTATATGTGTGGAAATCATGGTCAGAATTTAATTGTCGATAAGCATTATTGAGCCGTGTTTGTTCTATATTAAAATTCATATTTTTATGCATGAGAGGAGCCTCCTTTTGTACATTCTATTCAGAGAAGAAAAAAACTGAACAAATTTTCAAAAAAATTTAAAGAAAAGGTTGACATTAAAAAGTGAAAGTGCTACTTTAAATATAGATGTTAGCACTCGACATAAATGAGTGCTAATAACAGGAGGCGAAGATATGGAGTTAAATGATCGTAAGAAGTTAATATTGAAAGCGATTATCGCCAATTACCTTGAAACCGGTGAGCCGGTAGGATCAAGAACCATAGCGAAACATCCAGAATTAAAGCTAAGCTCAGCGACGATTCGTAACGAGATGGCAGATCTGGAAGATATGGGATTTATCTTACAGCCTCACACATCCGCAGGAAGAATTCCTTCTGATGCAGGTTATCGTTTTTATGTCGATCAGCTGATGACAGAACGTGACAGCGAACATGAAGAGAAACAGGCGTTGATCAAGAGAGTAGATAAGATGGAAGTCTTATTAAAGCAGGTTGCCAATGTATTAGCGACCAGCACGAATTACGCAACAATGGTTTCTTCCCCACATTATCAGAATGTGACACTTAAATTTGTGCAGCTGTCTCAGGTAGATCATGAACATCTGCTTGCAGTCATCGTGACACAAGGGAATATCGTGAAGAACAAGATGATTCAGGTAGAAGAACCTCTTTCCAATGAAGATGTTCTGAAGTTAAATGTATTGCTGAATACATTTTTACAGGGATTGTCCTTACAGGATATCAACCTTGCACTGATCCAGACGATGAGAGAACAGGCAGGAATCAGACAGGATGTATTAGAACGGATTCTTGAAGAGATCGCCAAGGCGATCCATGATGCAGATCATATGGAGATCTACACAGGAGGAGCAACCAACATCTTAAAATATCCGGAACTTGGGAATCCGGATACAGCAACAGAGCTTCTTGATACGTTAGTAGAGAAGAAAGCCCTGACACAGCTGGTTGATTCAACACTGGAATCAGATCCCGATAATCACACAGGAATCCAGGTTTATATCGGAGAAGAATCTCCGGTCAAGAATATGAAGGACTGTAGTATCGTAACTGCAACATATGAACTTGCAGAAGGCGGTACAGGTACCGTTGGTATCATCGGACCAAAGAGAATGGATTACAAGAAAGTCGTTAAGACTTTAAAGAACCTCACTGAGGAATTAGATGATATTTTTAAAGACAAATCTTAAGAAAGGAAGTGATGTGATGAGTAAGAAAGACGAAAACATCAACGAAGAAGTAAAGAACGCAGAAGAGACTGCTGAAGATATAAAAGATACAGAAACAAAAGAGGAAGCTTCCAAAGAAACAGAAGAAACAAAGGAAGCATCCGCTGATGACAAGATCGCAGAATTAGAAGCGTCCGTAGCTGACTGGAAAGACAAATACCAGAGACTGATGGCAGAATTTGAGAACGCAAGAAAGCGTACAGCCAAAGAAGCCACACAGCGTTATGATATGGGAGCTATGGGAGTTTTAGAAAAACTTCTTCCAGTCATTGATAACTTCGAGAGAGGCTTAGAAGCCGTATCAGAAGAAGAGAAAGATTCCGCATTCGTTAAGGGAATCGAACAGATCTACAAACAGTTTACATCTGTGATGGAAGATCTGGGAGTCACACCGATGGATGCACAAGGAAAAGAATTCGATGCAAACCTTCACAACGCAGTGATGCATGTCGAAGATGATGAACTCGGTGAGAACATCGTTGCAGAAGAATTACAGAAAGGTTATATGTACAAAGAAAATGTACTGCGCCACAGTATGGTAAAAGTAGCTAACTAATATTTATTATATATAGAATAAGAAGAAATCTTAGGAGGACATAGATCATGGGTAAAATTATTGGTATTGACTTAGGAACAACAAACAGTTGTGTAGCAGTTATGGAAGGTGGAAAACCAACCGTTATTACAAATGCAGAAGGTATGAGAACAACACCATCTGTAGTAGCATTTACAAAGACAGGAGAACGTGTCATTGGTGAACCTGCAAAACGTCAGGCAGTAACAAACGCTGAAAAGACAATCGCTTCTATCAAACGTCATATGGGAACAGATTACAAAGTTCAGATCGATGACAAAGCATACTCTCCACAGGAAATCTCAGCAATGATCTTACAGAAATTAAAATCAGATGCTGAAAACTATTTAGGAGAGAAAGTAACAGAAGCAGTTATCACTGTTCCAGCTTACTTCAACGATGCTCAGCGTCAGGCAACAAAAGATGCTGGTAAGATTGCAGGACTTGATGTAAAACGTATCATCAACGAGCCAACAGCAGCAGCTTTATCTTATGGACTTGACAACGAAGATGAACAGAAGATCATGGTATATGACTTAGGTGGTGGTACATTTGACGTATCTATTATCGAGATCGGTGATGGTGTCATCGAAGTATTATCAACAGCCGGAGATAACAAATTAGGTGGAGATGACTTTGATAACGTTATCACACAGTATATGTTAGATGAATTCAAGAAACAGGAAGGTGTTGACTTATCAACAGATAAGATGGCAATGCAGAGATTAAAAGAAGCAGCAGAGAAAGCTAAGAAAGAATTATCTTCTGCAACAACAACAAACATCAACCTGCCATTCATCACAGCAACAGCTGAAGGACCAAAACATTTTGATATGAACCTTACAAGAGCTAAATTCGATGAATTAACAGCTCACTTAGTAGAAAGAACAGCAGGACCTGTAAACTCTGCATTAAATGATGCTGGAATGACAGCTTCAGAATTAAGCAAAGTATTATTAGTTGGTGGTTCTACACGTATCCCAGCCGTACAGGACAAAGTACAGCAGTTAACAGGAAAAGAACCATTCAAAGGAATCAACCCAGACGAATGTGTAGCAATCGGAGCTTCTGTTCAGGGTGGTAAATTAGCAGGAGACGCTGGTGCCGGTGATATCCTTCTTCTGGATGTTACACCATTATCACTGTCTATCGAGACAATGGGTGGAGTTGCAACACGTCTGATCGAAAGAAATACAACAATCCCTACAAAGAAGAGCCAGATCTTCTCAACAGCAGAAGATAACCAGAGCGCTGTAGATATCAACGTTGTACAGGGGGAAAGACAGTTTGCCAGAGATAACAAATCTTTAGGAAGATTCAGATTAGATGGTATCGCACCTGCAAGACGTGGAGTACCTCAGATCGAAGTAACATTCGATATTGATGCAAACGGTATCGTAAATGTATCTGCAAAAGACCTTGGAACAGGAAAAGAACAGCACATCACAATCACAGCTGGATCTAACATGTCTGATGAAGATATCGATAAAGCTGTAAAAGAAGCTGCTGAATTCGAAGCTGCAGATAAGAAACGTAAAGAAGCAATCGATGCAAGAAACGAAGCTGATTCTATCGTATTCCAGACAGAGAAAGCATTAGAAGAAGCAGGAGACAAAGTAGATGCTACAGAAAAAGCAGCAGTAGAAGCTGACTTAAAAGACTTAAAAGACCTTGTAGAAGCTACAAAAGATCAGGAAATGACAGATGCTCAGGTTGAAGATCTGAAAGCTAAGAAAGACAAACTGATGACAAGTGCTCAGAACTTATTTACAAAGATGTATGAAGCTGCAGCAGCTGCTCAGCAGGGAGCTCAGGGAGCAGCAGATGCCGGAGCTAACCAGGGTGCAGCAAACGATGATGTCGTAGACGGTGACTACAAAGAAGTATAATTATAAAGAGAAGGTAGACTAAAATGGCGGAAAAAAGAGATTACTATGAGGTGTTAGGGATTGACCGCAATGCCTCAGCATCAGAAATAAAGAAAGCCTACCGAAAACTCGCCAAGAAATATCATCCAGATACGAATCCTGGAGATAAAGAGGCAGAAGCCAAATTTAAAGAAGTAACAGAAGCTTATGAAATATTAAGTGACTCTGAAAAGAAAGCGCAGTATGACCAGTTTGGTCATGCTGCCTTTGAGCAGGGTGCTGGCGGATTTAATGGCGGCGGATTTGGCGGTTTTGACTTCGGTGGTGATATGGGAGATATCTTTGGTGATATTTTCGGCGGTATGTTCGGTGGAGGAAGCCGTGGCGGGGCCAGACAGGCAAACCGTCCAACACAGGGAGCACATATTCGTGCAAGAATCCATGTAACATTTGAAGAAGCAGTATTTGGTACATCAAAGAAAATAGAAATTACATTAAAAGATGAATGTACTACATGTCATGGAACCGGTGCAAAACCAGGAACCAATCCAGAAACATGTCCAAAATGTCAGGGACGTGGTCAGGTTGTATTTACACAGCAGTCCATGTTTGGAACTGTTCAGAATGTTCAGACATGTCCAGACTGTCATGGATCAGGTAAGATCATCCGTGATAAGTGTCCAGACTGCCATGGAACAGGTTATGTAAGCAATCGTAAGACAATTGAAGTGACAGTACCAGCAGGTATTGATAATGGACAGAGCATCCGTATCCGTGGAAAAGGAGAACCAGGTACAAACGGTGGACCAAGAGGAGATCTGTTAGTAGAAGTGATCGTTGAAAGACATCCAAAATTCCAGCGTCAGGATACAACAATCTACTCTACAGAGCCAATTTCCTTTACACAGGCAGCACTGGGTGGCAAGATTCAGATTCCTACAGTTGATGGACCATATGAATATACGATCAAACCAGGAACACAGACAGACACCAGAATCCGCTTAAAAGGAAAAGGTGTGCCAATGGTACGCAATAAGAATGTACGAGGAGACCACTATGTAACACTTGTCGTTCAGGTACCAGAACACTTGAATGGAGAGCAGAGAGCAGCCCTTCAGAAATTCCAGGAAGCCATGGGTGAAGTTCCTAAGAAGGAAGAAACTCATAAAGAACATAAAGGATTCTTTGGAAAACATAAAAAATAAAACAAAAAGCGATGAAGGATTAAACTTTCATCGCTTTTTTGCTTTTATGGATAATTATGAATCAGATTCATTTATGAGAAAATCAGCTGATTTAATGTGTGTGCAATTCCATCTTCATTATTTGTCAAAGCGATTTCATCCGCACATTCCTTTAATTCAGGACACGCATTTCCCATGGCAACACCGTGGCCGGCAAATTTGACCATCTCAAGGTCATTCGCAGCATCTCCAAAGGCAATGATTTGATCTGGAGCAATATCTAACTTTTCACATATTTTTGAAAGACCAGATGCTTTGCTGATACCAACAGGAACTGCTTCGATATAAAAAGGTGCAGTTTGGATAAAGTCAACTTTTCCTTTAAATGGTTCCCCAATCACTTTAATGACCTCAGGAAGTTTTACAGGATCGATAGAAGTTAAAATCTTAACTAAAGGATAGTCAAGGAAATCGATCAGGGAAGGAACTTCTACACAATCCATAGAATTATTTGTATGTTCTTCATGAACACGATAAGCACTTTTATCTTCAACATACATAACTTCTCCATCATCGATCATTGGATGGACGGGATATTTTTTGATATGTTCTAAAATTTCAATACAAAGATCAACAGGAATCGTGTTTTCATACAGAACTTCATGTGTTGTAGTATCGACAACTTTTCCACCATTATAAGAAACGAGCATTCCATGATGTTCTTGTAATTTTAAAGTATCTCTGGCATGAAACAGGCCAGGAAGAGGACGGCCGGATGAGATAGCAATACGAATTCCCATGTCCTGAGCTTTCATAAGAGCATCGATTGTTTTTGGTGTGATCATAATATTATCATTATAAAGAGTACCATCAAGGTCAATTGCGATCAGTTTATAATTCATGATAAAATCCTTTCTTTTTAGCAGCATGGAAAAATCCATGCATTGTAATATAAAAATAACTTCAAATATTATAACTGTAATTCATAATGGTTGTAAAGTGTCAAAATACGTCAATTGTTGTATACAGCATACAGTATAAAAATATTAATAAAAAATAAATATAAATTTATGTATTAAAAATTAAGAAAAAATTTATGAAAAAGTAACCTTTTTGCAACAAACTTTGTATACAAAAGGCATATAATGACAATGATCCGTTCAAGCAGGTCTTTGTATTGGTACAAAGATTTCAGGCACAGTATGTGGAAAGGAGAACATTATGTTGATGAGAATGAAAGATAATTATTATATAAAAAAATGTTATGGAGATTTTGTATTATTAAAAAGTAAAAAGAATCAGGAAAAATGCAAAAAGGTATTGGAAAGAGTCGGAGTATATGGTACTCTAAAAGAGACGAAGGAAGCGATCATCAAAGAGATGATCAAAGACGAAGTCAA
Organism: Eubacteriaceae bacterium; assembly: GCA_902362875.1. Classification (GTDB taxonomy): domain Bacteria; phylum Bacillota; class Clostridia; order Lachnospirales; family Lachnospiraceae; genus Anaerostipes. Next base: position 42,549 of record CABIYF010000008.1, on the reverse strand, counting down.
TCATCGTAAGACGGAACCGCTTTATAAATTGATTCCTTTGATGCGGCAGATGTATAACCGATTTTACGAAGAGAATATGGAGTGTTGTTTCGTCGGATAGTCAGGAAGAACATGTCTTTGTTGGCATATTCGAATAATAAACAACAGAAAGAACAGAAGGTTTATGGAGTGCCTTCTGTTTTTTCGTTATATAGATAGTTTCATTTCCATTGTTTCATGTATTTGTACAGAAGAAATAAAAAGTGATAAATATTTTCAAAAAAATATAAAAACGTTGTAAAAACAACGGACTTTCTCCAACTTATCGATTATACTGACGATACAGTAAAGGATATGAGATCAAGAAAAGGAGAATAGATATGATTCGTAGAATTATTGAAATTGATGAAGATAAATGTAATGGATGTGGGCTTTGTGCTGATGCGTGCCACGAAGATGCAATCGGAATGGTTGACGGAAAAGCGAAGTTATTAAGAGATGATTACTGTGATGGATTAGGAGACTGTCTGCCAAACTGTCCAACAGGAGCGATCAGCTTTGTGGAACGTGAGGCAGCCGCTTATGACAGAGAGGCAGTAGAAGCTAACATGAAGAAGAAAGCTGAGATGGCAGCGAAAGATAAAACAGAAGAGAAACCAGTATTTCATGGATGTCCTGGAACAAGGATGAAAATGATGAATCATAAGATGGAAGAGAAGCAGGAAGGACAGGCAGTACCAGTATCTTCCCAGTTATCCCAGTGGCCGGTTCAGATCAAACTTGTACCAGTCAATGCACCATATTTTAAAGATGCCAATCTTTTGATCGCAGCAGACTGTACAGCGTATGCTTATGGAAATTTCCATCAGGAATTTATTAAAAACAGAGTGACATTGATCGGTTGTCCGAAACTGGATGAAGGAGATTACAGTGAGAAACTGACACAGATCATTGCCAATAATGATATTAAGAGTGTAACGATCGTAAGAATGGAAGTTCCTTGCTGCGGAGGACTGGAAAATGCAGCAAAGAAAGCAATCAAGGATTCAGGTAAATTCCTTCCATGGCAGGTGCATACGATTTCTGTGGATGGAAAGATTTTAGAAGCATAAGATTACTGAAAAACAAACACAGTCAATGAGTGAAGATCAGGAAAGAGAATTCTTTAAGAAAGAGGGGATTCTCTTTTTTCTTGTATTCCACACTTTTCTATGATACACTAATTAATTGATATGTTATGAATTCGAAATAGAAAATAAGATACAAAAAGAAAGGAAATACAGTGTCATGGGATGGAACAAAATTACAATTGATACATTGACATCAGCGGAAGACATGATCAGTTATGAACTTACAGAACTTGGTGCAACAGGTGTGGAAGTCGAAGATCATGTGTCATTGACAGAAGAAGAGATGAAAGTTATGTACGTGGATCTTCTGCCAGACGATATCGCACCAGATGACGGCAAAGCAAAGATCAGCTGCTATTTTGATGAGAATGAGAACTTAGAAAACATCACAATGCAGATTCAGACAATGCTTGAAAGACTTCGTGGATTTATGGATATCGGAGCTGGAACAATTTCATTTGATAAGACAAAAGAAGAAGACTGGGTGAATAACTGGAAGAAGTTTTTCAAACCAATTCGCTTAGATGAACAGATCGTGATCAAACCAACATGGGAGACATTAGAAGATCAGACAGAAGATACGATCGTTGTAGAGATCGATCCGGGAACAGCATTTGGAACTGGTTCTCACGAGACAACAAAACTGTGTATTGAAGGAATGAAACCATATATCAAAGAAGATACAAAGATTTTAGATGTCGGATGCGGAAGTGGAATTCTGTCAATCATTGGACTGAAACTTGGTGCAGGACATGCAGTTCTTACAGATATCGATCCACATGCAATTTCAGCATCCGAAGAAAACTTTGAAGTAAACCATATCAGTAAAGACCAGTTTGAAGTTTATCAGGGAAATGTCTTAGATGACAAAGAATTTGCAGCATCTCTGGGATCAAAATGTTATCCAGTTGTTGTGGCAAATATTTTAGCAGACGTTATCTCTCCACTGATCGAGATCGTAGATCAGTTCTTGACAGAAGACGGTGTATTCGTTATTTCTGGTATCATTGATACAAAGGAAAAAGAAATTGCTGACAAATTAAATGCATATGGATTTGATGTCATCGAAACAAGAAGAATGAAAGACTGGGTTTCCATGACAGCGAAGATGAGGTAAGAGATGTACCGATTTTTTATAAAAGAAGAACAGATTCATGATGGAATGATTGAGATCATGGGAAGTGATGTGAATCATATTAAGAATGTTCTCCGTATGAAAACAGGAGATAAGGTCTATTTAAGCAATGGATCAGACTTGGAATATGAATGCAGCCTTAGTGAATGGACGCAAGATTCGATCCTTGCGAAGATTGAAGATGTCCACGGAATGGAAACAGAACTTCCGGCAAAGATTACACTGTATCAGGGGCTTCCAAAAGGTGATAAGATGGAGATGATCATCCAGAAAGCCGTAGAATTAGGTGTGACAGAGATTGTTCCGACCGCTATGAAGCGCTGTGTTGTAAAACTTGATGCCAAGAAAGCGGCAAAGAAAGTAAGCCGATGGAATACGATCGCACTAAGCGCAGCCAAACAGGCAAAACGAGGGATCATTCCAGAAGTTCGTGAAGTAAGAAGCTTTAAAGAGATTTTAGAAGAAGTAAAAGATATCGAATTAATGCTTGTTCCATATGAAGAAGCAAAAGGAATGCAGGCATCCAAAGAGCTGATCAGCAAGGCGAAAGGAAAGAAGTCCATTGGAATCATTATCGGGCCGGAAGGCGGGTTTGAAAAAGAAGAGATCGAACAGCTCAAGGCCGCAGGCGGCCAGACAATGAGCCTTGGAAAACGTATCTTAAGAACTGAGACAGCAGGAATGACAGTTTTATCTATTTTAATGTTTACGATAGAAGAATAGAGGAGAAAGTGACATGATTTATTTTGATAATGCAGCGACAACCTGCGTATTTCCAGAAGTTGTAGAAGCAATGCAGGATGCAATGCAGGTCACATATGGAAATCCATCTGCAAAACACATGAAAGGGATTGAAGCAGAGAATAAAGTAAAAGCTGCACAAGAATTAATTGCCAAAACACTAAGAGCAAAACCAAAAGAGATTTTATTTACCTCTGGAGGAACAGAATCCAATAATACAGCGATCATTGGAACAGCGATGGCAAACCGCCGCAAAGGAAAGCATATCATTACAACAAAGGTAGAACATGCATCTGTATATGAACCAATGTATCATCTGGAAGAAGAAGGATATGAAGTAACATATTTAGATGTTGATGCAGAAGGAATCGTTGATCTTAAGCAGTTAGAAGAAAGCATCAGAGAAGATACGATCCTTGTATCCTGTATGATGGTCAATAATGAGATTGGAGCAATTGAACCAGTCGAAGAGATCGCAAAGATCATCAAAGCAAAGAATCCAAATACGATCTTTCATGTAGATGCGATTCAGGCATACGGAAAACTTCCAATCATTCCAAAGAATATGGGAATCGATTTATTATCCACAAGTGGTCATAAGATTCATGGACCAAAAGGAATCGGATTTTTGTATATCAAAGAAGGAACAAAGATTTCTCCGATCATTTTTGGAGGCGGACAGCAGAAAGGAATGCGTTCTGGAACTGAAAATGTACCGGGAATCGTAGGATTAGCCATTGCATGTGAGAAAATGATCGGTAAAAACTATGAGAATGCCGAGAAGATCCGAGAAGTAAAAGAATATTTTCAAGAAAGAATCAAAGAGATCGAAGATATCAAAGATAATTCCGGAAAAGCACCACATGTGGCAAGTATCAGCTTTAAGAAGTTAAGAAGTGAAGTATTATTACATGCCTTGGAAGACAGAGAAATCTATGTATCTTCAGGATCAGCATGTTCATCTAACAAAAAGCAGGCAGTCAGCGGAACATTAAATGCGATCGCATTAAGTGATGAATTCAAAGATGGAACATTAAGATTCAGTTTTTCCATCGAGAATACAAAAGAAGAAGTTGACCAGACAATCGATGCATTAAAAGAATTAGTGCCAATGCTTCGAAGATTTGTAAGAAAATAAAATATAAAAATTAAAGTACAGAAAAACAAGATTGATAAAGAAAATAAAGGAGAACAATATGAAAGTAACCGCATTTTTGATCAAATACGGTGAGATTGCCATCAAAGGTAAGAACCGTTATATGTTTGAAGACGCATTAATGAAACAGATTCGTCATGCAATGGCACCAGTCGGGGGTTTTAAAGTAAGAAAAGAATCCGGACGTATGTTTGTCGAAGCACAGGATGATTTCGACTACGATGAAGCAGTAGAAGCATTACAGAGAGTCTTTGGTATCGTTGGAATCTGCCCAATGGTTATTGAAGAAAACAAAGATATGGAACATTTGACAGAGACAGTCATCAAATTTATTGATGAACAGTATCCAGTCAAAGACTTTACATTCAAAGTGCATGCCAGAAGAGGAGATAAACAATTCCCTCTTGATTCCATGGCGATCAACATGGAAATCGGTGGGCAGTTATTAGATGCATTTGAAGGAATCAAAGTAGACGTACACCATCCACAGGTTATGGTCAATATCGAAGTGAGAAAATATATCTATATCTATTCTCAGGAGATCAAAGGACCAGGTGGAATGCCAGTTGGAACAAACGGAAAAGCAATGCTTTTGTTATCCGGAGGAATCGACAGCCCTGTTGCTGGATATATGATCGCAAAACGTGGAGTACACATTGATGCAACATATTTCCATGCACCACCATACACAAGTGAGAGAGCAAAACAGAAAGTTGTAGATCTTGCGAAGATCGTGGCAAAATATGCGGGACCGATCAATCTGCATGTCGTAAACTTTACAGACATTCAGTTAGCAATCTACGAGAAATGCCCTCATGAAGAATTAACGATCATCATGAGAAGATATATGATGAAGATCGCAGAACATTTTGCAAATGAAGGTGGAAGCCTTGCACTGATCACTGGTGAAAGTATCGGACAGGTAGCAAGCCAGACAATTCATAACTTAGCAATTACAAATGAAGTATGTAACATGCCAGTATTCAGACCATGTATCGGTATGGATAAACAGGAGATCGTAGATATCGCAGAAAAGATCGGAACATTTGAGACATCCATTCAGCCATTTGAAGACTGCTGTACGATCTTTGTTGCAAAACATCCAGTTACAAAGGGTAATTTAAAGAGAATTAAGAAATCAGAAGAACATCTTGATGATGTGATAGATGATTTAATGAAAAAAGCCATCGATTCTACAGAAATCATTCATGTAAAATAAATGGCTTAAGCTCGGTGAGTATGTTATCTGTCTCGTCAGAATCGATCGTAAGCGTTAAAGGCTTTGAAAGATTGAGACTAAGCATACTCATCAGTGATTTCGCATCCACGGCATAGTCATTGGCAACGATCTCAAACGTGCCAGAATGCTTGTCCAGGATGTCGACAAATGAGTATAGATCTTTGATGGAATTTAGTTTGATCAATGTATCATACATGGGATAATACTCCTTCCAATTAACAAGGATAGTGTACTCGCATTTGCCGAAAAAGTCAACTAAGAAAGGAATCGTATGAATTTACAGGGAAAAAGGGCGGCCATCGTAACACTTGGCTGCAAAGTAAATCAATATGAAACGGATGCCATGTACGGAATGCTCAAGCAAGCAGGAGTTATTATGGTCGATCCCAAAGAAGCAGCGGATATTTACATTGTAAATACATGTTCTGTAACGAATATGGCAGAACGTAAGTCAAGACAGATGCTTCATCGTGCAAAAAAGAAGAATCCGGACGTTGTAGTAGTAGCAGTTGGATGCTACGCCCAGGTTGGAAAAGAAGAATTATCAAATGACAGTAATATCGATCTGATCATTGGGAATAATAAAAAGAAAGAACTGATCCATATCTTAGAGGAACATATGGGTGAGAAAGAAGCAGTGGAAGAATCCATAGAAGTGATCGATATCGCTCATAATCAGGAATATGAATCATTGCATATTGAACAGTTAAAAGAACATACGAGAGCATATATCAAAGTACAGGATGGATGTAATCAGTTTTGTTCATACTGCATCATTCCTTATGCAAGAGGAAGGGTCAGAAGCCGTAAGATGGAAGATGTCTTAGAAGAGATCAGAAATCTGACAAAACACGGATGTCAGGAATTTGTTATCACAGGAATTCATGTAACTTCCTATGGAAAAGATCTTGGTGATATTACATTGATCGATCTTTTGGAAGAAATAGCAAAGATCCCAGAGGTAAAAAGAATCCGTCTTGGATCATTAGAACCAGGCTTTATCACAAAAGATACACTGGATCGTCTGGCTAAGATTGAAAGCTTTTGTCCACATTTCCATTTGTCCTTACAAAGCGGATGTGATACAGTATTAAAGAGAATGAACCGTAAATATACAACACAGGATATCAGAGAAAAATGCAAAGCGATCAGAGAACATTTTGAATATCCTGCATTGACAACAGATATCATTGTTGGTTTTCCGGGAGAGACAGATGAGGAATTTGAACAGACAAGACAATTCCTGGAAGAGATCAATCTTTACGAGATGCATGTCTTTAAATATTCTATCCGTAAAGGAACAAGGGCAGCAGATATGAAGCCGCAGATCGATGATCAGATCAAGGCAAAACGAAGCAATGTCTTATTAGAGATGTCAAAACGACACCAGAAGGAATTCGAAACAAAACAATTAGGAATGGTCAAAGAAGTGCTGGTAGAAGAAAAAATGCATGGAAAAGACCACTATTATACGGGGCATACAAAAGAGTATATAAAAGCAGCACTATACAGCGAAGAACCATTGGAAAATAAGATCGTAAAGGTAAAATTATTACAGGTTCTTGACGATGGATATGTGCTTGCAGAGTGTTAAGCGGATGTGAAATTTTATGATTTCCATTGCTATTTCATACAATTTATATTAAAATGATAAATAAATGAAAGGGACGTGATAATTATGGATAATAATCGAACACAACATTTTTCGGTTGTAAAAGAAGAACTGGATGTACACATGATCTTAGAGCGTGTATACGAAGCGCTGCAGGAGAAAGGATATAACCCTGTCAATCAGATGGTAGGATATATTATGTCCGGAGATCCAACATACATTACCAGTCACAACAATGCAAGAAGCATCATCAATAAAGTGGAACGTGATGACCTGATCGAGGCATTACTTGAGAACTATATTGAGACAAGATTAAAGTAGAGACCGTGATATTATGAGAAGAATATTAGGGTTAGATTACGGAACAAAGACGGTCGGAGTTGCAGTAAGCGATGAACTTCGCATTACAGCACAGCCATTGGAGACGATCACAAGAAAAGATGCGAATAAGTTAAGAAAGACATACGCAAGAATTGAAGAACTTGTGAAAGAATACGATGCAGAGAAGATCGTTTTAGGACTTCCAAAGAATATGAATAATACAGTAGGCGAACGCGGAGAAGATACTTTATCTTTCCGCGATGCCTTAGTGCGTCGTACAGGATTAGAAGTAATCTTATGGGACGAGAGGTTAACAACCGTCGCATCAGAGAAAGTACTGATGGAAAGCGGCGTAAGACGCGAAAACAGAAAGAAAGTGATCGATCAGATCGCTGCGTCTATGATTTTACAGGGATATTTAGACTCCCTATAGGAGGAACAGACAATGAGCAAGAAAGACAGCAAGATTCTTTTTCTGGATGATGATGGTGCAGAAATCGAATTTAGTGTCATCGAACAGACAACGATTGCAGGCCAGACCTATCTTTTAGTGGAAGACTGCGAAGCATCCAGTGAAGATGAGAGCGTTGTACTGATCATGAAAGAAGTGCAGTTAGAGGATGATTATGTATCCTATGAGATCGTAGAGGACGACAAAGAACTGGATATGATCTCAGATATTTTTAATGCATTACTAGATGGACTTGAAGTGAGTTTATAATATATATAAGAGTGTTTAAAACAACAGATTGTCAGACTTACAAAGATATGGAGGAAGAAAGTTGAAGGACAATCAGGCAAGACAGCAGGCAAAACCAAAACGAACAAATTATTCAAATGATAATAACAAGAAAACATACAACAGGAATAATTATCAGACGCGTGGAAGAAGACAGATGCCGCGCAGAAAGCCTAGCTCAGTAAAGATCATTCCACTTGGCGGACTTGGCCAGATCGGAATGAACATCACAGCATTTGAATGCAATAACCAGATTTTGATCGTGGACTGTGGACTTGCGTTCCCAGATGAAGATATGTTAGGAATTGATTTAGTCATTCCGGATATCACATATTTAAAGGATAATGCAAGCAAGATTCGTGGACTGGTTATTACTCATGGTCATGAAGACCATATTGGAGCAATTCCTTATTTTGAGAAGGAATTGAATGTACCGATCTATGCTACAAAACTTACAATGGCATTGATCGAGAACAAATTAAAAGAACACGGTATTTTAAATAACGTGGAACGCCATGTTGTAACACATGGAGACAAAGTAAAACTTGGAATCTTCGGCGTAGAATTTATTAAGACAAATCACAGTATCGCAGATGCAGCAGCACTTGCGATCACAACACCAGCCGGTGTGATCGTGCATACCGGAGACTTTAAGATCGACCATACGCCATTATTTGGAGAAGCGATCGATCTGGCAAGATTTGCAGAACTCGGAAGCAAAGGAGTTCTGGCACTGATGGCAGACAGCACGAACGTAGAACGACAAGGCTATACACCATCAGAGAAGAATGTAGGAAAACGTCTGGATAGTCTGTTCGCAGAACATTTAAAAGGACGTATGATCATTGCAACATTTGCATCGAACGTGGATCGTGTACAGCATATCATCAATTCCGCACATAAGTACGGAAGAAAAGTTGCAGTGGAAGGGCGAAGCATGGTAAATATCATCGCAACAGCGTCCGAACTTGGATATATCAAGATTCCAAAGAACACATTAATTGAAACTGATCAGATTAAGAATTATCCTGACGATCAGATTGTTTTAATCACAACAGGAAGCCAGGGAGAGACAATGGCAGCATTATCCCGTATGGCAAACTCAACTCACAGAAAAGTATCAATCGTACCAAGCGATACGATCATATTCAGCTCAAGCCCAATTCCTGGAAATGAGAAGAATATTTCAAAGATCATGAATGAACTGGCATTAAAAGGTGCCCAGATCGTATTTGAAGATACACATGTTTCCGGCCATGCATGCCGTGAAGAATTAAGACTGATTTATGCACTGACCAAACCTAAATACGCAATCCCTGTTCATGGAGAATACCGCCATTTGATGCGTCACCGTGAACTTGCTATTGAGATGGGAATTCCAAAAGAAAATGCATTTGTACTGGCAGAGGGAGATGTTCTGGAACTCAACAAGAGACAAGGAAAGATTACAGGAAAAGTTCAGGCTGGAGGAATCTTAGTTGACGGACTTGGAGTTGGAGATGTTGGTAACATCGTGTTAAATGACCGTAAGATGTTATCCCAGAACGGACTGATCATTGCAACAGTTACCCTGCAGAAGCATGGCAATATGATTCTGGCAGGTCCAGACATCGTATCCCGCGGTTTTGTATACGTCAGAGAATCAGAATCTTTGATGGAAGGTGCAAGAGAAGTTGCAAGAGATGCAGTCGAAGAATGCTTAGAACGTAATATTACGGACTGGGCAAGAATCAAGACAAAGATCAAAGATGAGCTAAGCAACTACATTTGGAAGAAGACAAAGCGTAATCCGATGATCCTGCCAATTATTACAGAGGTTTAAGATGAGTCTTTCAAAAGAAAAGAAATTCTTTGAATCAGAAGGATGGCAGCTGTTTTTTAAGACATTAGGCAGAGCATTTTTAATCTGTGCGGTCTTCTGTATATTTTATGGAGCATATTTTGTGGCAGAACAGACATTTTCCAATCAGCCATACAATGCACAAAGCCATAAGAAAGTAACGATTGTCGTTACAGAGAATGAATCAGAAGAGAAGATTGCTGAAACACTTGTTTCAAAGAAACTGATTTATGGAAAGGCACGATTTGTGATCCGCAAATATTTTTCAAAATACAAGAAGAATTCATTTATTCCGGGGAAATATGAATTTACACAATCACAAGGAATGGATGATATCATGGGTATTTTGTGTGGAGATCATGTATCAGAGGAGATCATACAATGATAGTGGATTTAAATATCACAGAATATATCCGCTCATTGATGAAAGAAGAGAAGAACGATTTAAGCAGAATTGAAGCAGAGGCCAGAGTCAATCACGTTCCGATCGTCAAACCAGAGACGAAGGAACTTTTAAGGACTCTGGTCCTTTTAAAGAAACCAAAGAAGATTTTGGAAGTTGGAGCTGCAGTTGGATTTTCTTCTCTTTATATGAATCGTTACCAGCCGGAAGGCGGAACGATCACAACCATTGAGCGAAATGAAAAACGAATCAAGAAAGCAAAAGAGAATATTAAGAGCCAGGAAAAAGAAGATGTGATCACTTTGTTAGAAGGTGATGCAATCGAGATTTTAAAAGAACTGGATGGAAGTTATGACCTTATTTTTGTGGATGCAGCGAAAGGACAATATATTCATTTTCTTGAAGACGTACTAAGATTATTAGCACCAGAAGGTGTTTTGATCTCAGATAATGTACTTCAGGATGGTGATGTCGCCAAATCCCGCTATGCGATCGAACGAAGAGACCGTACGATCCACAAACGAATGAGAGATTATTTATATACGATCAAGAATCACCAACAGTTAGAGACAACGATCCTTCCAGTCGGTGATGGTGTAGCAATCAGTATCAAGACAGGAGAAAATAACGAATGAGAGACGTTGAATTATTAATTCCAGCAAGTAATTTAGAAGTATTAAAAGTTGCTGTATTATATGGTGCAGACGCTGTTTATATCGGAGGAGAGATGTATGGACTTCGTGCAAAAGCGAAAAACTTCTCTATGGAAGATGTCAAAGAAGGAATTGAATTTGCACATAAACATGGAGTGAAGGTTTATATTACAGCCAATATCGTTGCACATAACGAAGATCTTGAAGGAATTAGAAAATACTTTGAAGAATTAAAAGAAATCAAACCAGATGCACTGATCATTTCTGACCCAGGAGTCTTTATGATCGCCAAAGAAGTTTGTCCAGATATCGACCGTCATATTAGTACACAGGCAAACAGCACTAATTATGCGACATATAAGTTCTGGTATGATCAGGGAGCAAGCCGTGTTGTATCTGCAAGAGAATTATCTTTAGATGAGATCAAAGATATCCGTGCTCACATCCCAGATGATATGGAAATCGAATCATTTATCCATGGAGCAATGTGTATTTCCCATTCTGGAAGATGCCTGTTAAGCAACTACTTCACAGGAAGAAATGCAAACAGTGGAGAATGCACACATCCTTGCAGATGGAAATACTCTGTAATGGAACAGACAAGACCAGGAGAATATATGCCAGTGTATGAAAATGAACGCGGAACATATATATTTAACTCCAAAGACTTAAATATGATCGAATACATCGACCAGATCTTAGATGCAGGAATCGATAGCTTGAAGATCGAAGGACGTATGAAGACAGCACTGTATGTTGCAACGGTTGCAAGAACATACAGAAAAGCAATCGATGACTGTAAAGAATCCGTAGAGAAATACAAAGCAAACATGGATTATTACAAAGAAGAGATCGCAAAATGCACATACCGTCAGTTTACAACAGGATTCTATTTTGGAAAAACAGACGAGACATCACAGATCTATGACAGCAATACTTATATCAAAAACTGCACATATATCGGAATCGTTCAGGGACATAACGATAAAGGATATGCACTCTTAGAACAGAAGAATAAATTCTCTGTGGGAGAGACAATTGAAGTTATGATTCCAGATGGAACAAACAAAGAAGTTGTTGTGAAAGCAATTGAGGATGAAGACGGAAGATCTATGGAATCCGCACCACATCCAAAACAGATGGTATATGTTGATTTTGGAGAAGAGATCAAAGAAGGATACCTGCTTCGAAGAAGAGAAGAGGTCGAAGAAGAGAATTAAGATTTCTTGACAAAGATTTCAGAATAAAGATGGAAAAGCACTTTTCTAAGCCACATATCATATTATGATAAAAAGGCTTAGAAGGGTGCTTTTCTTTTGCAAGAGTTTTTACAACCTTTATCACCACAGGAAGAACGACGTTATCTGCTCCTAAGCCGCCAGGGAGACCTGAATGCAAGAAATCTGTTAGTGGAACACAATCTTCGTTTAGTTGCACATATCGTAAAAAAATATCATAATCTGGAACGGGAAAAGGAAGATATGATATCAATCGGTACGATTGGCTTAATCAAAGCAATTAATACGTATGATATCAATAAAGGGCATCGGCTGGTCACATATGCGGCAAGATGTATTGAAAATGAATTATTGATGATGCTTCGTCAGGAAAAGAAAACATCAAAGAACACATCCCTTTATGAGCCAATCGGGATAGATAAAGAAGGAAACGAGATCCATCTGTTAGATATTCTAGGAACACAGGAAACGGATTTGATCAAAAAGATCGAGCAGAAAGAAAATATCAAAAGAATCTATGAAGAATTAGAGAAAATGGAGATGAATAAGGAGAAGAAGACACTGATCATGCGTTATGGACTTTATGGAAGAGAACCAATGACACAAAAAGAAGTAGCAAAAAAACTTCATATTTCAAGATCCTATGTAAGCAGGATTGAAAAGAAAGCACTAATGTTATTAAAAAGTAAAATAAAGACATAAAAAAAGAAAAAAAGGTCCTATTGTAAAGTTTTAAATCTGCTATAATAAAACCATAAACACATGAACACCCATTTAACATAATATAGCAAGAATTCTCCTTCCTCTGCAGGTGGGAGATGAATTGCGTAAAAACGAAAAGAACACTTGTTCGATAGAGTGATCCATGGTATAATAGAATCATGACATTGATCATGTGCATGTAATGTTCCGTGCACAGCCGAGGACAGAACTTAGTAAATTTATCAATGCTTATAAAAGTGCCAGTAGCAGGCACTCCAGTAGAAGTGATCCGTCAATACATTGAAACCCAGGGAGAGAAAAAGTATTGAACATAGCATATCGTTTCCGAATCTATCCGACAGAAGAACAGAAGATACTTCTTGGCAAAACATTTGGCTGTTGTCGTTTTCTGTACAATCAGATGCTTAATGATAAGATTCGAGAGTATGATAAGACAAAGAAAATGTTAAAAAACACACCAGCCATGTATAAAAGGGAATATCCATTTCTGAAAGAAGTAGATTCGTTGGCACTGGCAAATGTCCAGCTTCATCTGGAAAAGGCATATAAGAATTTTTTTCGGGATCCCAAGACTGGATTTCCAAGATTCAAGTCAAAACATCATTCCAGAAACAGCTATACAACGAATGTGGTCAATGGAAATATCCTGGTGGAAAGTAAGAAGATCCGACTTCCGAAATTAAAATGGATCGCCATGAAAAAGCACAGGGAGCCAGCAGAAGGTCTTCGGTTGAAATCAGTGACGGTCAGTATGGAACCATCTGGAAAATATTTTGCAAGTCTGCTGTATGAAGGATACAGCTGTGAAAACCAAGCAGCTGAACCAGACTATAGTACTGCAAAGATACTTGGGATAGATTATGCAATGCAGGGGATGGCAGTGTTTTCAGAAAAGATCGAGACGGAAGAAGCAGGTTTTTTCAGAAAAAATGAAAAAAGACTGGCGAGGGAGCAGCGAAAGTTGTCAAGATGTGTACGAGGAAGCCATAACTATGAACTGCAGAAAAAGAAAGTTGCCAGATGTCATGAAAAGATACGAAATAAGCGAAGAGATCATCTGCACAAACTCAGCCGGAAGATCGCAGACAGTTATGATGCAGTTGCGGTGGAAGATATCGATATGAAAGCAATGGGTCAGTGCATGCACTTCGGAAAAAGCGTACAGGATAATGGATATGGACTGTTCAGGGAAATGTTGGACTATAAACTGGCGTGGCAGGGAAAGAAAATGGTAAAGGTAGACCGTTTCTTTCCTTCCAGTAAAAAATGCTGTAAATGTGGAAGGATAAAGAAAGAGCTGAAATTATCCGAAAGAGTTTATCACTGTGAGTGTGGAAATGAGATGGACAGAGATCGCAATGCAGCGATTAACATCCGTGAAGAGGCAAGAAGGATGTTGACAGCATAAACTGTCCGTATCCGGACAGTTGGATAATAAGAAAACACGCCCGTGTCCGGGCAAAAGAATCGCGGGGCACGCGAGGATAGCTTGTAGATACTTGGCTCAGTAGAGGCATTGAACAAGAAGCCCCCACTTCAAAATCAGGGATTTAAGTGGTGGGAGTATGTCACATAATGAAAACTCAAAGGAAAACACAGGTGCAGGATGTATCTGTGCTTTTTCTGTTGTCATGATCATAAAAATATGTGTACAGATTAAAAAGGAGAAAATCTATGCGGCAAGAAATTATAAAAGAATTAGAACTGATCACCGACGAAGAAAAGAGAGTTTTATCTGGAGAAAAGCAGCAGGTCGTATGGGACATTTATTCATCAAAAGATAAATTCGAAGTGGACGCAAAGAGACTGATCCGGCAGGGAGAGTATTTAAGTGTACGCAAACACTGCCGTTTCGTGGATTTCCCGGAACATGGACATAATTATATTGAGATTTTATACGTCTGTCAGGGGACGATCGCAAACTGGATCGAAGGAGAACGGATTGTCATGGAAGCAGGAGATATCCTGTTTTTGAATAAAGAAGTAAAACATAGCATTGAAGAAGCTGGAATTCATGATATTGGTCTTAATTTTATGGCACTCCCAGAGTTCTTTGATATCCCACTTGGAATGCTTAATAAAGACAATATTCTGGCAGAATTTCTTGTCAGCGTGTTAAGAAATAATGATACGGGGTCAAAATATCTTTATTTTAAATTAGGACATGAACCAGTGGTAGATAATCTGATGGAAAATATTGCCCTGAATCTGTTTACGAATGAAAAAAACCATGAAATGATCAATCAATATACAATGGGATTGGTCTTTTTGCAGATCATTAACAGAATTGAAACGGCACAAAAGAATACACAAATGAACTATCATGATATCCTGATCGAGACAACGATGAGATACATCAATCAGCACTATCGGGATGCTAACCTTACAGATCTTGCGGAAGATTTAAACCAGTCTTTATCCGTGCTATCAAGAACGATTAAACAGGAGACAGGGCATACATTTAAAGAACTACTACAAGAGAAACGTTTTGAGAAAGCAAGTATGTTCTTAAGTGAGACAGATCTGCCGATTGCAGATATCATGGTAGCATGTGGTTATGAAAACAGCAGTTATTTCTACCGCAAATTCAAAGAGAAATATCAGATATCACCAAAAGAATATCGGAAGCAAAGCAAATAAGGACAAAAAAATTACATAATTGCAAAATTAGGACACAGTTTTCGTCAAGCTGTGTCCTAATTTTTTTGCTCGATGAAAGATATAATAAAGTCATCAAATGAAGAGCACGAATCGAAAAGGAGGAAGAAACGATGGCAAAAAATTATAAAGCCATGGCAGCAGCGATTCCTATGGAAGATCGTCCGATTTCCAAAAAGAATGTTTCAGGTCTTGGAAACTTCTTCGGAATCTATGGAGGAGAACATATCGCAGCTACTGAGTTCGTAATCGGGGCAACATTAGTTACATTAGGAGTAAAGGCAACAGATATTTTCATCGGCTTGTTTATCGGAAATATCCTGGCAACATTAACATATGCATTGATCTGTGCACCGATCGGTGTTGATACAAGATTAACATTGTATTCTTACTTGAAGAAGGTTATGGGACCTTACATGCAAAAGATTTATAACATTGTCTGGGGACTTGCCTCTATAGCAATGGCGGCATCGATGTTAACCGTATCGGCCTCAGCAGTCAGGGAAATCTTTGGAATCAAATTACAGACAGAATGGTATCCAACAGATATTAAATTTGTATTAGTCGTTATCGTACTTGGAATCATTGTAACATTAGTAGCAGCAAATGGATTTGAGGCAGTTGCTAAATTCTCATCTGTCTGTGTTCCATGGATGATCGTCGTGTTTATGGCAGGATTCTTTGTAGTTATTCCACAGTTGATCAGAGCAACAGGAGCAGCAAATCTTCATAGTTTTGGAGATTTCATGAATCTGATGAACACAAGTGTGTGGAGCGGTGCAGTCATCAAGGGTGGACAAAAACTTACTATGTTCCATGTTGCAGGATTTGCATGGATGTGTAACCTTGCATATCACGGTGGATTAAACGATATGGCATTATTCCGTTATGCAAAAACACCAAAATACGGATTTGTTACATCTTATGGAATGTTTATCGGGCATTTCTTTGCATGGGGAAGTGCTAGAATCATGGGAGCTACAGCTTCTATCTTATTAAATAAGTCATTATTGATCCTGGATTCAGGAGCGATCACAAGTGCAGTTCTTGGAGCAACCGGATTACTAGCGGTTATCATCGCAGGATGGACAACAGCAAACCCAAGTATTTATCGTGCAAGTCTTGCATATGAAACAATTTTTACAAAAATATCACCAAAGAAAGTTACATATGGTGTAGGAGCAGTCATGACATTGGTCGGATGTTTCCCAATCACAATGAATATCATGACGATCGTAAATATCATTGTATTAGTAGTACCAGCAATTGGAGCGATTGTATTTGCAGAACACTGGATTATTCCAAAATTAGGTGGAACAAGATGCTGGGCATCTTATAAAGGATTAAAGATCAATTACGCAGGGCTGATCGCTTGGTTATTGTCACTTGCATTTGTAAGTTACATGACGATCACAGGAACGATACATTCCTATTTCTTATTCCTGCCAACATATCTGATCGCAATGATCGCTTATGTTATCTTAGCATTAAATATGGGTGCAAGAGATGATTATAGTGCACAGGTAGAAGAAGAAAAGAAAGTTATGGAAGAATTAGAAAAGATTCAGGAAGAGGAAGATGAAGAACAGGTAAATTACGTATCAAAGAACCCTGGATTACAAAAATTAGCAGCAAGAGCATCTTATGTTGTATTGGCAGCATTTGCAATCTTTACGATCAGTGTATTTCTAGGGAAAGCTAGCGTATTACAGTGGAAAACATATTCCTTCCCAATTACCATCGTTTATTTCGTATTAGGTGGATTAGCAACTTATTTAAAATATGGATATGCCGAAAAAGAAGGCAATGTAACAGGAGCGGAGGATTTAGCAAATGATCTGTAAAGGTTTTAAAATGAAATTATATCCAGGAATGGAAAAAGAGTATGAAAAAAGACACAACCAGTTATGGCCGGAAATGAAAGATATGATCCATGAATATGGAGGAAAAAATTATTCTATTTATCTAGATCCAGAAACCGATGTCTTATATGGATATATCGAAATTGAAGATGAAGAAAAATGGGCACAGAGTGCAGATACAAAGATTAACCGTAAATGGTGGGATTTTATGGCAGATATTATGGAAACCAATGAAGATAACAGTCCTGTCAGCAAAGATCTGAATCTGGTATTTCATTTAGATTAAGAGATTTAAATTAGGAAATTTAGACAAGGAGAGAATCATGAGCGAATATTATTTAGCCATTGATATCGGAGCATCAAGCGGAAGACATATGCTTGGAACGATCGAAGATGGAAAAATGAAATTAGAAGAAATTTACCGATTCCCAAATGGAATGGAAGAAGTGGATGGAAGTCTTTGCTGGAATGTTGATGCATTATTTTATGAGATCAAAGAAGGCCTTAAAAAATGTAAAGAATTAGGAAAAATTCCTTCTTACATGGGAATCGATACATGGGCGGTTGATTATGTTCTGCTAGATAAAGATGACAAGGTTCTTGGGAAAACTTACGGATACAGAGACAGCAGAACCACAGGAATGGATACAAAAGTATATGAAGAGATTTCATTGAAACACCTGTACAAAAGAACAGGAATCCAGAAACAGATCTTTAATACGATCTATCAGCTGATGGCAGTCAAACAGCAGGAACCACAGTTATTTGAACAGGCCGAAAACATGTTGATGATCCCAGATTATTTTAACTTCTTATTAACAGGAGTTAAGAAAACAGAATATACAAATGCAACAACAACACAGCTGTTAAATCCAAAGACAAATGATTGGGATTTTGACTTGATCAAACGTCTGGGATATCCAGAAAAGATTTTCGGAGAGATTTCTGATCCAGGAACTATCGTAGGTGATTTTAGTAAAGAAATCGAA
The DNA here is from genome assembly GCA_902362875.1 of Eubacteriaceae bacterium. Taxonomy (GTDB): domain Bacteria; phylum Bacillota; class Clostridia; order Lachnospirales; family Lachnospiraceae; genus Anaerostipes. The sequence goes on along the minus strand of CABIYF010000008.1, from coordinate 24,130 downwards.
GAAGAAATAGGATTTTCATGTAAAGTCATCTTACCAGCAACCCATGATACAGGATCTGCGGTTGTCGCAATTCCAACTGTAGAAGATGACCAGTTATACATCAGTTCTGGTACATGGTCTTTAATGGGAACAGAACTTCTGGATGCAGATTGTACCTTAGAAAGTATGCAGGATAACTTCACAAATGAAGGTGGATACGATCATAGATTCCGTTATTTAAAGAATATCATGGGATTATGGATGATCCAGTCCGTAAAGAAAGAATTTGAAGCAGAATATTCTTTCGCATACATCTGTGATATGGCATCAAAACAAACGATCCCATCCATCGTTGATTGTAACAATGATATGTTTTTAGCACCAAAAAGCATGATCAGTGCAGTGAAGAAATATTGTGAAGAGACAGGTCAGCAAGTACCACAAAACGAATGGGAAGTTGCATCTGTGATCTATAACAGTTTAGGTAAATGTTATGGTGATACGATCAAACAGATGGAAGAACATACAGGAAAGAAATATAAGAGAGTCTATGTTGTTGGTGGTGGAGCCAATGCAGAGTATTTAAATAAGATCACAGCAAAACAAACAGGATGTGAGATCTACGCAGGGCCAGCGGAAGCAACAGCAATCGGAAATCTTGCTGTACAGATGTTAGCGAACAAAGAATTTAAAGATTTAAAAGATGCAAGAAAATGCATCAGTGAATCATTTGAAATTAAAAAATATCAGCCATAGTTAATAATTTAAATAAAAATAGGAGAAAAGATTATGACAGTAAAAGAAAGATATGAATCAGCAAAAGAAATCTATGCAAAAATCGGAGTAGATACAGATAAAGCCATCGAAACATTAAAAAAAGCACCAGTATCCCTTCACTGCTGGCAGGGAGATGATGTCAAAGGATTTGATCAGGATGGACCATTGACAGGAGGAATCCAGACAACAGGAAACTACCCTGGAGTTGCAAGAACACCAGAAGAATTATTTGCAGATATGGACAAAGCAATGAGCCTGATGCCAGGAACAAAGAAGATCAACGTTCATGCAAGTTATGCGATCTTTGAAGACGGAGAATATGTAGACAGAGATAAGATCGAGCCAAAACATTTCAAACGCTGGGTAGAATTTGCCAAAGAAAGAGGAATGGGACTTGACTTTAACCCAACATTCTTCTCACATCCAAACATCAAAGACGGTTTAACATTATCAAGCCCAGATGAAGAAGTAAGAAAATTCTGGATCGAACACGGAAAAGCATGTATCAGAATTTCCCAGTACTTCGCAGAAGAAACAGGAATCCCTTGTGTCATGAACATCTGGACAGGAGATGGATTTAAAGATATTCCAGCAGACCGCATGGGACCAAGAATGCGTTACAAAGATTCTATTGACCAGATCCTTTCAGAGCCATATGACTTTAATCTTGTAAAACCATGTATCGAATCCAAAGTATTTGGAATTGGAGTAGAAGCATACACAACAGGAAGTGCAGAATTTGCTTTAACATATGCAGCAATGAACAAAGATAAATGCATTCCATTAATGGATAACGGACATTATCATCCAACAGAAGTTGTATCTGATAAGATTCCAGCATTATTATCATTCTTCCCAGAGATTGCCCTTCATGTAACAAGACCAATTCGTTGGGATTCTGACCATGTTGTGGCATTTGATGATGAAACAAGAGAAATCGCAAAAGAAATCGTACGTTGCGGTGGATTAGAAAATAGAGTCAAAATGGCATTAGATTACTTTGATGCAAGTATCAACCGTATTTCTGCATGGACTGTAGGATATAGAAACTTCCAGAAAGCATTATTAATGGCATTAGTAACACCAAATGAAGATCTTAAGAAATTACAGGATGAAGGAAATTTTACAGAACTGATGGTTCGTCAGGAAGAAACAAAAACATTGCCATTTGGAGATATCTGGGCGCAGTATTGTGAAGAATGCAACGTACCAGTGGACGGAGCATGGTTTGACGAGATCAAAGCATACGAAACAGAAGTATTAGCAAAACGTAAATAATTGGTAGATAGAAGGAGACATAGAAAATGAAAGTAACAGAAGCAGAATTTGTACAGGGATTTATCAGAATGTGTGATGACGGTTACGCTTTAGGATTCCATGAAAGAAATGGTGGAAATGCAAGCTACCGTATGAAACCAGAAGAAGTAGAACAGGTCAAAGACCAGTTTACTTATGATAAAGAATTTACAGACATCGGAACAGAAGTTCCTGACCTTGCAGGAGAATATTTCTTAGTGACAGGTTCTGGAAAATATTTCAGAAACGTAGCATTAGCACCAGAAAAGAATATTGCGATCGTAGAAATTGATTCCGAAGGAAAACAGTATCGAATCGTATGGGGACTTGTAGATGGTGGAGTTCCAACAAGTGAACTGCCATCCCACTTAATGAATCACGAAGTAAAGAAGAAAGCAACAAACGGACTTCACAGAGTGATCTATCACTCTCATGTGCCAAATGTCATCGCCTTAACATTCGTTCTTCCATTAGATGACAAAGTATTTACAAGAGAACTATGGGAAATGATGACAGAATGCCCAGTTATCTTCCCAGATGGAATTGGAGTGATCCCTTGGATGGTTCCAGGTGGAAGAGACATCGCTGTGGAATCCAGCAAATTAATGAAAAAATACGATGCGATCATCTGGGCACACCATGGAATCTTCTGCTCTGGAGAAGACTTTGATAACACATTCGGTCTGATGCACACAATCGAAAAGGCAGCAGCTATCTTATTAAAAGTCTTAGCCGTAAGACCAGATAAATTACAGACGATCACACCAGATAACTTCAGACATCTGGCAAAAGATTTCAATGTAGACTTAAAAGAAGAATTTCTTTATGAAAAATAAATAGCTATCCTTTATACATCCATATAATTTAAATAGAAAAACTATCATTTATATCTTAGATATTAAGAGAAAATGGTAGTTTTTCTTTTTGAACATGATATTTTAATTGGAATTTTATTATGATAGCAGTGTAGAAATCGTCCCAGATATCATATGACGTTCCATCATTTCTGTAATCTGACTTGCACTGACTGTATTACTGTGAGAAAACCACCAACGGACAGTTACAAGATAATTATTGACAAGAAGTTTTGCATACCAGTCAGCAAGAGCCTTCTTTTCAGGAGAGATCGTCTTATGATTTTTGATCTCATTTTCTACTTTAGAAGCACCAGCATCAATCATTTCATCAAAGACATTTCGACCAAGAGTTGGTTGATTCCACAAAAGTTCTAATTCTCTTTTCTTTGTACAAAGATGAGAAAGACCATATTCTAGAGTTTTGGTATGATCTTTATTTTTTATATCCATATGCAGAAAATCAACTTCCATATGGTCGGCAAAGTCTTTAACAATATCATCAACAATCGTATCCCTCAGAATATATTTGTCAGAAAAATAACGATAAAAAGTAGAGCGATTGATCATAGCCTGATCAGAAATCTTTCCGATTGTTATCTGAGTAAAATCAAGCTCCTCAAGACAGTCAAAAAAAGTGTTTATGATCAGTGTTTTCATTCGATTAGCACGTTGATCCATGGTAGTTAGTCCTTTCTGTAAATTACTCTTATTATATCATACAAATACAAAGAAAAGATAATATAATTATTATACTTTATAAGAAATAAAAATGTATTTTAATCTATACAATGCAACAAATGTGTTGGAATTATTGCAAAATAAAACAGTTGAAAGAAAGCTGATGATTGATGAGATTGACAAATTTTTGTTAAAGTCAAGATAACAAAGTTAATAATTTTTTTAAGAAAGGATAATAGATTATGTCAGAAAGAAATCAATATTTTCCAAATTTATTTGAACCATTAAAAATCGGTTCTAAAACGGTTAAAAACCGTATTGAAGCTTCTCCAGCATTATTTGCATTTGAGCATTTTATGGAAGGAGATGATCCATTTGGATATACTCAGCCAGTCAATGAAAAAGCATATCGTATGTTAGAGGCAAAAGCAAAAGGCGGAGCAGGAATCGTCTGTCTTGGAGAAATCAGTCCAAATCATGAATATGATAAAAGATTCCCATTTGAACCATATGTAGATTATAATTCAAGAGATGACAGAATTTTTAATATCATTAAGAAGACAGCAGAAATGATCAAAAGTTATGGAGCTCTTCCAGTTGGTGAACTAGTTTCTTGTGGAGAGATTAAGACAAATATTGGAGATGGAATCAATCCTAAAGGGCCATCTGAGAAGGATCTTTCTGATGGAACACATGTTGATGCATTTACAAAAGAAGAAATCTTAGACTGTTATGAAGATTATGTGACAGCATGTAAATGGTTTCAGGCAGCAGGATGGGAAGGAATTATGATCCATTGTGGACATGGATGGCTTCCGGCGCAATTTTTATCTCCAATGTATAATAAACGAACCGATGAATATGGAGGATCTTTTGAAAACAGAGCAAGATTTACGGTAAATCTGTTAAAACGTGTACGTGAAGCAATGGGACCTGATTTTATGATTGAGATCAGGGTTAGTAGTTCTGAACATCTAAAAGGTGGTTTGGAATTAGAGGATGCCATCAGATATTGTAAGATGTGTGAACCATATATCGATATGATCCATGTATCTTGTGGACATTATTTAAGTTCTTCAAGAAGCAGGGAATTCAGTACGGCTTATGCGCCACATGGACTAAATATAGATGCAGCAGCCAAGATTAAAGAAAATGTATCAGTTCCAGTAACTGTTGTCGGTGGAATCAATTCCCCAGAACAGGCAGAAGAAGCAATCAAAGCTGGAAAAGTAGATATGGTATCTATGGGAAGACAGTTCTTTGCTGATCCTGCGTTCCCAAACAAAGCAAAAGAAGGGCATGCTGATGAGATCAGACGATGTTTACGTTGTGGAAGATGCTATCCAGGTCCATCTGGAGAACATGAAACAGAAATCTGGACAGTAAAATTTCCACCACTGGATTCTTGTACGATCAATCCTTATGATGTATGGCCAGCATCTCATCATAAAGTATTACCAGATGAAATGCCAAAACCACAGGTAAGCCGTAAAGTGCTTGTTGTAGGTGGTGGCTGTGGAGGAATGCAGGCAGCAATCACAGCAGTTGACAGAGGACATCAGGTGATTCTCTGTGAAAAATCAGAAGTTCTTGGAGGACTGATCAATTTTACAGACCACACAGACCACAAAGTAGATATCCGTAATTTCAAAAATCTTTTAATCCGTGAAGTTAAGAAACGTCCAGTAGATGTAAGATTAAATTGTGAAGTAACACCAGAAATGATCAAAGAGATCAATCCAGAAGCAGTGATCCTTGCGGTTGGCTCTGATGATCTGATTCTTCCAATCGAAGGAATTGAAAATGCTGTGACAGCAATGGAAGTGTACAATAATGATTTTAAAGGACTTGGTGAAAGCACGATCATTTTAGGTGGAGGACTCGTTGGATGTGAAGCTGCTGCAGACTATATTGATCATGGAGTGAAAACAACGATCGTAGAAATGAAAGCTGCCCTGATGCCAGATATCACAGGACTTTATAGAACAGCGGTCCATGATTTCATCGATGAACATGGTGGAAAATATGAAGTCAATGCCAGAGTAACAAAAGTCGGAAAAGATTTTGTAACAGCCGAGCAGGATGGAAAAGAAATTACGCTGAAAGCGGATACAGTAGTCAATGCAATGGGAAGAAGAAATCACAGCACAGAAGCTTTAGAAGCAGTGATCAATGAAAAGGATATTCTGGTATGGAAGATTGGAGATTGTGTTCATGCTAGACAGATTGGAGATTCTGTTCGTGAAGGATGGACAGCCGCAATGGAAATCATCTAAATTATGATGTAATAGAAATTGATTGAAACGAGGCAGAGGAGAAAATAATTGAAACATAAAATAACAATTGAAGTGTTGACTCTAGCATTTTGTATTGCTCTTTTTCCTCCAATATGGGCAGTGATCGCCCCTCATATCAATGTAAGTACCGGTGCAGTCGCATTGATCTGTGCCGGACTTTACGTCACGAATGGGAATAAGAGAAGTGATGCAGTAAAGATTTCTATCGGATTTTTACTTGGAGATTTCTGGGCAGTCTTTGCATTAAAAATTATGGATATAATGAATTTTAATGCAGATATGGAATTGTTTATAACATTATTTATTTTAGGAGGACTAGCAGTATTGATTTCAGCCTGTTTTCCAAAATGGATCTTTACACCAGCATGGTTATGTGGATGGGCCGTTGGGCTTACAATTCTTGCACCAATGGGATGGGGACATCTTGGATCAACGCCTGTACAGATCGCTGCAGCAATGCTTGCAGGAATTTGGTATGTTGGTGTATTTGTAGATATTGTCCAGAGAAAAATGGTCAAGGTATTTAAAAATAAAGAGAAAGGAAGTCATAAAAAATGAAAAAAGTCGGAGTAAGTAAAGAAGAAAAACAATTGTCCTATTATCGCTTTTTTGAACAGGAATTAGCACCAGTTCCAGAAGAAAAACTGGAAATTTTAAAGCAGGGACCATCAAAAACAGAAATGGTTTCCTTTGAAGAAAAAGATTTATTCTTAAAAGGAGAAGATGATAATTACTGCCAGATCGGATTTGGTGTGATGAAAGATGGTACAGGCTTTGTATGTAATGAAACATATATGCCAGGAGTCACAGTAGAGATGCTTGACTGGTGGTTTCCATGGCATAGTGTAGGTTCTGATCTTCGTTATAAGATCTGGGATCCAGAAGATCACTATTTTGCAAGAGCAGACCGCGTGGATTATGTCTGTGATCCAAATGTTCCGATGAGAGAAAAGACATGGGGAGTCAGTCATTATATTATGGAAGATGTCGGACCAGGACCAGAATTTCTTAAACTAAATTTTAAACGTCCAAAAGATTTTGGATATGATGAACGTAATATTGGAACTTCAAAATGCAGTTCTATGGTATGTGCGATCGGTGAAAGCAGTTGTGCAGCAGCTATGACACATAAATGGTATCCATACAAAGATGGAGTAATGTTTTGTTCGAGATTCTGGATAGGAATGGGAATTGTCGATGGAAAAATCATAAAAACACTTCCAGAAGGAGCAAAGATTCCAGAAATCGTACCACAAGGATTATTTGCACACAATATCAAAGAATTCACAAATTTAGCAGTAATCCTTCCGCAAGTTTATGAAGAAAATAAAGATAATTTATAAGAAAAAGGACAGTCATATCATATGTGAACATACTGTCCTTTTATGCTTTTTATAATGATTTTTTTATTTTATATTCTTTTGGCGTGCAATGATATTTCTGATAAAATTTTTTATAAAAGAATGATACATTTTCATAACCAATCTCATTTGCAATCGCTGTAACAGACAAAGAACTGTGAGTTAACAGTTGTGCGGCTACGGTCAGCCGTTTTTCGTGAATAAGCTGCATATAAGTAAATCCCATATACTTTTTTAACACTCTCGATACATAATTGGGACTGATATGAAAATATTCAGATACGCTCTGCTGAGTGCAGGTTTTGTAATGTTCTTCGATATAACGAATGATTGAAGATGCATAATTCTGGGAATCCGAGGTTTGGCCTTGTGAGATATCATTTTCGTAGATATTGATTAACTGTGCAATGATGACATAAAAAAGGTGCCGAAGAATATCTTTGGAATTAATAGACGGATCAAAACATTCACAGAGAAATTCTTGAAAAAATAAAGAAATTCGACGGTCATTTTCAGAATGAAATAATAAATAATGGTCATGATCAGTTTTTTCAGTGATCGCATTGATAAAAAATCTGGAAAGAATACTTTCTTTAGAAAACTGCCCAAATAGATGATCTTTTAAAAATTCCTTTGAGATCATAAGGCTGATCATGATATCACTTTCAGAAAGATAAGAAATAGAATGAGGGCAGTCTGTATCAATCAAAAGAACTTGATTTTTGGTCAATGTAATTTTCTTTCCATGGATTGTTTGAGGACAGTTTCCGGAATATACATAGTTTAATTCAATATAAGAATGAACATGTTCAGGAACTTCATTAAATCTGGAATTTCGTTTCAATAATAAATTGTGAGAGCCGATCAAAGAATAAATTTCATCATTTTTTGAATGAGAAGAAAGGTCATAATCAAGGCCAGGAATCCTGTATACAGTATGCTTATCAAGCGTTTGCGTTGGAACGTTTTTCCATCCATCAAAACTGTCACCATGCAGATAACGTTTTTCACTTTCTGATAATTCAAACATTTTTTGATTCATTGTTTCATAATCCATTTATATGATCTCCTAAAAACTTTTTCTTTTTTTAAGGATAACAAATAGTGTGGAAATGGTCAATGTTTTTGAATGATTCCGTTATTATATTTCTACGGAATATCTGTATAATAAAGAATAGGATCTGTCAGATAAACTTGTTTTGCAAAACATCAAATCAAAATGGAGGAAAAAGCATGGCAAAAATTGATTATACACAGCTTGCAAGAGAAATTGTAGCAGCTGTAGGGGGAAAAGAGAATATTATCAGTGTTGGTAATTGTATGACAAGACTGCGTTTTGTGCTGAAAGATGATAGTATTCCAGACAAAGAAAAGGTAGCTTCCATTAAGGAAGTAAAAGGTGTGATGAATCAAGGTGGACAATACCAGGTCATCATTGGAACAAACGTAAGTGACCTCATTGACTATGTAAAAAAAGAAGCAGATTTGACAGATAGTAAGGCAGCGGATAAAGATTCTTATAAAGTAGTCAAAGAAGGAAGTTTATGGAATCGCTTTTTTAAGACGATTGCTGGCTGTATCATGCCGATGATCGGACCATTAGTAGCAAGTGGAATCATCAAAGGACTTTTAGTGATCTTAACAACGGCAGGTGTACTCAAGACAACAGATGGAACGTATATTCTTTTATATGCAGCAGCAGATGCCGTTATGTATTTCATGCCAATCTTAGTTGGATTCACATGTGGAAAGATTTTCAATTGTAATCCTTATGTAACAGCAGTGATCGGAGGAGCATTTTTATATCCGAATCTGTTAACTGCAGTTAGTGCAAAAGGCGGAATGACATTCCTTACATTACATGTAACATCTGTAAGTTACGCAAATACATTTCTGCCAATTTTATTAGCAGCATTTTTTGCATCTAAATTAGAAAAACTGGCAAAGAAGATCATACCTTCTGTATTACAGTTGATCTTTGTGCCAACATTCGTAGTGATCATTACAGTACCTGTAGCATGGCTTGTTTTAGGACCAGTTATGAACATCTTATCTTCACTGCTTTCCAAGGCAGTTATGGGAATCTTTGGAGTTAGTCCATTAATTGGAGGAATTGTGATCGGAGCCTGCTGGCAGTTAGTTGTTTTACTTGGATTACATACGGCATTTATTCCGATCTTAATGAATAACCTGTTTTCTTTAGGATACGATCCAGTGAATGCAATCATGGGGTTATCTGTATGGGCATTTGCAGGAGTAGCATTAGGATATGCTCTTAAAAATAAGGATCAGGAAAAGAAGAGTATGGGATTGGGTAACATGGTATCTGCATTATGTGGAGTTACAGAACCTACGATTTACTCTATTGCACTTACAAACATCAGATTATTCGCAGCAGGAATGATCGGAGGAGGGGTTGCAGGAGGAATTCTTGGAGCACTCGGTGGAAAAATGTATGTCTATGCAGGAGATGGAATCTTTAGAATTCCAGCAATGATCAATCCAAAAGGAATTGACATCAGTTTTTATGGATTTATCATATGTGCAGTTGTTGCATTTGCTATTGCAGCGGTTGTGTCATTTATTTTTACAACAAACAGTAAAGACGAAGCAGAAGAAATTGAAACTACAGAAAAAACAAATGATAAAAAAGAAACAAGACAAAAAATTTATGCACCAGTCAAAGGAACTGCAATTCCACAAGATCAGATTAAAGACGAAACTTTTGCATCAGGGATGCTTGGAAAAGGTGTAGGAATCAGACCTTCTGAATCAGTTGTGTATGCACCATTTGATGGAGTGATCAGCTCTGTAACAGAAACAAAACATGCAGTTGGAATGGTTTCAGATCAGGATGTACAGCTGCTGATCCATATCGGGATTGACACAGTCAAAATGAATGGAGAAGGATTTAAAGTCTTTGTAAAAGATGGACAGGCAGTCCAAAAAGGTGACAAACTAATCGAATTTGACAGAGAAAAGATAAAAGCAGCAAATTTTGATGATATCGTAGTAACTTTGGTGATCAATAGTGATGAATATCAAAAAGTTGAATGTCATAATGGAGCATGCGAAGAAAACGATGTTATCATGAATGTAGAATAAATATTTGAAAAGGAGAAGAATCGTGAAGAATTCATTATATCCATTTTTTTGGCAACATGGAGAAGAACATCAAGTTTTAGAAACATATATGGAAAAAATCTCAGAAAGTGGAATGGGTGGTGTATGCATTGAAGCACGTCCACACCCAGAATTTGTAAAAGAAGGATGGTGGAGTGATTTAGACTGTATTATAAAGAAAGCGAAAGAATTGTCTATGAAGCTGTGGATTTTGGATGATTCACATTTCCCGACAGGATATGCCAATGGAAAAGTCAAAGAAGCATATCCACAATATTTAAAACTATATCTTGATATGAGAAGATATGACATCCATGGTCCGCTTAAGAAGGCAAGGATCGATCTAAGTCTTTTAAAAGGCAGACCATGGGATAAACCAGATTTTTCAGAAGAAATAGTGGGTGTTTATATGGCCAAAAGAACATCGCCATGGCAATCAGAAGGAGATCAGATTGATATTGACAGCATGATAGATGTTACAGAATGTATCAATTCTAAGACCAGATTGTTAACGGTTGATGTAAAAGAAGGAGCATATAGTATCTTTGTTGTATATGAGACAAGAAAAGGTGGGGAAGATGCTACGAAAGATTATTTAAATCCGTTGGTAAAAGAAGCAACACAGGTTTTGATCGATGAAGTCTATGAGCCACATTACAAATATTACAAAGAAGAATTTGGAAAAACGATTCAGGGATTTTTTTCTGATGAGCCAAGATTTGGAAATGCAAAAGGGACAGAGGCATCTATCGGACGTATGGAGATGGTATTACCATGGAGAAAAGGTCTGCAAAAAGAAATTGGATTTGATGAAAAGTTCCTGCCGCTTTTATGGGTTACTGCAAATGGAGTCGAAAAAGACATCCGTTTCCAGTATATGGATAAGATTACTCAGATGTATCATGAAAATTTTACAAAGATACTAGCAGACTGGTGCAAAGAACATGGTGTCTGGTATCTTGGACATAACATTGAAGATAATGGAGCACATGCCCGCCTTGGATATGGAACCGGACATTATTTCAGAGGACAGCAGGAAATGGACTTTGCAGGAATTGATGTGATCGGAGGGCAGATCGTTCCTGGAATGAATTACCATCATGATGCGTTCAGCACAGGTGGAAGTAATGGGGAGTTCTATCATTATGCATTAGCAAAACTCGCAACTTCCGCAGCACACCTTGATCCTGTGAAAAAGGGAAGAGCTATGTGTGAAGCATTTGGAGCTTATGGATGGAATGAAGGATTAAAGACAATGAAATGGATTGCAGATCATCTGATGGTCCGGGGAATCAATTATCTGGTTCCACATGCATTTAATCCAAAAGCATTTCCAGACTTTGACTGTCCGCCACATTTTTACGCACATGGACATAATCCACAGTTTCGATATTTCAAATATTTCAGTGATTATGTAAATCGTATTATGGATATCATGAAGGATGGACATTATCCAGCAAAGATCGGGCTTTTATATCCAGCAGAGATGGAATGGGCAGGAAACTATATGCCAGTAGAAAAACCAGCAAGAGTTCTGACACAATCACAGATTCCTTTTGATATCGTGACAAGAGATTATTTGAAGCAAGCTGAGATTACAGGTGCCAAATACAAGATCAATCAGACAGAATTTGAAGTCCTAGTTGTTCCATATGGAGAATATATGCCAAAAGACCTCGAAAAAGTGATTGAGAAATTTGCAGAACATGGTATTAGAGTTCTCTTTATTGATGATGAAAGAAGCTATGCAGAAAGCGTGGAATTAAAGCAACTTGGAAAATGCCTGAAAGATTACCAGAGTTTGGCAATCAAGGATGAAGAACCAGACTTGGTGATCGGAGAATACGAGAAGAATGATACAAAATACTGGATGTTCTTTAATGAAAATATTTCAAAGGAAATTTATATTGAAATAGGAACAAAGGAACAAGAATTATATCAGTATGATGCATACAGAAATGTTATGACAAAATTAGAAACAGCAGACCAAAAAGTTGTTTTAAATCTTGCACCATATGAAACCATCTTATGGATGACAAAGCCGTACGAAGATATCGAAATAACGGCAAATGATGCATTATATGAGTTTACAAAGAAAAAGGAATGGAACAAAAAAGAAATCAAACAGGAATGGAGTGTTTCTTATACTGACAGTTTTTCTTATCCGGAGTTTGAAAAGGAACTTCCATTAAATCAAGCCGAAACCGTGCAAGAAATTGAAGGATTGGAAAAAGTAAGTGGAACACTTCAATATGAAACGATCATCAATATACAGGAAAAGGGTCAGACAGTATTAGAAATTGAAAATGCATATGAAACAGTAGAAGTTTTCGTAAATGGGAAATCAACAGGTGTACGTTTATCAAAGCCATACAGATTTGATATATCAGATTTCTTACAGGACGGAAAAAATAAAATGACAATTGAAGTAACAAATACGCTTGGAACGACGATCGGTGATGCAATCAGTCACTATCTTCCAATAGAACCTTTTGGAATTGATGGTGAGATTATTTTGTATCAGAAACAGGAGGAGAGAAAATGAGTTTTCCAAAGAATTTTTTATGGGGCGGAGCAACCGCTGCCAATCAATGTGAAGGTGGATATCAGGAAGGAAACAGAGGACTTGCTAATGTAGATGTGATTCCGGCTGGAAAAGACAGAATGGATATCTGCCTTGGAAAGAGACAAAAGTTAGAGCCGGATGAAGAACATATTTATCCAGCAATGCAGGGAATTGACATGTATCATCATTATAAAGAAGATATTGCAATGTTTGCACAAATGGGGTTTAAAGTTTTTCGTTTGTCTATTGCATGGAGCAGGATATTCCCAAAAGGAGATGAACTTGAACCAAATGAAGAAGGTCTCAAGTTTTATGATAATATTTTCAAAGAATGTAGAAAATATGGAATCGAACCATTGGTGACGATCACACATTTTGATTGTCCAATGCATTTGATCAAAGAATATGGAGGATGGAAAAACCGAAAACTGATCAATTTTTATGAAAGACTGGTAAGGATTTTATTTACCAGATACAAAGGAATCGTAAAGTATTGGATTACATTTAATGAGATTAATATGATCCTGCATCTGCCATTTATGGCGGCTGGTCTGGTATTTGAAGAAGGAGAAAATCAGAAACAGGCAAAATATCAGGCAGCCCACAATGAATTAGTAGCATCTGCAATGGCAGTTAGGATTGGTCATGAAATAGATAAAAATAATCAGATTGGATGTATGCTGGCAGCTGGAAAAACATATGCATACAGTTGTGATCCAAAGGATGTTTTTAAGGCAATGGAAAAGGATAGGGAAAATTATTTGTTTATTGACGTTCAGGCAAGAGGAGAATATCCAGCATATGCAAAGAAAATGTTTAAAAAAGAGCAGATAAAGATTGATATAACAGATGAAGATGAAAGATTGTTAAAAGAAAATACGGTGGATTTCATATCATTCTCCTATTACTCTTCTCGCTGTGCAAGCACAGATCCAGAAATTGATACGACAGCAGGAAATGCATTCGCAACAGTAAGAAACCCTTATCTAAAAGCAAGCGAATGGGGATGGCAGATCGATCCATTAGGACTTCGTATTACAATGAATGAATTATACGATAGGTATCAAAAACCATTATTTATTGTAGAAAATGGATTGGGTGCCGTAGATGAGCCAGATGAAAATGGATACATCGAAGATGATTATCGAATTGAGTATTTAAGAGAACATATCAATGCAATGAAAGAGGCTATTGAAGAAGATGGAGTAGATCTTATAGGATATACCTCATGGGGATGTATTGATCTGGTCAGTGCCTCAACTGGTGAAATGAAGAAACGATACGGATTTATCTATGTAGATAAGGATGATCAAGGCAAGGGGACACTGAAAAGAACTCCTAAAAAATCTTTTTATTGGTATAAAAAAGTTATTGCATCAAACGGAGAAGAAATTGAATAAAGATCATAAAAAGGTGTTAGAATGTTAACGCCTTTTTGTTGTGTTATCAGAATTTACAAAAAATAAAGATAGAAGAGTGAAAAAAATTCACTTCATAAACAAATTCATCATAAAAATCTTCAAAAACCAAGATACCTCGATAAAAAGTGAAAAAATTTTCATACCATTTCATCAACAAAACAGGTAATATAATTGCATACAAAACACACGGACCGATAAGGAGGATAAAAATATGGACGCAATGAAAATCGCAAATAGTATTCCAATGTGGCTTGCCTGTTCACTTCCAGTGGCATTTGTCATCTTACAGGCAGTCTTATTCGCAAGGGGTGCTTACAAATCAGGAAAGAAACTAGGACTTAACGATAAACAGATGAAAAAAGCAATGAAAAGCAGTGCGGTAACATCGATCGGACCATCCATCGTTGTATTAAGTGCGATGCTTTCTCTGTTAGTATCTGTAGGAGGGCCAATCGGCTGGATGAGATTATCTATGATCGGTTCCGTTATGTTTGAATCTATCGCAGCAGGACTTGGAACATCCGCTGTCGGGGTACAACTTGGAACCGACACATTAACACCAGAAGCTTTAGGAATGGCAGTCTGGACCATGATCCTTTGCTCTATCGGATGGGCGTTATTCGCAACATTCTCTGCAAATAAGATGGATAAGATCGAAAAGAAAGTTTCCAGAGGAAATACAGGAACACTGACAATGATTGCTTCCTGTGCCATCATTGGTGTATTCTCTGCCATGTGTGCAAGCCATTTATCCAAACCATTTTACTCTATGATGATGAAAGCAGACCAGATCACAATGAGCGGAGCATGGAAGAATGCCTTAGCATGTGTGCTTGGAGCCGTGATCATGTTTGTACTTACCAAAGTTGCAAATAAAAAGAGATCGGATGGTTAAAAGAATGGTCTTTAACGATCACAATTCTTGGAGCCATGATCATTACAGCATTAGTCTAAGCAGGAGGAAGATACGATGAACAATCAGGATTATTATAATAAAGAATATGTACCACAAGTCAATAAGATCGGTAAGATCACAGGATACCTTGGAGTTCTTCTTTCCTTTACTCCAGCACTTGTATTAGCTGTTGTCTATGGAATCTTACCAAAACCAGCTGCATTATTAACCGCATTTATCAGCGGAGCCAGTGCATTTGGAGTGTTATGGTTTGTAGAACCGATCTCTTACTTCCCAGTTGTTGGAGCTGCTGGAACTTATATGGCATTCTTATCTGGAAATATCTCTAATATGAGAATCCCATGTGCAAGTATGGCACAGGTGGCAGCAGATGTAGAGCCAGGAACAGAAAAAGGATCTGTCGTTGCAACTCTTGGAATGGCAGTATCTATCGTAATTAATGTATCTGTTCTTACGATTGGAGCGATCCTTGGAACTTCTGTATTAGCAATGCTTCCAGAAAGTATTAAAGCAGCGTTAAACTACTTATTACCAGCCTTATTTGGAGCTTTATTAGTACAGTTTGGAATGAAAATGAAAAAACACAGTGTCATTATGGTTGTATTTGCGGTCATCTTATATTTCATGATTGGAATGGGATACTTTAACTGGTTACCAGGAGCATCAAACTGGCTTGGAACATTAGGATGCGTCTTCGTAAGTATTGCCATTGGAATGGCAACCTTAAAAAATACAACAAAGGAATAGAAAGCAGGCGATAAAATGATCAAACAGGATGTTTATGATGAAGTACAAGACTTAGAACCTTTGTGTCAGGAAATCTGTCATACACTATGGAATCATCCGGAACTATCTGGAAATGAAAGGGAATCCGCCAATTACTTAAGAAAACTTTTGAGTGAAGAAGGATTCACGATTGAAAATAACGAACATTTAGAACATGCATTTATTGCACAATATGGGGAAGGAAAACCAGTTATCGCAATCCTTGGAGAATACGATGCACTTCCTGGATTATCACAAAAAGTAGATGTCACAAGAGAAATGGTATCCGAAGATGGTGTTGGACACGGATGTGGACACCATATGCTAGGCGCCGCAGCCACAACTGCAGCCATTGTGATCAAACGTTTCTTAGAAAAAGGGAAGCAAAAAGGAACGGTCAGATTCTATGGATGTCCGGAAGAAGAGTTACTAAGTGGAAAGGTAAAAATGGCATATCACCACATGTTTGATGGATGTGATGCTGCCGTTACATGGCATCCATCCAGTACAAACATGGCGCATGATCATGCATACCTGGCAAATGCATCCGCACATTTTTATTTTCATGGAGTCTCTTCCCATGCAGCATTTGCCCCAGAACAGGGAAGAAGCGCTTTAGATGCAGTGGAACTGATGAGTGTTGGAGCAAACTACTTAAGAGAACATGTCATTGACCGCACAAGGATCCATTACTCCACAGACAGCGGTGGATTTGCACCAAATATCGTGCCAGACAAAGCAAGTGCATGGTATTTTGTCAGAGCACCGCATATGACAGATGTCAAAAGTACGATGGAACGATTAAAGAAAGTTGCACAAGGTGCAGCCATGATGACAGAAACAACCGTGGATATTGAAATGGGCTGTGGATGCTGTGAGTTATCCACAAATAAAGCATTTGCAGACCTTGCATATGCGAACCTGATCGAAGCAGATGGACCAAAATACACAAAAGAAGAACTTCAATTTGCAAAAGAGTTGCAGAAAACCGTGGAACAGGGTATCATAGAGAAAGAAAAAAATCTTCACCAAGTCTATGATGAAGCAATGATCTTGGGTGTTTCACCAAGAGATAAGTGGAAAGAAGCAGAACTTAGTGCATCTTCCGATACTGGAGATGTCAGCAGAATCATGCCAACCTGCCTGTTTACGACAGCATGCTGGCCGATTGGATGCTCTCCACATACATGGCAGGCAACCGCAAGCGGAGGAACTTCTATCGGAGATAAGGGAGCCCTGTACGCATCCAAAGTGGCAGCAGGAATTGCCTACGATCTCTTCACGAAACCACAGGTCTTAGCGAAGATCACAAAAGAATTTAAGGAACGAAATAAAGAACCATACACACCGATGTATGAAGAATAATCGATATGCAAAGAAGCATCCGGTTCCTATTAATGGGAGCCGGATTTTTTCGTATGTATATTTGTATTTTATGTAAGAAGATAGATATTATATAGAAGAAATACGATAAAATGGAGGAAAAGAAGAATGGGAATCGCCGTCAAAGAGCTACTGACACTAGAATACTTTAAAGACTATCACGTTATCGCAGGGAAATCAGGCTTACACAAAGAAATTCAGGGAACAACCCTCCTTGAAGCACCTGATGCTCTGCGATGGGCAAAAGGAAAAGAGCTGATTCTTTCCTCAGGGTATGTATTAGATCAGGAACCAGACTGTCTTGAAGAAGCATTCAAATCAGGAAGTATGCAGGGAACCTCTGCAATGATGATCAAACGAGGCCGCTATCTTGATGAGATTCCACAGCGGCTGATCGATCTATTTGACGAATACGAGATTCCGTTGATCAGTATGCCATTTTCCGTTCCATGGATGGAATTAATGAGCCAGATCAATACAGCGGTCATGAATCGAACGATCCGAAGATTCAAGGTCCACAGCAACAATCATCTGCAAGTATTGGATCAGTCCTACAAAGTCCAGAAGATCAATAAAATCCTAAGAGCCGTAGAAGTCGAGATGAAATTCCCGGCGTTTATCTATGATCTTGCAGAAGAAAAGAGCTACTACAGCTCTCCAGATTTTAAACGAATCACCGAATCCTTCGGACTATCCGAAAGCGATTACTGGGAACCATCCATGCCTTATACGAAACATACCTTATGCGATTATATCAATATGGCAAGAATCCGTCTGATCAATCCGGGAAATTTAGCAGGACCCCGTGTCAGCTGGATCATCATTCCAATCGTCATGGAAGATATCGTGCAAGCATACTTTGTTGTGATGGAATCCAGAGAATTTATCGATTATTACGATGAATTTGCCATCCGTATCGCCTTCTTAACTCTGCAGGGAGTCTATGAACAGATCATGATTGCAGAAAATATGGGAAATATCGGGTTTGAGAACTTCATTCATCTGGCACTCGACTATACAGAAAAAGATGCCAAGAAACTGTTCTATCAGGCAAATATCCAGGGAATTTCCGTAAATACAGCTTATCAATACATTGTATTCCACCAATGCAATGAAGAATACAACGCACGAAATGAAAGAAATACATTTTTGGAGGCTTTTCATCAAAGTAAGTTAGGGAAGATCGGAAAGATTGCCTTTCTGGATGAAAATGATGGATTGATCTTATTAGAAGCAGAAAAGATCCATAACAGTATCCTCTGGACCAAAGATACAACGACCGAGCTGTTAAAAGAATTCCAGAGATACATTGGATTAAAATTTGCCGATATGAAATTAGAATTTGGAATCTGTCAGGAAGAAAAGACACTGTTAGAAGTCAGAGAATGTGTGAAAAAATGCCAGAAAGTATTAAAGATGGGAAGTATCATCTTCCCTGAAAAAGATATCTGGGAATATGAAATGCTTGGACCGCTGACATGGATCGAGATACCAGAGAATGAATTAAAAGAAATGTTAAGACAGTACAGGGAACTCATGGAAGAAGAGAAGAATATTGAGTTGTTAAAGACATTAAAGATCTATCTGGAAAATAATATGAACTACAGCGTGACCGCAGAGAAGATGTATGTGCATATTAATACGATCAGGAAGAGAATTGATAAGGTAAATGATCTGGTGCAGATTGATTGGGAAGATCATGTGGATCGGTTGAAGATGGAGATTTTATTGCAGTTTTTGGGGTTATAGGAGTGAAAAATATTCAATCATTAAAGTAATTATATTTGAATTGAGAAAAGGATAGATACCAAGATTAAGGCATCTATCCTTTTTATAATCATAATAAATTTACTGAATATGTTTCAATCCTTCACAAATACTGTCAAGCACGAAATCATCTCCAAGTGAAGTATCCAGTGTCAAATGATAATTTCTAGATAATCCCCAAGGCTGGTGTGTATAATAATGATAGTTATCAGAACGTTTACGGTTCATCTGAATCGCTTTTGTTAATGCTTCATCATGAGATAAATGTTCTGTTCTCATAATACGTTTTACACGATACTCAGCAGGTGCATGTAGGAAAATTCGCATACAATGAGGTCGGTTTCTTAAAATATAGTTAGCACAACGCCCGATCACAACGCAGTTACCCTTAGAAGCAAGATCATGAATGACTTTAGATTCTGCAGCAAAGATATTATCTTTTGGAGCTGGGTTTTGTGGCGCATGAGAATATACCTGATTGACTAAGTCATAAAGCAGGGAACTGCGCATCTGTTCATCATTATTCTTAATAAATTCAGGATCATAACCAGTAGACCCGGCAGCCATCTGAATGATCTCGTTGTCGTAGAAATCAAATCCAAGACGTTTCGCAAGTGCTTCTCCAAGATCATGTCCACCGCTTCCATATTCGCGTGCGATTGCAATAACCGTAGGAATATCGGCAGAGTCTTCTGTAGTTTCTGAATCGACTGCATCTTGTGTTCCTGGGAATAACATTGGTTCCACAAAAGATAAGAAACGTCCAAATAAACGTGCAATAAATCCAACAAGTAAAGCTGCAATGACGGTACCTTCACGGACACCATCTAACTTTCCTGCAAATACAAAAGAAAGAATAGCAGCGATCACAGTCATAGATACATCAAAACAGATTTTCGTCACTCCGAATTCTGTATGCCATGTCATTACAACAGCACGTACAAAAGATTCTCCAGGAAGCATTGCAACATTGGCAAGCACTTCTGTATACACACCAAATCCAAGAATTAGACATCCAATTAACAGATAAATCATTTTCAGCAGATAAAAATGAGGGTTTACAAATCCAAGAAGGACCATAGACCAGTCAATAAAATATCCGAATAATATAGAAATCGGAATCTGTAAAAAATGTTCCAGTTTAAAATTCTTTCGTAGAATCAACAGCTGTAAAAAAATCAGTAACAGACTGAAGAAAATGGTGAAATTTCCAAGTGTAAATGGAAAATTAAGACTTAGTACATAGGGAATTGAAGAAATCGGTGATGTACCAAGACTTGCTTTTGTGATCAGGGCAACTCCGAGGGAGTTAATGTAAAGCCCGATAAAAAAGATGATATAACGTTTTAGTTTTTCCATGATGTAATTTACTCCTCTTTCGTAATATTTTCAAATAGTTTTTCAAAAGTCTTTAAAAATTGTTCCTTTTCAGTATCAGAAATCCCAGAAAAAACTTCATTTTCAAGAGATAAGAAAGCTTTTTCAATTGATTCAGATAATTCCATTCCATAATCGGTGAGAAAAATATGAAAAGACCGGCGGTTTCCATTTAAGGTTTTGCGCTCGATCATATGTTGTTTTTCCATTCGGTTTAAAATGGAAGTTAAGGAAGCGGGCTCGATATGACATGCGTGTGCAATCTCTTTCTGACTGACACCATTATGATATCGAAGATGGTCTAAGACCTTTGGCTGGCCGGTTGAGAGGCCAAGTGGCTTTAAGATGGCCATGACTTTCTTCTGGAAACCTAAATGATTGGACATCAGAAGATAATGGTAAGATGATTCATACATAAATGATGATGCTCCTTTTATGATTAGAAAGCTAATAGTTAGAATTCTAACTATCGCAACGTTCATTATTATATGACAAATAAAACAGGAGTGTCAAGAGGAAATTCTTTTAAAAATATAGGACAAGAAAGGAAAAATCAAGTATAATAGACCACAGACAAGAAACCTGCTATATATAGAAGAAAACAAATACAAAGAAATGAAAGCAAGAAAATTATAGGCAGGAGAAAATCATTTCAAAGGATAAGGAAGGGAAGAATTATGACATTAACACAATTAAGATATATTATTGCGATCGCAGATACAGGATCTATGAATGAAGCAGCAAAAAGTCTCTTTATCTCACAGCCAAGCCTGTCTCTTGCGGTCAAAGAATTAGAAAAAGAAATCGGAACGGAATTATTTAAGAGAAGCAACCGAGGGGTATCTGTCACACAGGAAGGAATGGAATTCCTAAGCTATGCAAGACAGGTTGTAGAACAATACCAGCTGATGGAATCCCGCTATATTGAAAAGAAGAACATCAAGAAGAAATTCGGGGTTTCCATGCAGCATTATACCTTTGCGGTCAATGCCTTTGTAGAAATGGTCAAACAGTTTGGCATGGATGAGTATGAATTTGCAGTCAGAGAGACAAAGACATATGAAGTGATCAAAGATGTCAAAGATTTCCACAGTGAGATCGGAATTCTTTATTTAAATGAATTTAATAAGAAAGTATTAAGCAAGATGCTGCAGGAATCAGGACTTGAATTTCATCCATTATTGGAATGCGGAATCTACGTTTATATGTGGAAAGGACATCCACTGGCAGACAAAGAAGAGATTTCAATCGAAGAACTGGAAGAATATCCATGTCTGTCCTTTGAACAAGGGGAATATAACTCTTTTTATTTTGCAGAGGAAGTATTAAGCACCTATGAATACAAACGACTGATCAAAGCAAATGATCGTGCGACAATGCTAAATCTGATGGTCGGATTAAACGGATATACCCTATGTTCAGGAATTATCTGTGAAAGCTTAAATGGCGACGATTACTGTGCTGTGAAATTAAAATCGGATGAGCTCATGACGATCGGCTATATCAAGCGAAAGGGAGTAGCGATCAGCCCATTAGGAGAGAAGTACTTAGAGGAGATCAAAAAGTATAAAGCGATGGGTGATGAGTCTGGCTATAAGGATATCCTATAACTAGATGTTGACTTTTCATATTGGACAAGTAGGAAATCAAATGGTAAGATAAGTTTGTAATCAAGAAAGACAACAAACAAAATTCAAAATAAAAAGTCAACAAAGGAGATAGAAAATTATGAGTAAAGAAAGAAATTATAAGTTTGAAACATTACAGTTACACGTAGGACAGGAACAGCCAGATCCAGTGACAGATGCAAGAGCAGTACCTATTTATCAGACATCATCTTATGTATTTAGAAACTGCGATCATGCAGCAGCTCGTTTCGGACTCGCAGATGCAGGTAACATCTACGGAAGATTAACAAACCCAACAGAAGATATCTTCGAACAGAGAATCGCAGCACTGGAAGGTGGAGTTGCAGCATTAGCAGTAGCATCTGGAGCAGCAGCTATCACATACGCAATCGAAAACATCACAAAAGCAGGAGATCACGTAGTTGCAGCGAAAAACATTTACGGTGGAACATACAACTTCTTAGAGCATACATTACCAGATTACGGAATCGAAACAACATTCGTAGACATTTTCAATGAAGATGAAGTAAGAGCAGCTATCAAAGATAACACAAAATTATTATTCATTGAAACATTAGGAAATCCAAACTCAGATGTTGTAGACATCGAGAAAGCAGCAGCAATCGCTCATGAACACAACATTCCACTGATCGTAGACAACACATTTGCAACACCATACCTTGTAAGACCAATCGAATACGGAGCAGACATCGTAGTACATTCTGCAACAAAATTCATCGGTGGTCACGGAACAACAATCGGTGGTGTCATCGTTGACGGTGGTAAATTCGACTGGGAAGTATCAGGAAAATTCCCATCATTAGTAGAACCAAACCCAAGCTACCATGGAGTAAGCTTCACAAAAGACGTTGGAGCAGCAGCATTCGTAACTAAGATCAGAGCATTATTACTTCGTGACACAGGAGCAACATTATCTCCAGTACACGCATTCATCTTCTTACAGGGATTAGAAACATTATCCTTAAGAGTAGAACGCCACGTAGAAAATGCATTAAAAGTTGTAGAATACCTGAAAAACCATCCAGCAGTAGAAAAAGTAAACCATCCATCTGTATCTGATGATCCAGAACAGCAGGAATTATACAAAAAATACTTCCCTAACGGTGGTGGATCTATCTTCACATTTGAAATCAAAGGTGATGCACAGAAAGCAAAAGACTTCATCGACCACTTAGAGTTATTCTCACTGCTTGCAAACGTAGCAGACGTTAAATCCTTAGTAATCCATCCAGCATCTACAACACATTCTCAGATGACTGAAGAAGAATTATTAGGATCAGGAATTAAACCTAACACAATCCGTCTGTCAATCGGTACAGAAAATATCGACGATATCATCGAAGATTTAGATGAAGCTTTCAAAGCAGTACAGTAAGATATTTTTCTTGCAAAATGTAAATTAAATGTCAATTTTCCTAAAAAAATAATAATATAATCTCGACCTTAAAACGAAAATGCCTGGATAAGTGTAGGATAAGCTTGTTCAGGCATTTTTTGTAAA
Organism: Eubacteriaceae bacterium; assembly: GCA_902362875.1. Classification (GTDB taxonomy): domain Bacteria; phylum Bacillota; class Clostridia; order Lachnospirales; family Lachnospiraceae; genus Anaerostipes. The sequence goes on along the minus strand of CABIYF010000008.1, from coordinate 417 downwards.
TTGTAATTTGCGACGATAGTCTTTGGTTAATGTGACAGAAATAAGATAACAAGAAATATTTATAATATACCTGTGGCAACACGCATATTATAAATATTTCTTGTTATCTTATTTCTGACACATAAAGCGAAAGTCTATCGAAATCACTACAGTATGTGTATGTTAAACGATATTAGCTGATAATCTTTGTGCTCGTTAACGGAAGCTGAAAGGAATTTATCAACATCGATTTGTCAGATTTTTTGAAAAAATTTTCAAAAATTTATTTGTAACTTGACAAACTGAAGTTTGGAAGGATCAGAAACACACAACGCCTCCCGTCTATGAAAACAAAAATTTTCAGCCAATATCGTACAACATACACTCTCCGTAGTGATTTGAATAGCCGTCCGTGTATATGAGAAAAACGAAATAATA
>CABIYF010000007.1 GCA_902362875.1 Eubacteriaceae bacterium | reverse complement strand
ATGATGATATCGAATTAGATAAGAGCACACTGATCTACCAGTTAAGAAAAGAACAGGATGCTATGTACGGAAGAAACGTATTATAAGAGATAAAAACTTAAACTTTCCTGCCGCATCTTTATGCGGCAGGAAAGTAATGAAAATAGTGAATGTAAATTAGGAGGAAGACGGATGTTAGTAACTTTAAAAGAATTACTCGACCAGGCCAAGATAGAACACAAAGCGGTAGGTGCATTTAATGGAACGACATTAGAAGCGATCCGTGGTATTATTCAGGCAGCAGAAGAATTGAATTGTCCAGTAATTCTGCAGCATGCACAGAGTCATGATGATATCATTGATCTGGAAGAAATCGGACCAATCATGAAATATTATGCAGAACGTGCAAAAGTTCCTGTAGCACTTCATTTAGATCATGGAAGTTCCTTTGAACGATGCGTACAGGCCCTGCGTTTAGGGTTTACATCAGTTATGTATGACGCATCAGCAAAAAGTTTTGAAGAAAATGCCGAAGAGACAAAAGAGATTGTGAAAATCGCACATGCAGTAGGAGCAAGTGTAGAGGCAGAACTTGGACATATCTTTACATCTGAAGTTGTTCATGGAGAGGGTGGCTCCGCAGACAGCAAAGATGATTATGATGATCTTGATGATATTTATACAGATCCAGAAGTTGCAAAGAAATTTGTAGAGTTAACAGGGGTTGACTGTTTAGCTGTTGCGTTTGGTACAACACACGGAGTATATTTAACAGAACCAAAACTAGATCTTCCTCGTGTAGCAAGAATCAGAGAAGCTGCTAACGTACCATTAGTTATGCATGGTGGATCCGGAGTATCCGATGAAGATTACGCTGTTGCGATCGAGAACGGAATCTGTAAAGTAAATTACTATACATATATGAATGTTGCCGGAGGAAAGGCCTCCAAAGAATTCTGGAAAGATGATGAAACAAATTTCTATGATTCTATGGCAATTAAAGCAACAGAAGCGATCAAAGAAGATGTAAAACGTGCGATCAAAGTATTCCAGAAATTATAGAAAAGAGGATAAAAATGGCAGTATATAAAGAAACAATCGAGGTAAAATCTCACGGGAAAACCCCAACATATATTGATATCACAAAGGACGTAAGAAGAGTCATTGAAGAAAGCGGAATCAAGAACGGTATCTGTGCCGTGATTTCTCCTCACACAACATGTTCCGTATTCTTCGAAGAATTCTGTCATGACTATAATGAAGATGGAGATGAATTCTTACAGGAAGATTTAAATAATGTTCTTGCAAAGATCATTCCGGACCACGTATCCAAAGATCAGTATGTATATCCAGGAGAAGAACACTACAAAGCGGTAGAAAGCTGGCCAAATGCTGAAGATTATCTTCCAGGAGGAGATAGAACAGCATTATTTAATGGAGATGCACATTTAAAATCAACATTACTAGGTTCCAGTGAAACCTTTGAAGTAGATAACGGAAAACTTGGGGTAGGTACAACAGGATATGTATATTTTGCAGATTTTGACCGTACACGTCCACGAACAAGAAAATGTAAGATCGTAGTTCTTGGAGAATAAGGAGGAAAGCATCATGGCAAAAGCCCAGTCACCATTTTTAATTGTCAATCCTAAGTCATATTTATACGGAAAAGAAAGTCTTGAATTAGCAAAAGCAGCTGATCAGGTTGCCAAAGATACAGGACTTCAGATATATTTCACATGTCCATATGCGGATATCCGTATGATCAAAGAAAATACAACTGATATCATCGTATGTGCCCAGTCCATGGACCCATTAGTTCCAGGAAGAGGAATGGGACACGTATTACCAGAATCTTTAAAAGAAGCTGGAGCTGAAGCATTATTTTTAAATCATGCAGAGAATCCTAAAACAGTCAGTGATCTGTACGCAACGATCAAACGAGCAAAAGAACTTGACATGATCACAGTTGTATGTGCAGACTCAACCGTAGAAGCCAAAGCAGTTGCCTGCATGGACCCAGACATCGTACTGGCAGAGCCAACAGACTTGATCGGAACAGGCCAGGTGGCAGATGATTCTTACACAATTGAAACAGTCAAAGCGTTAAATGCGATCAATCCAAATGTATTAGTAATGATCGCATCCGGCGTAAGCACAGCTGAAGACTGCTACAATGTAGTAAAATTAGGAGCAGACGGAACAGGTGCAACCTCCGGAATCTTAAACGCACCATCCCCTGCACAGAGAGTCAGAGAAATGGCAGAAGCAATCGTTAAGGCAAAAAATGAAAAATAAAAGTTAACAAATAGTTTGTTCACTTGTTTTCTTAATCCATATGAAAAATGAGAAGGGATCTTGGATTCCTTCTTGTTTTTTGTATAATTCTGATTTGAAAGGTAGTCGTTGACTGTTGTATGAAATAGAAAGAAGATCAGAACAAATATTTATAATATATCGGTGGCAACACGCACTTAAAATATGCTGATCGTTGCCACCGATATATTATAAATATTTGTTCTGATCTTCTTTCTATTTCATACAACGGAAGACTATTCAAACCACTACGGAGTGTGCATGTTAAACAGTATTGGATGATAATTTTTGTATCCGTTAACGGAAGATCAAAGGAACTTACAATCACCGATTTGACGAGAAGTTTGACATATATTTAAATCTTAATTATATCCAATACCATCCAACATACACACCAACTCAAATTTTCCAATCTTGTAGTTTCCTACACTATAACCTTCAGGTATATGAGCAAAATTTCACCGCTGTGCTTTCGGTTGCTTATTTATTTTTTCCATATACGGAAAGACTTCAGTTGGCCAACACTACAATTAAAATTTTGAGCAATTCCACTAAAATAATGTTATAATAATAACAAACACCAAATCAAATTAACCAAGAAAGGAGCAAAATCATGGCAGCAATCATCGGAAGCCCAACACGTTACATCCAAGGAAAAGGGGAAATGAAAAACCTATGTTCCTATGCAGATAAGTTCGGAAAGAATCTATTCATTTTAACAAGTGCATCCGGAAGAAAACGAGTAGAACCAGCGATCAACGAAGGGAACAAAGACAGTAATCTGACATACGATGTATTTAATGGAGAATGTTGTATGACAGAGATCAACCGTATCATAAAGATCGTAGAAGAAACAGGAAGCGATGTGATCATCGGAATCGGTGGAGGAAAGATTCATGACACATCAAAAGCTGTTGCATACTATACAAAGAAACCAGTCATTATTGTACCAACCATTGCATCCACAGACGCACCATGCAGTGCATTATCTGTGATCTATACAGATGAAGGTGTATTTGAGAAATATTTGTTCCTGCCATCAAGCCCGGATATGGTTATGGTAGATACAGATATCGTTTCAAAAGCACCAGTAAGATTGTTGATCTCAGGTATGGGAGATGCCCTGGCAACTTATTTTGAGGCAAGAGCATGTAAAAGATCCGATGCAAGTAATTGTGTTGGCGGAAGATGTACATTGGCAGCAATGAATCTTGCACAGTTATGTTTTGATACATTAATGGAGAACGGAGTACAGGCAATGACAGCAGCAAGAGAAGGAATCTGTACAAAAGCCGTAGAAAATGTAATTGAAGCAAATACTTACTTATCAGGAATCGGATTTGAAAGTGGAGGATTAGCTGGGGCTCATGCAATTCATAATGGATTTACAGCGATTCCAGAGACGCATAAGATGTATCACGGAGAGAAGGTTGCATTCGGAACACTGGTTCAGCTGGTATTAGAAGATGCTGGAGAAGATGAGATTATGGAAGTGATTGATTTCTGCAGTGAAGTCGGACTTCCTGTGACATTAAAAGCATTGGGAATCGAAGAAATAAAACCAGAACAGATTATGGAAGTTGCGAAATTAGCGTGCGCACCGGATGATACGATGGGGAATATGCCATTTGAGGTGACGCCAGAAGATCTGTATGCTGCGATTATGGGTGCGGATGCACTTGGAAGATATTATACGGAATAATAGTTAGAAAGATAAGAGCCTTGATAAATAAAAAGATACGATAGAATTTGAAAAGAAAGGGAATTTAAATTCTATCGTATCTTTTATTATTATATGAGTTTCTTTGTTCTGTAGATTTAGTTTTTTGTATGTTTTACAACGTCCACTCAACTAAGTTCGTCTGCCGCCTACGGCTCGGACTCACTAAGGTTCGGGACGGGCTTTCTCACTAAATTCGTACTGCGCCGGTGGCTTGCACTCATTAAGTGTTCAATGCCTATTCAACAGTTACAGACTTAGCCAGGTTTCTTGGCTGGTCAGCATCATATCCTCTAAACAGTGTTACATGATAAGCAAGTAACTGTAAAGCAACAGTAGAAGGGAATGTTGCGAACAGGTCGTCTGTAGCTGGAACCTGAATTAAATCATCATAGATTCCTTCGTAGTTTGTCATATCTTTATCTGTTACGACGATTACATGAGCTCCACGTGCTTTTACTTCTTCAACGTTTGCCATTAATTTAGGAAGTACGCTTTCCTGTGTAGCGATCGCGATAACAGGGACACCTTCTGTGATCAGAGAGATTGTTCCATGTTTTAATTCTCCAGCACAGTAAGCTTCAGCGTTTACATAAGAGATTTCTTTTAATTTTAAGCAAGCTTCACAAGCAATACCGTAATCTAAACCTCTTCCAAGATAGAAAGCTGAGAAAGTATCTTTGATTTTTTCTGCGATTCCTTTGATGTAATCGTCCATCTTTAAGACTTCTTCCACAGTTCCGATTGCCTGCTCAAATTTCTCACAGAAATCTTTCATCTGTTCATCTGTCATTAAGTTGTTAACTTCAGCAAGTTTTAATGCGATCAGATACATACCAGAGCACTGTACAGAGAAAGCTTTTGTGCTTGCAACAGCGATTTCAGGACCTGCATGAGTATATAATACATAATCACTTTCACGAGCAATACTTGATCCCTTAACGTTAACGATAGAGATTGTTTTAGCTCCACGCTCATTTGCAAGACGAAGTGCTGCAAGAGAGTCAGCTGTTTCTCCAGACTGTGTGATAACAACAACTAATGTATGTTCATCTAAAATCGGATTCATGTAACGGAATTCAGAAGCTAATTCAACAGTTACAGGAATACGGATCATAGCTTCAATCAGATGTCTTCCAATCAGTCCTGCATGCCATGCAGTACCGCAGGCTGTTACGATCACACGGTTAACTCCTTTGAAGATATCATCAGAGATGTTATCAGCAGAAAAATCTGCACGGTTGTTGTGAATACGAGGCATGATCGTGTTATGAAGAGCTTCTGGCTGATCATAGATCTCTTTCTGCATGAAGAAGTCATATCCGCCTTTTTGTGCGGCTGTTGTATCCCAGTCAACATGAAGCATCTTAGGTTCTTCAATTTCTCCATCCATTGTATATAATGTAATGCTGTCACCTTTCATAACAACGATATGTTCTTCTGGTACTACAAAATAGTCTTTTGTATATTTTAATAATGCAACCATATCAGAAGCGATAAAAGATCCATCGTCTGTATGAGAAGCTACTAAAGGACTTGCATTTCTCATGCAGTAGATTTCTCCTGGATGATCCTTAAACATTACACAGAAACCATAAGCTCCTTCTAAAACTTTGTCAGCTTCTTTTAATGCTGCAAATGGATCTCCATCATATAAAGAGTCGATCAACATTGCTGCAACTTCTGTATCTGTTTCAGAAATGGCTGTGTATCCTTTTGTTTTTAAAGAAGCAGCTAATTCTTTGTAGTTTTCAATGATTCCGTTATGGATCAATGTTACATTTCCAGATACATGAGGATGAGCGTTCACTTCTGTAACTCCACCATGTGTTGCCCAGCGTGTATGTCCGATTCCACATGTCCCTTCTAAGTCAGTAGTAGCAGCTACTTTTTCACGAAGTGTAGCAACTTTACCAGTTGTTTTTACGATTCTTGTTTCAGATCCGTTGTTTACTGCGATTCCGGCACTATCATATCCACGATACTCTAACTGCTGTAATCCATCAACCAAGATTCCAGGTGCCTGTAAGTTTCCAGTAAATCCAATAATTCCACACATAATATAAAACTCCTTAAATTTGTACAAAGAAATAAGAGGAAGTACAGATATGTAAAAAAACTTCCAAATAGATCTTCGATTTTCTTTTTTCTAACATCATATGCGGTTTTGTCCAGATTATACTGCCTCTGTTTCATGATCACTCATGGTTTTACTCAGTATATCACGTAGTCTGGAGCTGCGGGAAAGCATCCGCCGAATATTTCGATCACTTTCCTCCTCGTTAACCTTCCTATCAGACAAGAGTATGTCTGTTTCCGTATCAGAAAGGTGCATGGCGCTTCGATATGTTTAAAAACTCCTTTCATTTTATTTGAAGAAAATACTCAAAACCCAAAGCTTTTCAACGTTAGTGATTCTAACACGGAAATAAAATGAAGTCAAATAAGAATCGTATATTTAATAAAATGTTAATAAGTTACGGAAGAAAAAGTCATATTTTAATAAAGTTTTAAGAAGTTAAAACTAGATACTTTAGAACATGAATGGTATAATACTATGACAGCAAAAGAAGATAAAGGAGAAAAGAATGAAAACTTTTTTTAAGAATATAGGGAAAGTGATCGTGGAAAAACTTCGCAGACATCCGGTCATATGTAATCTTGTATTATCGGCTGTTCTGGCATTTTTACTGGAAGTTTTGGGTCGTCAGACATTTGATCTAAGTGCGGTTGGGTTTGTGAATGAACGGACCAAGATGTTCCTTTACAGCATTTTTATTATATTTTTGACATATTCTGTGACATTGATCACTAAGAGACGACTTTTTACCTATATTATAGTGACATTGTTATGGAGTGTTGTTGGGATTGTGAATTTTATGATGCTAAGTTCACGAAATACGCCATTTACTTATGTTGATATTACATTGATGAAATCTGTGCTTCCGGTTATGAATAATTATTTTACTCCTCTGGAGATCGGGGCGATCGGAGCATTAATTTTGATCGCACTGGTGTTGCTTGTTGTAGCATATATGTATCTTCCAATGGAAGAACAGTTAAATCGTAAGATTGGATTTGTGAAAGTGGCAGTGATCGCAGCAGCATTTGCGGGTGTGACATCTTATGGATTTAAGAGCGGTATGCTCATCGATGAGATCCATAACATCAGAATCGCGTTCAGTGATTATGGAACAGCATATTGTTTTAGTATTACAGCACTGAAGAATGGAATTGACAAGCCATCCAATTATTCAGATAAGAAGATCGAACAGATTGAGAACCGCACGAAGAAGAGTGTTGCCAAGATGAAGAACCAGAAAGTGATAAAGCCGAACATTATTTTTGTACAGCTGGAATCACATTTTGATGTGACACAGGTCAAAGGATTGAAGTTTAATAAAGATCCATTAGAGAATTTTCATAAATATATGAAACAATATTCATCAGGACATCTTTCCATGCCTTCCTATGGGGCAGGTACAGCCAATTCAGAGTTTGAGCTGATCACAGGAATGAATCTGGATCATTTTGGGGCTGCAGAGTATCCGTATAAGACAGTGCTTCAGAATACAACAACAGAGAGTATGGCAACAGTGCTGAAACAGTATGGATATAAAGCGCATGCGATTCATGATAACAGTGCAGCGTTTTATGACAGGGATCTGGTATTTTCACAGCTTGGATTTGATACATTTACAACGAAAGAAAGCATGAACATCAAGAAGTGGACGGAGAATGGATGGGCAAAAGATGAGATTCTTACCGGTTGTATTATGGACAGTCTGAATTCCACAAAAGGCCAGGATTACGTTTACTGTATTTCTGTGCAGGGACACGGAGATTATCCGACAACACAGATCATAGAGAATCCGGAGATCACAGTAGAAGGAATCGAAGATGAGGCCCTGAGGAATAAATATACCTATTATGTGAATCAGGTATATCAGATGGATCAGTTCGTTGGAAGACTTGTGAAGGCGCTGGAGAAACGCGGAGAACCAACGATCCTGTGTATGTATGGAGACCATTTGCCAAGTCTTGAGATTGAAGATGAAGATCTGACATATGGTAATAAGTATCAGACAAGTTATTTTATGTGGGACAACATTGGATTAAAGAAACATGACGGAACGATCGAGGCGTATGATCTTGGTTCAGAAGTTCTTAATAAGTGCAATATTCATACAGGAATCATGAATAGTTTCCATCAGACAAGAAAGGGAACAAAGAATTACCAGAAAGATATGAAGAATCTGCAGTATGATATGCTTTATGGAAAGCAGTATGTATGGAATCAGCAGAATCCATACAAGGCGACAGATCTTAAGTTTGGAATCCGGCCGCTGACTGTTACGAAAGCATATGAAACGGATGACAGCATCTTTATCGTAGGAGATAACTTTACGAACTTCTGTCAGGTTTACGTTGGCGATGTGAAGATCAATACAACGTATCACAATGAACATCTGCTGGAAGTTTCGAAGAAGGATCTTAAGAACGGGGATGCATTCAAAGTAAGCATCGTAAGTAAGGCACCGAGGGTGTTAAGCAGCTCAAATGAGTATGTTTATCAAGAAAAAAGTGAAAAATAACGCAAAGATGCTTGTATAAGGCGCAAATCATATGCTATAATAGGTGAATGTTTGTGAAATTACAAAAAAGATAATAATTTTTAGGAGGATCTATACAGATGAGTTTGCAAGTGGAAAACTTAGAACATAATATGGCAAAGGTAACAATTGAAGTTGAAGCAGCGAAATTAGACGACGCAATCAAACAGGCTTTCAACAAGAAGAAAGGACAGTTTAACGTACCTGGATTCCGTAAAGGAAAAGTACCTTTCCAGTTAATCGCGAAAGAATATGGAGTTGAAATCTTCTATGAAGATGCAGCAAACATCTTAATTCCAGATGCTTACGCAGAAGCTATGAAAGATACAGACTTAGAGATCGTTTCAAGACCTGAAATCGATGTAACTCAGTTAGAGAAAGGTAAAGACTTTATCTTCACAGCAACATTTGCATTAAAACCAGAAGTAACTTTAGGAGACTACAAAGGAATTGAAGTACCTAAAACAAGAGTTACAGTTAAGAAAGATGAAATCGAAGAAGAATTAAAGAAAGTTCAGGAACAGAACGCAAGAGAAATCACAATTGAAGACCGTGCAGTAAAAGACGGAGATATCTTAACAATTGATTACTCTGGATCTGTTGATGGAGTGAAATTCGAAGGTGGAACAGCCGAAGATCAGACATTAGTAATCGGATCTGGAGCATTCATCCCAGGATTTGAAGAACAGTTAGTAGGAAAGAATTTAAATGAAACAGCAGATATCAACGTGACATTCCCAGAAGAATACCACGCACCTGATCTTGCTGGAAAAGATGCTGTATTTACAGTAACAGTAAAAGCAATCAAAGAAAAAGAACTTCCAGAATTAGATGACGAATTCGCAGCAGAAGTATCTGAATTTGAAACATTAGAAGATTACAAAGCAGATATCAAAGAACAGATTCGTGCTAAAAAGAAAGAAGAAGCTAAGACTGAAAGAGAAAACAAGATCGTTGATGCAGCTGTAGAAGCAGCAACAATGGATATTCCAGAAGCTATGATCGAAGAACAGGTTCAGCAGATGACAGATGAATTTGCACAGAGATTAAGCTATCAGGGACTTTCTATGGAACAGTATTTAATGTTCTCTGGAATGGACGCACAGAAATTCGCAGACGATTTAAAACCACAGGCAGTTAAGAGAATCGAGACACGCCTGGTATTAGAAGCAATCGCAAAAGCAGAAGATATCAAAGCAAGCGAGGAAGACTTCAAAGCAGAACTGGAAAACATGGCATCTATGTATCAGATGGAAGCAGAGCAGCTTGAAAAGATCATTCAGGGAGCTCAGAAAGACCAGATGATGGATGACATCGCAGTACAGAAAGCTGTAGATTTCCTTGTAAGCGAAGCAAAATAAGCAAGGCATTTTTATAACTTTTATGTTCCTTTTGACAAGACATAAACGAACAATGCCTGGACTATCGTTAGGAGGATGCAAGGATGAGTTTAGTACCTTATGTCATTGAACAGACAAGCAGAGGAGAAAGATCTTATGATATTTACTCCAGACTGCTCAAAGAGAGAATTATTTTCTTAGGAGAAGAAGTGAATGATGTCACAGCAGGACTTGTAGTTTCTCAGTTATTATTCTTAGAATCTGAAGATCCAGACAAAGACATCAATTTATATATCAACAGCCCTGGCGGTTCTGTAACCGCCGGAATGGCGATCTATGATACAATGCAGTATGTAAAGTGTGACGTATCCACAATGTGTATGGGAATGGCTGCCAGCATGGGAGCATTCTTATTATCCGGTGGAACAAAAGGAAAACGTCTGGCACTTCCGAATGCAGAGATCATGATCCATCAGCCATCTGGAGGAGCACAGGGACAGGCAACAGAGATTGAGATCGCAGCAGAACATATTCTTAGAACAAAGAAGAAGTTAAATACGATCTTAAGTGAAAACACAGGACAGCCATACGAGACAATCGTCAAGGATACAGAGCGTGATAACTGGCTCACTGCACAGGAAGCACTGGAATACGGCCTGATCGATAAGGTTATGGAAAAAAGATAGTGATAGAATAGTGGGGTGATCTGGTGGCAGGTTATAATGACGAGAAAAAAGTATTAAGATGTTCTTTTTGTAATAAGACACAGGACCAGGTCCGCAAACTGATCGCGGGACCAAAGGGGAAGAATGTCTATATTTGTGATGAATGTATTGACATTTGTTCTGAGATTATTGAAGAAGAATTTGAACAGTATGCAGAGGATGATGGAGAGATCAATCTGCGCAAGCCAAAAGAGATCAAAGAATTCCTTGATCAGTATGTGATTGGTCAGGATGAGGCGAAGAAAGTACTTTCCGTAGCTGTATACAATCATTACAAAAGAATTTTAATGGGTGGGGACTCTGATGTAGAACTGCAGAAGAGTAACATTTTAATGCTTGGACCAACTGGTTCAGGAAAAACATTATTAGCCCAGACATTAGCAAAGATGTTAAATGTGCCATTTGCGATTGCAGATGCAACTGCTCTTACAGAAGCAGGATATGTTGGTGAAGATGTTGAGAATATTCTTCTTAAGATCATTCAGGCAGCAGATTATGATATTGACCGTGCACAGTGTGGAATTATCTACATTGATGAGATTGATAAGATCACAAGAAAATCTGAAAATACATCAATTACAAGAGATGTTTCCGGAGAAGGTGTACAGCAGGCATTATTAAAGATTATCGAGGGGACAGTGGCATCTGTACCACCACAGGGAGGAAGAAAACATCCTCATCAGGAATTTATTCAGATTGATACATCGAATATCCTGTTTATCTGTGGAGGTGCATTTGATGGTCTGGAAAAGATTATTGAGTCAAGAATTGGCAAGAAATCCATCGGATTTGGAGCAGATGTATTTGGACAGAAAGAAAAAGATCTGGGAGAACTGTTAAGACAGGTACTGCCAGAGGATTTTGTAAAATTCGGACTGATCCCAGAATTTATTGGACGTGTTCCAGTGAATGTATCACTGAATCCATTAGATCAGGATGCGTTGGTGCGAATCTTAAAAGAACCAAAGAGTGCTCTTGTGAAACAGTATCAGAAACTGTTTGAGATGGATGGTGTGAAACTTACATTTGATGATGATGCTTTAAGTGCGATCGCCAAGAAAGCATTAGATCGTAAGACAGGTGCCAGAGGCTTAAGAGCTATCGTGGAACAGGTGATCATGGACTTGATGTATGAGATTCCATCACAGACAGATGTGACGGAATGCCTGATTACGAAAGGTGTTGTGGAAGGCACAGAAGCTCCACAGCTTGGATGCTCAGACCAGAAGGTAAAAGCTACAGTACCAAAGAAACGGGTTAAAACAAGCAATCATGAGATTGCATAGATAGATTAGCCAAAATAAAAACTGCTTTCGTGCAAGAGATTCTTGTGTCAAAGCAGTTTTTCTTCTTATGTACATACTATTTAGAAAGAAATTTTGAAGCGAAAGGAAATACAACATGAAAAAGACATTACCAATGCTTCCACTTCGAGGAAAATACATATTTCCTAATACGGTGATTCATTTTGATGTGTCAAGGAGCAGATCTGTTAAGGCAATTGAAGAAGCGATGGAACATGATCAGATGATCTTTTTAAATAATCAGATCGATCCGATGATAGAAGATCCAGGAATTGATGATTTATATCGTGTCGGAACCTTAGCAAGGATCAAACAGGTTGTAAAACTGCCTAAGAATACATTAAGAGTATTTGCAGAAGGACTGTTTCGAGCAGAACTTAGCGAAACTGTAGAGTATGATCCATTATTTAGAGTAGAGATTTTATATGACCACGTAGAACAACAGCCATTTGAAGCGTTTGAAAGAGAAGCATTTCTGCGTATGATCAAAGAATCATTTGAAAGCTATGCACAGGCATGGCCTCATCTGGATCAGAATATTGTAAATTATATAATGATGCAGTCAGATGTAGAGATTCTGGTGGATGAACTCGCAACACATATTCCATTTTCTTATCCAGAGAAACAAAAGATTCTGGAAGAGATGGATTTAAAGGAACGCTGTGAGATGATGCTTGTGATGCTTGGAGAAGAACTGGATGTTTTGAAACTAAAACAGAAGATTCAGCAGAAAGTCAAAGTAAATGTAGACAAGAATCAGAAAGAATATATGCTCAGGGAACAGATCAAGGTTATTCGAGAAGAACTTGGCGAGACGAATGTCGAAGATGAAGCGGATGAATTTATGAATCAGCTCAAAGAGCTGAAAGCATCCAAAGAAGTCAAAGAAAAACTCAAAAAAGAGATTTCAAGATTCCAGACGATGGGAAATCAGACTCCAGAAAGTTCTGTGTTAAGAACATATATTGAGACAATGCTTTCTGTTCCATGGGAAGAAATGAGCGAAGACAGCACAGATCTTGACAGAGCACAGGAAATCTTAGACGAAGATCATTATGGCATGGAGAAGGTAAAAGAAAGAGTGCTTGAATATCTTGCAGCACGTGCAATGAGCGGCAAGAAAGATGCAGCAATCCTTTGTCTTGTCGGACCGCCGGGAACAGGTAAAACATCAATTGCAAAATCAATCGCAAGAGCGACAAATAAGAAATACGTCCGTTTATCTTTGGGCGGTGTGCGTGATGAATCAGAGATCCGTGGACATAGAAAGACTTATGTAGGAGCAATGCCTGGAAGAATCGTTGATGCATTAAAGAAAGTCAAAGTCAGGAATCCGCTGATGTTACTGGACGAGATCGATAAGACTGGAAAAGATCAGCGTGGAGATACAGCATCTGCATTATTAGAAGTCCTTGATCCAGAACAGAATGAGAATTTTACAGATCATTATCTTGAAGTTGCTCTAAATTTAAGCGATGTCTTGTTTATCGCAACAGCCAATGATCTCTCTACAATCCCAAGACCATTGCTTGACCGTATGGAGATCATTGAAGTGACAAGCTATACAGAGAATGAGAAATACCACATTGCCAATGATTATCTTGTGAAGAAGCAGATGGAAGCCAATGGATTAGATGATACACAGATTCACTGGAAAGAAGATGCGTTAAGATTTTTGATCACGGATTATACGAGAGAAGCCGGGGTCAGAAATTTAGAGAGAAGGATCGGGCAGGTTTCAAGAAAAGTAGCAAGGGACATTTACCAGAAGAAACATAGAAAAGTTACGATCACAAAGAAAGCAGTCAAAGATTATCTTGGAAAACCAGTCTACGAATGGGAAAAAGATACATTAAGAGACCAGATCGGAGTGGTTCATGGACTTGCATGGACTGCGGTTGGCGGAGTGACCTTGAAGATCGAAGTGAATGTTATGCCGGGAAAAGGTGTGATTCAGGTTACAGGATCTCTTGGCAATGTCATGAAAGAATCTGCACAGGCAGCGATCAGTTATATCAGAAGCCAGAGCAAGAAATATAAGATCAAGAGTGATTTCTTTGAAAAACATGACATTCATATTCATATTCCAGAAGGAGCAGTACCGAAAGATGGTCCATCTGCCGGAATCACGATGACAACAGCAGTACTTTCCGCGATCACAGAGACAAAAGTCTGTGGAAATCTTGCAATGACAGGAGAAGTAACGATCCGTGGAGATGTTCTTCAGATCGGCGGATTAAAAGAGAAACTTCTTGCAGCGAAAAGACTTGGAATTACCAAGGTTTTAGTTCCAAAGATGAATGAAAAAGATGTAAAAGAATTCGAAGAAGAAGTGATCGAGGGACTTGAGATTGTTTATGTAAAAACAATGACACAGGTCATTAAAGAAGCATTCGTACGTTAAGAAAATAATAAAATAAAACTGGAGGCAGTTATGAATTACGAAGAAGCAATGAATTTTATACACAATACAAATAAATTTGGAAGTGTCTTAGGACTTGATAATATCAGAGAGTTATTAGAAAGACTTGGAAATCCGCAAGACCAGCTGAAAGTGGTTCATATCGCCGGAACAAACGGAAAAGGTTCTACCCTTGCATTTTTAGCAGGTGTATTCAGGGAAAGTGGATATCGTGCAGGAAGATATGTATCCCCTGCATCCTTTTCCTATGAAGAGAGATTCCGTATCAACGAAGAAAATATTTCCAGAGAAGATCTGTGCTTTTATATGGAAAAAATAAAGAATGTTGCCGAAGAAATGGTAAAAGACGGATTGTCCCATCCAACAATGTTTGAGATTGAGACAGCGCTTAGTTTTCTTTATTTTCTCGATAAAAAAGTAGATGTCGTATTATTAGAGACTGGAATGGGTGGAAGACTGGATGCAACAAATGTAGTTAAAAAGCCGATTGCAACAGTCATAGCATCAATCGGAATGGATCACATGCAGTTTTTAGGAGATACATTAGAAAAAATAGCTTCAGAAAAAGCAGGGATCATCAAAGAAGGATGTCCGGTCATCTCATATGATAATACAAAAGAAGTTAATGAAGTGATAAGGAAGAAAGCAGAACAAATGCATGCAAAAGCAGTCTTTGTGAATTCTGCGGGAATCAGAGTATTGAATGAATCACTCGATGGAGAAAGCTTTTCTTATCGTTCTTCAGATGGCAGATGGTATGAAAAGATTGAAATACCGCTTCTTGGAAGACACCAGATCAACAATGCAGCACTTGCATTAGAAACGCTGAATGTTATCAAAAATTATTACTGTATCAGTGATTTCCAGACAGAAGACGGAATGCGCAAAACAATCTGGAGAGGCAGAATCGAGATATTGGAAAGAGAGCCAATGGTGATCTGTGACGGAGCACATAATCCAGATGGTGCAAAGAGTTTGTTAAGTTTTTTGCAAAATAATTTTACAAACAGACGATTAATCTATATAATGGGAGTGTTGTCAGATAAAGATTACGAACAGATGGTACAGATTCTTGCTCCGGCAGCGGACAAGATCTATACGGTGGCACCGGACAATCCGAGGGCACTTTCAAGTGCACAGTTATGTAAATGTGTCAGCAAATACCATCAGGACGTAGAAGAAAGACAGAGACTGGCAGCATGTCTTAAAGAAGTGAAACAAAAGGCAGATAAAGATGATGTGATCATAATCTGTGGAACATTATCTTTTCAGAATGAACTAATAAACCAATAACAGAGGATGAGTAAGTGGAAAGATTCCAGAAGATCGTATGCCATGAAACATACAAACAAACATACGAAAGACTACAAGAATTAGAGAAAGACCGTGAATTTTGCGGGCATGATATGGAACATTTTCTTTCAGTAGCAAGGATCAGTTATCTTATGGTGCTTGAGAAGAATCTGGATATTCCAAAAGATATCATATATGCGACAGCACTTCTTCATGATCTGGGAAGAGCTGACCAGTATGAAAAAGGAATATCACATGATGAGGCAGGTGCAATTCTTGCAGAAGAGATTCTAAAAGACTGTGGCTATACGGCAGCGGAAAGAAAAATAATGGTCGATACGATCTTAAAGCATCGTGGCGTTGAAGATAAAGAAGATAGTTTTGCGGCTATTTTTTATCGCGCAGACAAACTTTCCAGAGATTGCATCCACTGCAAAGCCAGACAGGAATGTTACTGGCCGGAAGAGAAGAAAAACAGCAGGTATATTTACTAGGAGAGATACAATGATTATTGGAAATAAAACATTTGATACGAAACACCATGGCTATATTATGGGAATTTTGAATGTGACACCAGATTCATTTTCTGATGGAGGGAAATATGATCATCTGGATGCGGCGTTAAAACATACACAGGAGATGATCGAGGATGGAGCAGCGATCATTGATGTCGGTGGAGAATCCACAAGACCAGGTTATACACTGATTTCAGATGAAGAGGAAATCGAAAGAGTAACTCCTGTGATCGAGGCAATAAAGAAAGAATTTGATATTCCGGTATCCTTAGATACTTACAAATCAGGTGTGGCAAGAGCTGGAATTGAAGCAGGAGCTGATCTGATCAACGATATCTGGGGACTTAAGTGGGATGGAACAATGGCGGATGTTTTAGCAGAAACAGGAGCTGCCTCCTGCCTGATGCACAACCGTAAGAATACAGATTACAAAGACTATTTAAATGACGTGATATCTGACCTGAATGAGACAATGGAGATGGCAAAGAAAGCAGGGATCAAGAAAGAAACGATCATGTTAGATCCAGGAATCGGATTTGCCAAAGATCTTGACCAGAACTTAGAACTTATGAATCATTTAGAACTTTTAAACCAGTGGGATGTTCCGGTTCTTCTTGGAACTTCAAGAAAATCAATGATCGGACTGACACTCGATCTTCCATCTGATCAGAGAGTGGAAGGAACCGTTGCAACGACAGTCAGCGGCTATATGAAAGGATGCAGATTTTTCAGAGTGCATGATGTAAAGGAGAATATCCGTGCAATGAAAATGATCGAAGCAATTTGTGCAAAATAAGGGAGAATGTATGATGGATCAGATTACAATCAAAGATTTGGAAGTTTATGCAAATCATGGTCTGTATAAAGAAGAAAAGGTATTAGGACAGAAGTTTCTGGTATCTGCAGTATTGTATGTTGATACAAAGTTAGCAGGTGTCAGCGACCAGATGGAATTTTCTGTGGATTACGGAAAGGTATGCCATACGATCAAAGAGATTTTAATAGAGAATGACTTTAACCTGATCGAATGTGTGGCAGAGACTGTGGCAAAGAAGCTTCTTCTTAAATTTTCACTAATCAGCAAACTTGAGATCGAAATAAAAAAACCATGGGCACCGATCGGGCTGCCCCTTGATTATGTCTCAGTTAAGATCAAACGAGGATGGCACAGAGCCTATATCGGTGTTGGATCAAACATGGGAGACCGTATGGAATATATTAATCAGGCAATCGATGCGATCGAAGCACAGGATGATACGAAAGTCGTTCACGTTTCAAGCCTGATCGAGACCAAACCATATGGCGGAGTTGAGCAGGATGATTTCCTTAATGGATGTATTGCAGTGGACACATTAAAAGAGCCGGAAGAACTGTTAGATTTTCTGATGGATGTGGAAGCACAGGCTGGAAGAGTCAGAACGATCCACTGGGGACCAAGAACACTCGATCTTGATATTCTAATGTATGATGATCTTGTGATGAATGAGAGGAAACTAACGATTCCTCACAAAGAGATGCATAAGAGAATGTTTGTGTTAGAACCATTGGAAGAGATCGCACCATATCTGATGCATCCGCTTCTTGGGAAAACGGTCACACAATTAAAAGAAATGATAAAAGAGGAACAATAAATTATGAGAGATTTGATGGAAATAAGACAGCAGATCGATCAGATCGATCAGAAGATGCTGGCTTTGTTCAAAGAACGAATGGGATGTTCTGCGGAAGTTGCAGAATATAAAAGAGGAACAGGAAAAGCGATCTATGATCCTGCAAGAGAAAGACAGAAGATCGATGCGTTGACAAAAGATGAGAATGAAATGATCATCAAGAAGTCTGTAGAAGAGATGTTCCTTCAGATGATGAGCATCAGCCGCAGATATCAGTACAGCCTGTTGTCACAGGAAGATACTTATATTGATGGAATGTTCGACGAAGTGGAATCTTTAGATATCAACAAAGATACAAAAGTTGTATATCAGGGAATTCCAGGGGCTTATCAGGAACAGGCGATGGTACAGTATTTTGGAGAGAATGTCAAAAACTTCTCTGTACCAGAGTTTAAAGATGTTGTAAAGACATTAGACCTCGGGGAAGCTGATTATGGAGTTCTGCCGATCGAGAATACATCAGCAGGAACGGTCAGTGGGATTTATGATATGATCCTTGATTATGATATCTGTGTGGTAGGCGAAGAATCCGTTGATGTACGTCACGTTTTTGCAGCACTTCCAGGAAGCAGTTTAGATCAGATCGAGAAAGTATATTCACACCCACAGGGTCTGATGCAGTGCAAAGGATTTTTAGATGAACATCCGGACTGGGATCAGGTAAAGGTTGCAAATACTGCGATCAGTGCCAAGAAAGTAGCAGATGACGGCAAGAATACAAAAGCTGCGATCTGCAGTGAACGTGCAGCAAAGATGTACGGCCTTCAGATTTTAAAACGAGAGGTAAATGACGAAGGAAACAATACGACAAGATTTGTGATCATGTCAAAGAAAAAACAGTACAGAAAAGATGCAGGAAAAGTAAGCATCAGTTTCAGTGTACCGCATGAATCAGGATCTTTATATAATATCCTGACACATTTTATGTTTAATAATGTCAGCATGAGCAACATTGAATCAAGACCACTTCCAGGAAGAAAATGGGAATATGGATTCTATGTTGATGTGATCGGAAACTTAAATGATCCGGCAATCCGCAATGCACTGGCAGGAATTAAAGAAGAGACAAAGGATTTTAAAATTTTAGGAAATTTCTAAAAATTATGAATTATGAAAAAGAGAGTGGGGAAATACAAACGAATGGAAGGTAATGTAGAATGACACAGAGAAATGGTGAAACAAAATTACAAAAATTTCACAGCGTCATGCAAAAAGTTTTAAAATATGGGATCGTCCTTGCATTGATCGCATTTATTGTATTGGTTTTAACAAATAAAAACCAGTTTTCAGAAAGAGTTGCAAAAGGTGTTCCAGAAGATAACATATCAAAGATTGCAATTTCAGACGGTGACAAAGTCGTACAGAAATTTAAGGCAACATGCGATACGATGGAACGCTTAAATATATTGGTTGACCGTAATGAACAGACAGGAAGAGCTGGAAGCATTGACCTTAATGTAAAAGACAGCAAAGGAAAATCAATCTATCATATTACACCAAGTCTGTTAGAAGTTGACGGACTGAAGAATATGAAAGCAACGATGAGACGTACACAAAGAGATGAATTCAGATGGTACAGAGTCGTAGTCAATCAGAAACTTAACAGAGGCGAGACGTATACAATTGAGATAACCGCAAAAGGAATTAAGAAAGACCGCCCATTATATTTATATACATCAAAGAAGATGGGCAATATTTTCCAGCCTGTCAAGGTTAATGGAAAGAAACTCGATGTACATATTCGTTCAAGAGTCTGGACAACACAGATTGACGTATCAGCGATCGTTTTAACAATTGGAATTACACTGGCACTGATCGTACTGATCCTTCTGCCACTGAAACTTCCAGAAAAATGGAACAAGAGAGCAACGTGGGCATTGTTTATGATAACGCCGTGGATATCATTTTATATGGTTGAAAAGGTATTCTATAATCCGATCAGTATCATGAATAAGCTGGCATTTGGACTCAATGTATTGTGGTTTTATATCGTTTATATGATCCTGCTGCTTATATTTAACAGAATGAAATGGGCGTTATTAGTTGGAAATGTATTTTTCTATGCGGCAGCGATCGGAAATTATTTTGTCCTCGCATTCCGTGGAAATCCGATCACACCAGCAGATATTTATGCACTTGGAACAGCGATGGACGTAGCCGATCATTATGTATTATCTTATGATAAAGCGGCGATCGTAGCGACCGTTGTGCTGCTTGGACTATGTGTGTTTGCATCCAAACTTACGACATATCCAGTGTTTAAATGGAGAAAACGACTGATCGTTGTTGCAGTGACAGTACTTGTTACAGCAGCAAGTTCCTTTACACTGACAAGAGTGGATGCCCTTCAGTCTAAGGGAATCAAGGTAAACTTCTGGGATCAGAAATTAGGTTATACAAATAATGGATATATTTTAAGTTTCTTAATGAATATCCAGTATACGATCGTTTCCCAGCCAGAAGGATACAGTGCAGATAAAGTAAATAAAATTGCAGATAAATACGAAGTTACACAGGGAAGCAATAAAGCATTAAAACAGAAACCGAATGTAGTCGTGATCATGAATGAAACATTCTCTGACCTTAACGTAGTCAATAAGATCAAGACAAACAAAGAGGTTATGCCATTTATCAACAGCCTGAAAGATAATACGATCAAAGGACACATGTTAGTGTCAGTCTTTGGTGGAGGTACAAGTAATTCAGAATATGAATTCTTAACAGGAAACTCTGTATCAGCACTTCCATTAAACGGAAATGCATATACACAGTTTGTAAAACACAAAGTGCCAAGTCTTGCCTCACAGCTTAAAGAACAGGGATATGACACACTGGCCTTCCATCCATATAAAGCACACGGATGGAACAGAGATACGGTTTATCCATTGCTTGGATTTGACCAGTTCTTAGATGAGACATGCATGAATCCAAACGGAGAGAAATTCCGTGGATGGTACAGTGATTCTGAAGATTACAATAAGATCATCGATATCTTCAACAAGAAAAAAGCAGGACAGCCGCTATTCTTATTCAATGTAACGATCCAGAATCATGGAGGATATCTGATCGCAGATAAGAACTTCAAGGAAGAGATTAAGATCAAGGATGAAAAAGCAACAGATACAGCAAACCGTTATCTGTCACTGATCCACGAATCCGACCGTGCATTTGAGAAGATCATTAATTACTTTAAGAACCAGAAAGAACCAACGATCGTTGTAATGTTCGGAGACCACCAGCCAAAACTGGAAGACTCTTTCTATGAACTGCTGTATGGGAAATCATTAAGCAGCTTAAGCCTTAAAGAACAGCAGAAGAAATATACAGTACCATTTATTATGTGGGCAAACTATGACATTGACGAGCAGAGTGATGTGGAAAATGTCAGTGCAAACTATTTATCAAGTCTGATGCTTCAGCAGACAAACTTAAAATTGTCAAGATATAATGAATTTTTATTAGACATGAGAAATAATGTTCCTGCATTAAATGCAAATGGATATGTAGATAAAGATGGAAAAGATCATCATCTGTCAGAGCAGAATAAATATACAAAACTGATCACACAATATCAGTATCTGCAGTATAACAGTCTGATGGATAAGAAACATGTCAGCACAGATCTGTTTTCCGTAAAATAAACAGGATGAGAGGAAGAAATCGTGTCAGAACAAAAAGAAAAATCAAAAATTCATAACACTATAAACAAAGTGATCAAAGGCGTGGTTATCTTAGCATTATTCGTTTTTATTGTTTTTGTATTAAAGAATAAAGCTGAGTTTTCAGAAACTGTTGCAGTAGGCGGACCAGACAAGAAAGTCTCCCAGATTGAGGTGACAGGAAACGATGAGATTGTTCAGAAGTTCAAAGCAACTTCTGACAATATCCAGCGCTTTACGATCATGGTAGATCGAAACCAGAGTTATAAAAGAGCAGGGAGTATTTCTGTGAATATCAAGGACAGCAAAGGAAAGTCCGTTTATCATGTAACAAAAGACCTGCTGGATGTGGACGGAATGAGAACGATTCAGCCGTCCTTAAAGACAAGTAAATATACATCAAAGAAATGGTACAGCCTGATCGTCAATAAAGAGATCAAAAAAGGTGATACTTACACAGTGACGATCAAAGCCAATGGGATCAAAAAAGAACATCCGCTGTATTTATACACATCAAAAGCGATGGGAAAAACATATCAGCCGGCTGTGATCAATGGAAAAACACAGAAAGATTTCCATATCCGTATGAGAGTCTGGACAACCCGCATTGACGTAACAGCGATCGCATTAACTGTGGCAATTGCTGTAGGATTAATGGTATTGATCCTGATTCCATTAAAAATTCCAGAGAAATGGAACAAACGATTCAGCTGGATGTTATTTATCGTGAATCCATGGATCGAATTTTATATGGTTGAGAAAGTATTCTATAATCCGATCAGTATCATGGAACCATTGACCTTTGCGTTAAATGTACTCTGGTATTACATTGTATATGCCGTGCTGTTAATGATCTTTAACCGAATTAAATGGGCATTGATGGTTGGAAATATTTTCTTCTATGGAGCAGCGATCGCGAACTATTTTGTACTTGCATTCCGTGGAAATCCGATCACACCTGCAGATATTTATGCGGTAGGAACAGCGATGGACGTTGCAGACCATTACGTGTTAAGCTATGACAAGCCAGCGATCATTGCAACGATCATTCTTCTGGGATTATGTGTGATCGCATGTAAGTTAGAGACGTTCAAAGCATTTACGATCAAGAAACGACTGATCGCAATTTTGATCACCGTTATAGTAACGGTTGCAAGTTCCATTCAGATGACAAAAGTAGATAATCTGAAAGAAAATGGAATCGAAGTTAATTTATTTAACCAGAAAAAAGGATATTTAAAGAATGGATATATTTTAAGTTTCATCTTAAATGTCCAGTACACACTCGTTTCACAGCCAGATGGTTACAGTCCTCAGGCAGTTGATAAGATTGCGAATAACTATGAGGTGACGACAGGAAAGAATAAGACGTTAAAGCAGAAACCAAACGTTGTCGTGATCATGAATGAGACATTTTCAGATCTTAATGTAGTAAATAACATCAAGACAAACAAAGAAGTTATGCCGTTTATCAACAGTCTGAAAGAAAATACGATCAAAGGACATATGCTTGTATCCGTATTCGGAGGAGGAACAAGTAACTCAGAATACGAATTCCTGACAGGAAACTCTGTATCAACACTTCCACTGAATGGAAATGCGTATACACAGTTCATCAAACATAAAGTACCAAGCCTTGCTTCCCAGTTAAAGCAGGAAGGCTATGATACGATGGCATTCCATCCATATAAAGCACACGGATGGAACCGAGATACGGTATATCCATTATTAGGATTTGACAAATTCATCGATGAGACATCCATGAATCCAAATGGAGAAAAATTCCGTGGATGGTACAGTGATTCTGAAGATTACAATAAGATCATTGATGTGTTCAACAAAAAAGAAGCAGGAAAGCCATTATTCTTCTTTAACGTAACGATCCAGAATCATGGTGGATATTATGTAAAAGATACGAAGTTCAAAGAAGAGATAAAGATTCAGGATGAGAAGGCAACAGATACAGCAAACCGCTATCTGTCACTGATCCATGAATCAGACCGTGCATTTGAAAAGATCGTTAATTACTTCAAGAATCAGAAAGAACCAACGATCGTTGTAATGTTTGGAGATCATCAGCCAAAATTACCGGATTCATTCTATGAATTATTATATGGAAAATCCTTAAACAGCTTAAGTCTTAAGGAACTGCAGAAGAAATACACAGTACCATTTATTATATGGGCAAATTATGACATCGACGAAGCATCCGATGTGGAAAATGTCAGTGCAAACTATCTTTCAAGTATGATGCTTGAGCAGACAAACTTAAAATTATCAAGATACAATGAGTATCTGTTAAATTTAAGAAAGACAATTCCAGCATTGAATGCAAATGGATATGTAGATAAAGATGGAAAAGATCATGAATTCTCAGAAAATAACAAATATACAGAACTGATCAACCAGTATCAATATCTGCAGTATAACAGTCTGATGGACACAAAACATGTAAGTAATGCATTATTTTCTGTAGGAAATGACAAATAATACCAAAAAATCAAAAGAAAATATGTATAAATAAAAAGCTTTAGGCACTCTGTCTTGACAGAGTGCCTAAAACGATATAGAATGAAAGTTGTTGCTGTGTAGTATTTAAGATAAATACGACCACACAATAAATAAAAGAAAAAGTCAAAATAATTGATTTTGTTAGGAGGATACACATATGGTAAAAGCAGTCGTTGGAGCCAATTGGGGAGACGAAGGAAAAGGTAAGATTACAGACATGTTAGGTGAAACATCCGATATTATCGTTCGTTTCCAGGGAGGAGCAAATGCTGGTCATACGATCATCAATGATTACGGTAAGTTTGCATTGCATACATTACCATCTGGGGTATTCTACAACCATACAACAAGTGTGATCGGTAATGGTGTGGCATTAAATATCCCTGTATTATTCAAAGAGATTGAAGGAATCGTAAGCAAGGGTGTTCCACAGCCTAAGATCTTAGTATCAGATCGTGCGCAGATGGTAATGCCTTATCACATTTTATTCGATCAGTATGAAGAAGAACGTCTTGGAAAGAACTCATTTGGATCAACAAAATCCGGTATTGCACCATTTTATTCAGACAAATATGCAAAGATCGGATTCCAGGTAAGCGAATTATTTGATGATGACGCATTAAAAGAGAAGATCAAATCAGTATGTGAGAAGAAGAATGTTTTATTAGAGCATTTATATCACAAACCACTTCTTGATCCAGATGAATTATATAATACATTAATGGAATACAAAGAGATGGTAGCACCTTATGTATGTGATACATCTTTATTCTTACATGAAGCAATCAAAGAAGGAAAGAACATCTTATTAGAAGGACAGTTAGGATCATTAAAAGACCCTGACCATGGAATTTATCCAATGGTTACATCATCTTCTACATTAGCAGGATATGGTGCGATCGGAGCAGGAATCCCTCCATATGAGATCAAGAAAGTTGTAACAGTTGTAAAGGCATACTCAAGTGCTGTAGGAGCTGGAGCTTTCGTAAGTGAGATTTTTGGAGATGAAGCAGATGAACTTCGCCGCCGTGGTGGAGACGGAGGAGAATTTGGAGCAACAACAGGACGTCCAAGAAGAATGGGATGGTTTGACGTTGTAGCAACCAAATACGGATGCCGTATGCAGGGAACAACAGATGTTGCATTTACAGTATTAGATGTACTTGGATACTTAGACGAGATTCCAGTATGTGTAGGATATGAAGTTGATGGAGAAGTAACAACAGACTTCCCAACAACAGGAAAACTTGAGAAAGCAAAACCAGTGATCGAAGTACTTCCAGGATGGAAGAGTGATATCCGTGGAATCAAGAACTACGAAGATCTTCCAGAGAACTGCCGTAAGTACATTGAGTTCGTAGAAGAGAAGATTGGATACCCAATCACACTGATCTCTAACGGACCAGAAAGACATGATATCATCAAACGTGATTTTGAGGACTAAATTTTAAGGACAGCCAATATGAGCAGAGAGAAAGCAGATAAAGAAGAGAAGAAAGGCTTTAAGAGAGAAGCCCTAAGCTGGGTTATCTGTATTGTGGTAACCATTCTTCTCACAGAATTTATCTTGAATTTTGTAATTATCAACGCCAATATTCCGAGTGGTTCAATGGAGAATACGATCATGACGAATGACAAGCTGATCGCTCTTAGAACCTCTTACTGGTTTAAAGATCCGAAGAGAGGAGATATTATTATCTTCAAGTATCCGGAGGATGAAAGAGAATGGTATATTAAGCGTGTGATCGCTCTTCCAGGAGAGACTGTACAGGTCAAAGACGGTAAAGTCTATATTAACGGAAGCAGCAAACCGCTTAATGAGCCGTATATCAAAGAGGAACCAGTAGAAGATTTTGGACCATATACAGTGCCGAAGAACGGATATTTTGTTATGGGAGATAACCGGAATAATTCAAATGATGCGAGAGACTGGGATATACACTATGTTTCCAGAGATGAGATTTTAGGAAAAGCATGGTTCCGATATTATCCATCGATCAAACGGATCAAGTAACAGACGAAGAAAGGCAGGAAATACTATCATGGATACAAAGATCATTAATGCACAGAATGCACCAGCAGCTGTTGGACCATACTGTCATGCAGTAGAAGCAGGAGATTTCGTGTTTACATCAGGACAGATCGGATTAGATCCACAGACACAGGAATTAAAAGAAGGAGTTGCAGCACAGACAAAACAGGTGTTAGCAAACTTAACAGCAGTATTAAAAGCATCTGATCTTACATTAGACAATGTTATTAAGACAACAGTTTTCTTAGCAGATATCAATGATTTCGCAGAAATCAATGGTATTTATGAAGAAGCATTTGGAGATAACAAACCAGCAAGATCATGTGTACAGGCAGGAGCTCTTCCAAAAGGTGCACTGATCGAGATTGAAGTTATTGCAGTAAAATAATCATCATGGAATAATAATTCCGATCATAAAAAGTTCCAGTCATGGATCAGAGAGATCCACGGCCGGAACTTTTTGTTGTATGATAGAACTTTTGTATGAGTTATGCCTGTATATGTTAAAGATATTATTTTAATAATTCTAACAGCTGGTCATTATGCTCTTTTGTCTGAATACAGAATCGGATAAATTCCCCGTCAAGTCCATGAAAGCTTGCGCAGTCACGAATCATAAGCCCATGTTTGATACAGCGTTCAAACATTTCAAAAGAAGTCGTTCCATCCAGAAGCTTTACAAGAATAAAGTTAGCATAAGCATTATAAACCTTAAGGTTAGGGCGTTTAGATAAAATATCCATACAGCGGGAACGCTCAGCATCGATATAGTCTTTTGTCATTTTGATATAATCCTTATCCATAAACATTGCTTCGCCGGCAAGAGCAGCCAGGGTGTTGATCGTCCATGGATTCTTGATGCTGTTCATACGCTCAAGAAAAGAAAGATTTCCGCAGATTCCGTAACCAAGACGGAGTCCTGGAGCACAGAAGAACTTGGAAGTTCCACGAAGTACCATGAAATTATCATATTTTGTAGTGAGAGATACTGCAGAAATCTCTTCAACATCTGGTGCAAATTCCACGTAAGTTTCATCGATCATAACAAAGATATTATGCTTTTTGCAATGAGCAAGGATTTTAGAAATCTCGTCGGTATTCAATGCACTGGATGTTGGATTGTTCGGATTACAGATTGCAAGAAGATCGATCGTATCATCAAGCTTTGCAAAAAGATCATCAAGATCCAATTTGAAATCAAGATCTTCCCTTAAATAATATTCTTCCACATGTCCGCCGACAAGATCGATCTCTCTTGTATATTCGGAATATGTAGGAGATAACAAAAGTGCATGTTTTGGACGCAGCAGCTGCATGGTAAGACTGATCATCTCTGTTGCACCATTTCCAACGATGATATGTTCCATTGGAACGTTGCAGTATAATGAAAGGGTAGAACGAAGTTCCTTGTAATCACGGTCAGGGTATTCGCTGATACATTCAATATGAGATGCCATACTTTTCTTTAATAAAGGTGAAATTCCAAGAGGATTGACGTTCCCTGCAAAGGGAATGATCGCCTCTTTTTTGATTCCATAATAAGCTTCGACTTTCTCGAGATCACTTCCGTGAAATTCCTGTTTTTTTTCTGCCATGGTAATTCCTCTTTTCCTTTAATATTGTGTCGAAATTTGGTATAATGAATACTAATTGAAATTATGTATTATTATACCCACAAAATCTTTTGGTTGGCAAGGAGCAGAATAAGAATATGTCAGAATCATTAGAAAAGTTTACAAATATCGCGAAAGAAGATCAACAAAGAGCAAAAACGCTCTTTTTTTCTGAAGCGTTTAAAGAAGAATTTCTGAAAGATAAACAAAAAGAGAAACAAAAAGAGAAACAATTATATCATCAGCTGCTGCTGGGAAGGAACAGAGACCAGATCCTGGAAGAATTTTTATTAAGTGCAGGACAGAAGTCCCCAGTACTGCTTGATGTAACAAAAACGATGTATCACGCAACGATCACGAATCTGGATGAACCACTGGAGATCACAGTAAGGAAAGACGGATGGGGATATATTGCAGGAAGGATCAAGACAGAAGGAAAGTTTATAACTCTTCACAAGGATACATTCCATGCAGAAGATTTTGAAGATGGACAGATGACGATTTATGCAGATCTCAAAACGATCCCAAGAGATGGAGACAAGGATCATTTAATCCTGCAGACTGTCTATCAGACGATCGAGATAGAAGTGACATACAAAGAAGAAAAAAGTGAAAGAAAAAAAGAAGAAGAATTCAGACAAAAGAAGTTATATGAGCTGTATATTGATTTTTGCAGCGGAAGGATCAGTCTGGAACAATTCACGGAACGTGCAAGAACAGTGCTTGATAAGATGCCGGATCATCCGGTAAGGAATCGTATATATGATCTTATGAAGCTGCATCTGGATATCCTATGTGGAAAGGAAGACCTCAAAGAGCGTATTCCAGAAGATGCGAAGAAGGAATCCCTTAAGATCTGCCAGGGATATGTCTGGTATCTGCAGGCATTCTATGACAAAGAAGAAGATACGATCCTGAAATCCAAAGAAGAGATTCAGATACTTTATGATGAATGTGAAGATATGAGGATCAAGGGATATCTCTTCTGGTTTCTGATGAACTTAAGTGAGGAACTTATGAAAGATCCTGCACTTAAGATGAAACAGATCAAAGAATTATATCAGGAAGGCTGCCAGAATCCACTGCTGCGTTTTGAAGGCTGCTGTATTCTTGGAGAAGACGAACAACTGTTAACGTATATAGATTCTTATGAACTATGGGTTCTCGAACTTGGCGCACAGGAGAAGATCCTAAACACAAGACTGATCGGAAAGATATGCTTCCTTGTTTCAAGGAACAAGATATTTTCCGAAGAGATCCTCTGGCTGTTTATGTGCATTTACAAGGAATATCCACAGACCGATGTATTACAGGCAATCTGTGCCCTTATGATTCAGGGAAACTGTATGGATGAAGACTGTCATCCGTACTATGAAGAAGCACTGCAAAGAGGCGTGCAGCTGATCGGCTTACAGGAAGCATTTTTAAGAACGATTCCAAAAGGAGAGTATCCGCTGCTGCCAGAAGAGATTCTCATGTATTTTACATACAGCACAAGTCTTGGAGCGGAGGAACAAAGCCGTCTGTTTGCAAACGTTGTACATAACAGACGAAACTACCATAAGATCTTCCCGAATTATGAAGAACTGATCCGTACATTTTTAAGAGAAGAGCTAAAAAAAGGGCAGATCAACGAAGACCTTATCCTGTTATACCGTTATTACTACGAGGAACTTCTTCAGGATGAAGGGGTAAGAGATGACCTCGGGAATATTGTTTTCGCACAGAAACTTATATGTGACAATGAATTTATTCAGAAAGCAGAGATCAGCCAGGACTGGAAGAAGAATCTGGATGTATGTTATCTGTCAGAACAAAATTGTTATGTAGAGATCTTTGATCCAAATGCAGGATTTATATTTTTCGACAGCGAAGGAAATCGCTACATTGGATCGGTTGCATATCAGCTGAAAGCAGTCTTTACAAGAGAACAGACAGAGATGTATTGTGAGGCGGCTGACGGAAGCAACGAACATTTTGTTATGTATAAAGCTGCAGGATTTGGAGCAAAAACAAAACTTAAGGAAGAAGATTTCCCAGTTGTGTTATATGCACTCAAAAGCAGGAATTTAGATCTGGATTACGAACAGGAATTGTTTGAGAAGGTCCTTGACTATTACAAAGAACATGAATTACAGAAAGAATTAAAGAACGCACTGTCTTATGTTGAATGGAAGAATTTAAAAGATGAGAACAGGAGACATATGATCGGTTACTTTATTGCAGCAGGGCTGTATGAAGATGCATTGAAAGGAATCGGACAGTATGGATATCAATTCCTTGATAAAGACCAGCTCAAAGAGGTCTGTCTGTATGCATTAACGACATTGAGTAACAGACGTTCAGATCTTCTGGTAGAGATGTGTATGGCATCGTTTGAATCTGGAAATGAAAACAGCGAAGTGATCGGATATCTGCAGAAATATTTCCATGGAACAAAAGAAGAGATGCTGTCAGTTTTCGATGTTGGACAGAAAGTCGGCATGTATGACAGAGTCTTTGTGGAAAGTGTGTTAAGAGCATGCATCGCAGATGGCGTGGATGGAACAGAATTTAAAGTATTTGAAGAATATTTAAATCAGGTAGAAACAGATAAAGGTTTGATTGATGCAATGCTCGTTGAATATGTAAATTATGCATATGAGAATGAGAAAAAACTTCCAGAGAAATTTTATGAATTGATCGGTGACAAGATCGATCAGGGGAAAATGGACTGGATCTATCAGCAGTTATATCTTGATTATTACAAAGACCAGAGAGAAGAATTGCCGCAGCGTTGCTTAAAACGTATTGAGAAGATCAAAGACTATCAGATCATCAGAACAGATCATATTCTTCCAGTATTGTTTGAGTATGTTGATGTGATCTCACTGCCGAAATACCTTTGTGCCAAAACATTTGTACAGTTTTATGCAAAAAGCGGTGTCAATGTAGTCTTCCATTATATGGACAGCGACAATGGACATTGGATCGAGGAGGCAATGAATGAACTGCTTCCGGGATATTATGTTTTGTCACTGGCAGTCTTTCATCACGAACTGTCAGACTGTTATGTCAGTGTAACAGGAGAACTAAGACGGCACAGAGAAGATGTGATCGTATCAGACCATATGAAATACAGTCAGGGCAGCCGGTTTTATGAATTAAATGAACTTTTGATCCATCAGCAGGATGAGAATATTCAGTCAAAGATGGAGCGTTATGCGGTAAAAACAATGATGACACAGTTGATCAAACCAATGACAGAGGAATAAAATATGCAGACGGCGATACATTTTGAAGGAGATCAGGCATATATATGTGTATCTGATCATGGAAAAATTAAAGAAGAAGATCCACTTTCCTATGGCAGATCGAGGGTAGAATTTGTGATCCAGACTGCAAAGGCACAGGAAGAAGGAAAGATTGCAGTGGTCTTTGATGATGCAACAGGACAGATCGTAAAGAATGCGGAGGAACAATGCATCAGATCTGGATTAGAACAAGGACGGGTGAGCTTTTATACGAAGGAAGAAGCAGCACTTGGAATTGTGGGATTTCGAGGCGACAATCTGCAAAAAGGAAATTCAGGAATTTTTGATTATACAAGAAAACATTTTGTATATTATGAGGTGAAGAAACAAAAAGATACCATGCTTGTTGAGGCAAAAGATTATACCGAACAGATCAAAAATGCTGTTACAGATCAGGAAAAAGATGCAGCATTTTTAACGATCATCAAACAGGCACTGGCAAAGGGAGTTACAACGACCGTATATTTGTGCGGGGAAGGTTTTGATGGAAACTGGTTCAGCCAGTCAACGAATGCACTCTGCATCGGAAGAAGAGTGTTTATGGGAAAACATCTCTTCGCATGCGGAGCAGCTTATCTGTGTGCAAACAGACAGGGAGAGAAAAAAACTCCAGAAGTTATAAGTCATACAACGATCAGCCAGATCGGGCTGGTTGTACATCATCACGGCAGAGATATGTTCTGCCCGCTCATCATGGAAGGAAGACCATGGGAGGAGAGCAAAGGTGAGATGGAGATTTTTGTATCTGGGATCAATGGGTTAAGCTTTGAGGTAAGAAATCGTTCTGGAATGAAGAAAGCATCTATTCGTATGCCGCTTGACGGAATGAAGAAGGATGCAGATATTGTATACAAATTAAAGATACAGGGAGAATATATCAAAGCAGACCAGTGTAAGATCAAGATAACAGATCTGGGATTTGGCAAGATACGTCCTGCCAGCTATCAGACATGGCAGCAGATCATATATCTGGAAAGAGGTGATTTTAATGAGTAAGATCGTTTTGTGTGAGACAAAACCTGCCAAAACAGCATATACGATCCATAAGATCAACCGCAGTTTTCAAAGCTACGAAGAACTTTGCTGGCTTTTGGAACATTACCTGATCTTCTTTCTAAGTGAAGGACTGGATCGTCCGCTGAGAAATTATTTAAAAGAATATCTGAATCTGGAAATCAAAAGCGAAGATGCGGTGCAGCAGGTCAAGGAGATCATAAATTTTCAGAATTATTTTACATCAGATGAGAAGATTCAGTTCCAGCAGAAGATAAGAACAACATATTTATATTCTGCTGCAAAGAAACAAAAACTTCTGGCAGATATGTATCTGAAACACCATTTATACCTGATGGCACTCACATCTTACCAGAAGCTTGAGATGGTATCCGGCAAATTAAATCCAAATGAGCAGATGCAGGTATGGTATCATATGGGATTATGCCAAAGCAGAATGTTTTGCTTTGAAGAGGCCAAAGAATCTTTTCGCAAAGCATTGATGTTAAAACCAGAAAAACAGATTCAGGAAGCGTATTTTATGATATCCTATTTGAGCGGGGATGAAGAAAGCTTTATCGAAGATGGAAAAACAGTTTCCTTTGACGAGGAACATTGTAAAACCATATATGAGAATCTCAAACAATGCGAAAAAGAGATTTTTGAGAAAGAACAGTTTGATAAACTGGCCAAAATAGATTATCATAGAAAGAAGGCAGATAAAAGCATGACCCGCCGGTTAGTAAAAACAACGTTAGGGAAGTGGAAAGATGAATACAAAGCAGAGATTATCTAATGACCTGTTGAATGACAGTGAGATCACCATAGAGAAACGCCTTGTGGAATTATATGAATCAGAGATTGATAAGATTGATGAACAGATCAGTGATCTTAGAAAGCTGGATCAGAAAGATTTTGATGCGAAAACAGAAGTAGAAGAAAAAGCAAGGGCTTATTACCGGGCATTTGCAAGAGAATTCTATGATGTTTGTGAAGGACGAGTCAGTGATGAAGAGTTCTTTGATCTATGGGAACGCGAAGAAGAATTAAAAACAGGAATCAATTCCATTAATTCACTGGAAGGAGAACAAAAACAGCTCGAAAAAGAACTTGCACGTGCCAATGAAGAAGAGATTTCCATGGACGGCAGGATTGCCTCAGTTTATGAAAAGAAGAAGAACAAGAAAGCAATACTGATTTCCTTTTTCTTAATGGCTGTTGCGGCTGTTTGTGTGACAGGATTTTATCTGTATCATTTTACAGTGCCAGTCAAGCAGTATGCATGGCAGCTTGCGTGTGCGGCAGTGATCGTGGTATTATTCCTGCTGATCTTATTTCAGTCACACAAGAAAGCTTCTGACCAGTTAAAACTGTTAGAGATGATGGTTACCCACAAAGGTCATACAGGCCGACGTCTGGAAGATGACAAAAGGGAGATTGGAAATGATCTGAAATTTTACTACGAGAAATTTGAAAATGTCTTTTCATATATTTCACCAGAACAGTGGAAATTATTTGATTTTTGTGGTAAAGTGTCAGCCAGATTAAGATTTAGTGATGCGATCCTTGAGGCATCTGCTGATCTGGAACAATTATTAGACAAGAACCAGTGGAAGACATCTGGATTCTGGATGTATCATCCAAAGGTTTTATATGATCTGATCAAACGAAGGGATTACCTGAATGCATTAAATCAGAGAAAAGATATATGTAGCAAGGAACTGATCCGGCATGAGCAGATTTTAGAAGGAATCGGTGAACAAACAGATTCTGAAACTATAGAATAAGGAGTTTAGAGATGAAGAAAGAATTAGAAACAACGTATGATCCAGGTGCGATTGAAGAACGCCTGTATCAGAAATGGCTGGATAACAAATATTTCCATGCCGAAGTAGATGAGACAAAACAACCATATACGATCGTAATCCCACCTCCAAATATCACAGGAAAACTTCATATGGGACATGCGTTAGATGAGACACTTCAGGATATCCTGATCCGTTTTAAAAAGATGCAGGGATACAATGCATTATGGGTACCAGGAACAGACCATGCAAGTATTGCAACAGAAGTAAAAATCATCAACGCACTCAAAGAAGAAGGAATCGAGAAAGAAGATCTTGGAAGAGAGAAATTCTTAGAGCGTGCCTGGGAATGGAAAGAAGAATACGGCGGAACGATCATTGAACAGATGAAGAAACTTGGATCTTCCTGTGACTGGGATCGTGAGAGATTCACAATGGATGAAGGATGCTCTGAA
Source organism: Eubacteriaceae bacterium (assembly GCA_902362875.1). Taxonomy (GTDB): domain Bacteria; phylum Bacillota; class Clostridia; order Lachnospirales; family Lachnospiraceae; genus Anaerostipes. The sequence goes on along the minus strand of CABIYF010000007.1, from coordinate 89,297 downwards.
GCAGTCAAAGAAGTTTTCATTAAATTATATGAAAAAGGTTATATCTACCGTGGATCAAGAATCATTAACTGGTGTCCAGTCTGCCAGACATCCATTTCTGATGCAGAAGTAGAATACGAAGATCAGGCAGGACATTTCTGGCACATCAAATATCCAGTCGTTGGAAGCGAAGGTGAATATGTAGAGATCGCTACAACACGTCCAGAGACATTATTAGGAGACTCTGCAGTTGCAGTTCATCCAGATGATGAAAGATATACACACTTAGTTGGCAAGATGTTAGAATTGCCATTATGCAACCGTCAGATTCCAGTTGTAGCAGATGAATATGTAGACCGCGAGTTTGGAACAGGTGCCGTTAAGATCACACCAGCACACGATCCAAATGACTTTGAAGTTGGAAAACGCCACGATCTTCCAGAGATCAATATCTTAAATGACGATGCAACGATCAATAAAAATGGTGGTAAATACGAAGGTATGGACCGTTATGAAGCAAGAAAGGCAATCGTTGCTGACTTAGAAGAACAGGGATATTTAGTTAAGATCAAAGAACATGAACATAACGTAGGAACACATGACCGCTGCGGAACAACTGTAGAGCCTATGATCAAACCACAGTGGTTTGTAAAGATGGACGAACTTGCCAAACCAGCGATCGAAGCTGTTAAGAATGGAGATCTTAAATTCGTACCAGAACGTTATACAAAGACATACCTTCACTGGTTAGAAAACATCCGTGACTGGTGTATTTCCAGACAGTTATGGTGGGGACACAGAATTCCAGCATACTACTGTGATGAATGTGGAGAAGTTGTTGTAGCAAGAGAAACACCAGAAGTTTGCCCTAAGTGCGGATGCAAACATTTTACACAGGATGAAGATACATTAGATACATGGTTCAGCTCAGCTCTTTGGCCTTTCTCAACACTTGGATGGCCAGAGAAGACAAAAGAATTAGATTACTTCTATCCTACAAACACACTGGTAACAGGATATGATATCATCTTCTTCTGGGTAGTCAGAATGGTATTCTCAGGATATGAGCAGACAGGAAAGAGTCCATTTAACACAGTACTGATCCATGGATTAGTCCGTGACGAACAGGGACGTAAGATGAGTAAATCTCTTGGAAATGGTATCAACCCATTAGATGTCATCGCACAGTATGGTGCAGATGCCTTAAGATTTACACTGATCACAGGAAACGCTCCTGGAAATGACATGCGTTACACAGAAAAACGTGTTATCGCAAGCCGTAACTTTGCAAACAAGATCTGGAACGCATCTCGTTTCATTATGATGAATCTAGAGCAGGCAGATTTCTCTGACGTCAAATTAGAAGATCTGACAAGTGCAGATAAATGGATCTTATCCAAATTAAATACACTTGCCAAAGATGTCACAGACAACATGGAGAAATACGAACTTGGAATCGCAGTTCAGAAATTAAATGACTTCTTATGGGAAGAATTCTGCGACTGGTATATCGAGATGGTAAAACCTCGTCTTTATAATGACGAAGACCAGACAAAGGCAGCAGCACTCTGGACATTAAATACAGTTTTAACAGAAGCATTAAAACTGTTACATCCATATATGCCATTTATCACAGAAGAGATTTACTGCAACTTAACAGATGAAGAATCCATTATGTTAGCAAACTGGCCAGTCTTTAAAGAAGAATGGAACTTTAAAGCTGACGAGAAGGCAGTAGAGACGATCAAAGAAGCAGTCAGAGGAATCCGTAATGTTCGTGCAGAGATGAACGTATCTCCTAAGAAGAAAGCACAGGTTTATGTAGTATCTGAAGACGCAGAGATCCGAGATATCTTTGAACAGGGTAAAGTATTCTTTGCAACACTTGGATATGCAAGTGAAGTTATCATCCAGGATAACAAAGACGGAATCGGAGACGATGCTGTATCAACAGTGATCGCAGGAGCAGTTATTTACATGCCATTTGCAGAGTTAGTTGATATTGAGAAAGAAAAAGAACGTCTTGCAAAAGAAGAGAAACGTCTGACAGGAGAGATCAAACGTTGTGAAGGAATGCTTGGAAATGAAAGATTCGTAAGCAAAGCACCAGAAGCAAAAGTTCAGGAAGAAAAAGACAAACTTGCAAAATATCAGCAGATGTTAGAGCAGGTAAAAGAGCAGATCACAAGAATTTCATAATGATCTATAAATAAAGTAAAAAAGCAAGAGAAAGAATCTTTTGATCCTTTCTCTTGCTTTTTACAGCAATACTTTCGAAATATAAAATTTTGTCGTATAATGGAATAAAAAGGAGTACAAAGTGAGGTTTTAGTAATATGGAATTTAAATTTGATCTACATACACATACAATTGCCAGTGGACATGCTTATTCAACAGTTCAAGAAATGGCAAAGGCAGCAGCAGATAAAGGACTTGAGCTTTTAGGAATTACAGAACATGCAAAGGGGATTCCTGGGACATGTGATGAGATATATTTTCATAATATGAGAATCATTCCAAGAAAGATGTATGGAATTGATCTGATGTTTGGTTCAGAAATTAATATCATAGATTATGATGGAAGTCTCAGTATGGATGCAGAGTTGATTGAGAAAACTTTAGATATTCGAATTGCTGGAATCCATACACCATGTTATGAAATAGGAAGTGTTGCACAGAATACACAAGCATATGTAAAAGCAATTGAAAACCCAATGATCGACATTATCAGCCATCCAGATGATGCAAGAATCCCAATTGATTACGAAACAATAGTTGATGCAGCAAAAGAAAATCATACATTGCTAGAGATTAATAATAGTTCTTTGGATTGTCTGTCATCAAGAGTGAATGCATGGGAGAATTTACAGATCATGCTTCGGCTATGTGAAGAAAAGAATGTTTTAGTAGTTGCAGATACAGATTCTCATATATCAACGGCGGTAGGGGTGTTTGATCATGTGGAAGTTTTATTGAAAGAGATGAATTTCCCTGAAGAATTGGTTGTGAACCGTTCTGTTGATTTATTAAAACAGGAGATTTTGAAACATCGCGAGATCAGGAAGATAGGAAGACCTTAGGATGTTTGACAGGCAGTCTATATGCAAGAAATGGATGTGTGAAAAAGGTAAAAGTGACTGTAAAATAGAGAGCATAATAAAATTCCTCAGATCAGATAAAATCTGGACTGAGGAATTTTTTCTGCTTATTTGGATAAAAGATAATAGATCATATCACTGCAAAAACTAAGCACATCATTTTCGTTAGATAAAAAATTATCCCCCGGAACAAATTTAGAATAACAATTGTCTTTATCCGCACGAACAAGACTGGATGTATCTACAAAAGACTTCATGCTTTTATGGATCACAAGATCTTCCATCGGAAGATAATAATAATTTTTGTAGTCTCTGTGGTAATGCTTTAAATGTCCATCATCCAAAGGATATGTAAGCACAGCATTCGAATGTTTCAGGGTTAAACAGATACCAGACTTTTTGTAATTACCGCAAACAGGAACTTCATGATCCAGATTAAGATATGCATGAAATTCATCATTTTCAATCGAATAGGATGATAAAGTAAATTTTCCATCAAGTAAGGCTGGATAACTCATCAGAGAATAAATATTACGAAGACCAAGGAGATCTTCTCTGTTATGTAAAAGCACAGCTTCTTTATCTTTTGTATCCCCTTTTTCAAGGTAGTTCTGATAAGTTTTAATCAGTTTTTTGCCAGATAACTTGTCAGTACGATGAAAACCTAAATATTCTTCCAGATTTTTTTGGCGAAAATTTTTTAATCCCCACAGATTTTTATAAGGTTTCAAAATCTGATAAAGGTCAAGATGTTCATAGCGGTCAAAAGATGCATTGAGTTTGAACTCTTTAATTTTACTGGTTAAAAAAGGTAGATCGAAAGTTGTTCCATTAAATGTTATAAGGGTATCATAAGATTTTATAAATGCAAGAAAATCAGACAAAATCTGTTTCTGGGAAAAGCCGTCTTCATTAAACCACTGTGTGATGTTTCTATCCATATCACAGCACCCGATCAGCGTGATTGCTGAGATGTCGGCACTAAGTCCGGTTGTTTCTATATCAAAAAATAAAGGTTGTTGTTTATGTTCCATAAAAATCCTTTCTGCGAACAAAATGTTATCCGTAGATTTATTATATCGGCTGTTTGTTTTATTTGCAATGAAGTGGAAAAATAAATCAAAAGCAAGAACATATGTACGATTTATTTGTGAATTCTGCGCCGATAGACTAGACTGTTATCGTCTGATAGGGTATAATACGAAACAAATGGAAAAAGGACAGAATTAAGGAGGAAATCATTTTGATTTCATATATAAAAGGAACATTAGAAGATATGTCACCGGGTATGGTGGTTGTAGATAATCAGGGCATTGGATACCAGATGATGGTACCGATGAGAGGAGAAGCATTTCCAAAGATCGGACAGGAAATCAAGATTTATACCCATATGCACGTAAGAGAAGATGATGTAAGTCTGTTTGGTTTTTTATCGAAGGAAGAGAAAGAAGCATTTGAACTTCTGATCGGGGTGAACGGAATCGGACCGAAGGTTGGATTATCAGTGCTGTCAACATTATCTGTTTACGAACTTAAGATGGCAGTGATCAGTGAAGATGTCAAGACAATTTCAAAGACACCGGGATTAGGACCAAAGGGTGCGAAGAAGCTGATTCTGGAATTAAAAGATAAATTAAGCTTTGATGAATTAGAAGAAGATGGTGTGGGAGCAGAAATCTTTGATACAACGTCAGACAGCAGTGATTCTGTGATGATCACGATCGAAGGACTGGTAAGTCTTGGATATTCAAAGAGTGAAGCAGCAATCGCAGTCAACAAGGTCGAGGGTGCAGCAGATCTTGCACCAGAAGAACTGCTTAAGAAAGCACTTAAGAATATCATGATATAAGATAGAGGGTAATTATGCAAAACAGAATGATTTCCACAGAACTTGTGGAAGAAGATATCAAAATTGAAAATCATCTGCGCCCACAGATGTTGAGTGATTACATCGGACAGGAGAAAGTGAAAGAGAATCTAAAGATTTTTATCGAGGCAGCAAAGAGCAGAGGAGAATCTCTGGATCATGTACTGTTTTACGGGCCTCCGGGACTTGGAAAGACGACACTTGCAGGAATCGTTGCGAATGAGATGGGTGTTCATTTGAAAGTGACAAGCGGTCCTGCGATCGAGAAACCAGGAGAGATTGCGGCAATTCTTAATAATCTGCAGGAAGGAGACGTTTTATTTATTGACGAGATTCATCGTTTGAATCGTCAGGTAGAGGAAGTTTTATATCCTGCAATGGAAGATTATGCGATCGATATTTTAGTAGGAAAAGGACAGGCGGCAAGATCGATTCGTCTGGAACTTCCAAGATTTACATTAGTCGGAGCAACAACAAGAGCAGGAATGTTAACAGCACCATTAAGAGATCGATTTGGAGTTGTGAACCGATTGAATTTCTACAACAGCGAGGAATTGCAGACGATCATTGAACGTTCTGCAGATGTCTTAGAGATCGGAATAGATCCAGAAGGTGCATTAGAAATTGCAAGAAGATCAAGAGGAACACCAAGACTTGCAAACCGTTTATTAAAACGTGTGCGTGATTTTGCACAGGTGAAGTATGATGGACAGATTACATTAGAGATTGCAAGAGATGCTCTGGATCATTTAGAAGTTGATACGATCGGACTAGACCAGACGGACCGCAACTTACTAAAGACGATGATCGAGACATTTGAGGGAAGACCAGTCGGACTTGATACGCTGGCAGCAGCAATCGGAGAAGATTCAGGAACGATCGAAGATGTCTATGAGCCATATCTGATCCAGAATGGACTGATCCAGAGAACACCAAGAGGAAGAATCGTAACAAGGAGTGCTTACGAGCATTTTCATTTACCGATACCAGAGGATAGATAACAGATGAGAACAAAGAACAGACCAATAGAAGTATTAGCTCCGGCAGGTTCCATGGAATGTTTAAAAGCAGCAATTTTAAATGGAGCAGATGCCGTTTATTTAGGCGGTGAGATGTTTGGCGCCAGAGCTTATGCAGGAAATTTTAATAAGGAAGAATTATTAGAAGCAATCGATTATGTACATTTATATGGAAAGCGGTTGTTTCTTACTGTCAATACATTGATGAAGGAAGAGGAACTTCCGTTACTGCCAGGTTTTTTAAAACAATTTTATGAACAGGGATTAGATGCAGTGATCGTTCAGGATTTGGGAGCAGTTTCAGTGATCAGAGAGCATTTTCCAGATCTTGAGATTCATGCGAGTACACAGATGACCATCACAGGCGTTTATGGAGCAAGACTTGCAAAGAAGATGGGAGCAAAAAGGGTTGTACCAGCAAGAGAGTTATCTTTAGAAGAGATCAAAGAGATTAAGGATGATACAGGACTTGATATGGAATGTTTCGTTCATGGAGCACTCTGCTACTGTTATTCCGGACAGTGTTTTATGAGTAGTATGTTAGGTGGTCGAAGCGGGAATCGTGGAAGATGTGCCGGGACATGCCGCCTTCCATTTTATTTAGATGGTGCAAAGAATACAAAGAACGCATATCCGCTGAGTTTAAAGGATCTTTGTACGATTGAACATCTGCCAGAGATTCTTGATCATGGAGTGGATTCCTTAAAGATCGAAGGCCGTATGAAAGGGCCAAGATATGTTGGGGAAGTTACAAGAATTTACCGCAAGTATGTAGATCTTTATCTTTCTGACAAACCTTATAAAGTAGAAGATGAAGATATGAAGATTCTGATGGAAGTATTCAACAGAGGTGGATTTACAGGTGGATATTATAAGGAATATCATGGAAAAGACATGATGAGCATGAAACGTCCGGATCATCAGGGATTGTTTGTCGGAAAGATCAGCAAACTGATGAAAGGTAAGATTTCATTTACAGCAAGAGAAGATATCCACAAAGGAGATGTCTTACAGATCCGTATCAGCCCGGAAGAAAAAGTCGAACTTACAAGCCCTTCTGATTTTAGATCAGGAAGCAAGGTTGTATTAAATGGACAAAAAATGAAAAAACTTCATGAGGGCATGGAAATTAAAAGAACATTGAACCATCCGATGATTGAACGGATCGATGAAGGATTAAAACAGAAAAAGAAAGAAAATCTTAAGGGAAAAATCATAATTAAGAAAGATCAGTGTGCTAAACTCATTCTCAAAGCCGGGGATGATTTTGTGGAGGTTTCAGGACCTGTGATCGAGGAAGCCCAGAAAAATGGTGCAACGATGCAGGATGTTGAGAAACTTCTTAAGAAAACAGGGCAGACCCATTATCAGTTTGAAACACTGGAAGTGGAACTTGGCGAGAATCTGTTTGTTCCGGGATCTGTGCTTAAGAAATTAAGAAAAGAAGCATTTGCACAGATGGATCAGGCAAAGATCTTAAAATACAGAAGAAACTATGAAGAACCGAAGCGTGAGACTGAGAATTTAGATTTCCCAGAAGAAGGTGGAAGAAAGACAGCAGTTTCATTGGAGAGTTTTGAACATTTAGATATCATCTGCAAGAATGAGAGTGTTGACAAGATTTATCTTTCATGGATCGAACTGAAAGGACAGAAGGACCCATCTGCGGTTACCGCAAAAGTAAAGGCAGCGGGAAAACGATGTTATATCATGCTGCCACAGATTGCGAGAAAACGACAGATGAGGGAGCTTGAACAAAAGAAAACAATTTTATTTTCAGAGGATATTGATGGACTGGTCATAAGGAATCTGGAAGTGCTTTCATGGCTTATAGACGAAGGATGCCAGAAAGAATTGATCGCAGATTATATGCTGTATGGATACAATCAAGAAGCGGTGAAGGAATATCAACGGTTGTATCCGGGAAAGATTCGTATGACATATCCGTCAGAGCTTAACAAAAAAGAGATGATGGATCTTCATTTATCCGATGCAGACTTATTTCTATATGGATATCAGCCATTAATGGTATCCGCACAATGTGTAAAGAATAATCTGTGCGGATGTGACAAGACACCATCATGGCTGACATTAAAAGACCGTTATCACGCAGATTTCTTTGTACACACAAGTTGCAGTGACTGTATCAACGAGATTTATAATGGAAAACCATTATGGATCGGAGCAGAACAGGGAATTTTAAAAGATTTACATCCATCGGTTGTGCGTTTCCATATTACAAGGGAAGACAGCACGCAGATTAAGGAGATCTTAAAAGCAGTCGAATCTATACAGAAAGGGGAAAGAGCCTCCCTGATGAATGAATATACGAAAGGTCATCTAAAGAGGGGAGTCTTGTAAGATCATATGATAGACATTATTACAATAGCAGCGAAATATTTGATCATTATTATGTGTTTGATCTATACACTGTCATGTTTCACAATGTTCCGCCCAAAGAATAAAGAACGCAAAGAAGACCTTTTAGATAATCAGGTCATCTATATGTTTGTTTTTCTGTTTTTGTGTTATGTTGTGCTGTTTTTGCAGAAATTTGATTTAAAGATTTTGATCTTTTTTGCAGCACAGGTTGTGTTCTTTGAGATTTTGATGATCGTATTTCCAAGGATTTATAAACGCTGTTCAAGATTATTGATCAATAATACCTGTTTTTTACTGGGAGTCGGGTTTGTTATTTTGACAAGATTATCTTTTAATCTGGCAATGAAACAGTTTGCGATCGCAGCAGGAAGTGTCCTTGTGACAAGTTTTATTCCGTTAATGATGCATAAGATCACAATCTGGAACAAGTTTGGCTGGCTGTATGCAATTGCTGGATTTGCATTATTATCTACAGTATTTATATTTGGGATCAACAAATACGGAGCATATAACTGGGTCAGTATTGCGGGATTTAAATTTCAGCCATCAGAATTTGTAAAGATCATTTTTGTATTTTTTGTGGCAGCTCTTCTTTCTAAGGCGAAGGAATTTAAAGATCTTGTAAAGATCACAGTGATCGCAGCATTGTATGTTCTGGTATTAGTTGTCGAAAAAGACCTTGGAGCAGCTCTTCTTTATTTTGTGATCTATTTAATGATGCTTTATGTTGCAACAGCAAAAGCAAGTTATCTATTAGGAGGACTGGCAGCAGGATCTGTAGCAGCTGTGATCGCAGAGAAGATTTTCACGCATGTCCAAATTCGTGTTGCGGTATGGAAAGATCCGTTTTCCATGATTGAAGGAAGAGGATTACAGGTATGCCAGTCTTTGTTTGCGATCGGAACAGGAAGCTGGTTTGGAATGGGGCTTGGAAATGGACGGCCGTTTGACATTCCAGTCAGAGAATCTGACTTTATCTTTTCGGTGATCAGCGAAGAATTCGGTGTGATCTTTGGAATCTGCCTGATCTTTGTGCTGATGAGCTGTTTTATCTTGTTTATGGACATTTCCACGAGAAGCAGAAAGTTATTTAACAAGTTGTTATGCCTTGGATTTGGAGTATGTTTTTTATTCCAGGTATTCTTAAGTATCGGTGGTGTGACAAAATTCATTCCATCTACAGGAGTCACAATCCCGCTGGTAAGTTATGGAGGAACTTCTGTGATCAGTACATTGATCATTTTAAATATTATTCAGGGATTACATATGTTAGCAGATAGCGAGGAAGAAGAATATGAGCATATTAAGGCACAGGAAGCAGAAGAAAAACAGTATACAAGACAACACAGGCCAAAGAATTACTAAGCAGGTAAGAAAGAAAAAAAGAAAGGCAAACAGACAGATACTGCAGATTACCTATATGTTTGTCGGATTATTTCTTGCACTGATTGCCTATATCGCATATTTTGTGGCAGTGGACAGCAAAAATGTGATCACAGATCCACATAACCGCAGACTTCAGTCAATGGCAGAGAAAGTTGTAAGAGGAAAGATCATCAGCAGTGATGGAAAAGTACTTGCGCAGACATTGACAGAGAATGGAAAAGAAACGAGAGATTATCCGTATGGACGTATGTTTGCTCATGTTGTCGGATACAATGACAAGGGCAAATCAGGTATCGAGTCAATTGCCAATTTTGATCTGTTAAGATCCAATGCGAATTTAATGTCACAGATCACAAGCAGTTTAAAAGGTGAGAAAAGTATCGGTGATAATGTATACACAACCTTAAATACCAAAGTACAAAGAGCAGCATATAATGCGCTGCAGGGACAAAAAGGTGCGGTTGTTGCAATGGATCCTGAGACAGGAAAGATTTATGCAATGGTATCAAAACCAGATTACAGACCGGGACTGGTAGAACAAAACTGGGCAGAATTAAACAGCAGCAAGAATTCTTTGCTGTTAAATCGTGCAACACAGGGACTTTATCCGCCAGGATCAACATTTAAAGTTGTGACAGCACTCGAATATATGAGAGAACACAAGAATACCTATAAGAATTTTAAGTACCACTGCACTGGATATACAACGGTTGGAACTTTGAAGATTCACTGCTACGGAGGAGAAGCACATGGAACCGTGAACCTTGAACAGGCGATCGAGAAATCCTGCAACTGTGCGTTCGTTCATATGTCAGAAGAGATCAACAAAGGAAAACTTGCAAGCCTTGCGGATGATCTGATGTATAATTCCAAAGTACCGATCAATCTTCGCGCAAGCAGCAGCCGTTTTACACTGGATAAAACATCAGGAACGAATGAGATGGCGCATACATCGATCGGACAGGGACAGACACTGATCACACCTTTAGAGAATGCAATGGTCATGTCAGCGATTGCAAATGATGGTGTGATGATGCAGCCATACCTTATAGATAATGTAAAGAATATAGACGGTGGAGTGATCAAAGAGACAAAGACATCAAAACTTTCCGAACCGTTAAAGGCATCAGAATGTGAAACATTAAAGAAGATGCTCAGAAAAGTTATCACAAATGGAACAGGAACAAGAGCATACTCTTCTCATTATAATGTCTATGGAAAGACAGGGTCTGCAGAATATAACAGTGAGAAAGATTCTCATGCATGGTTTATCGGCTGTGCAGAAAAGAATGGAAAGAAGATAGTTGTAAGCGTTCTTGTAGAAAATGGAGATTCTGGAGGAAGAGTGGCAGCACCGATCGCAGATAAAGTATTTCATGCATTTTTTGATTAGATATTTATAAAAAGATCAAAAACAGATAGCGGTTGAAATCGGTTCATAATCAATGTATAATATTTTTCAGAGAAAGACACACATACTTAGATGATGTTTGGTCATGTAAGGACAGGAGGTTGTAATTTATGACAAAAGCAACGAGCTGTGGTGGTGTCGTAATATTTAGAGGAAAGATTTTGCTGTTATACAAAAGTTATAAGAACCGATATGATGGCTGGGTTCTTCCGAAAGGTACTGTTGAGCAAGGAGAGACTCACGAGCAGACGGCACTTCGTGAGGTAAAAGAAGAGACAGATGCGGATGCATCAATTATAAAATACGTCGGGAAAAGCGAATATTCTTTTTATTCTTTTCATGAACAGATTGTAAAGAGTGTTCACTGGTATTTGATGGAATCCGAGAACTATCACTCAAAACCTCAGAAGGAAGAGTTTTTTGTAGACTCAGGGTATTACAAATTTCACGAGGCTTACCACTTATTGAAGTTCCCTAATGAGAAAGAGATCTTAAAACAGGCATATGATGAATATAAGAAGCTAAGATCAGAAAAACGTTGGGGCAAGAAAGCAAGATGAATCGAAGAGAGATCAGGAATATAGATTATTTCTGATCTCTTTTTTTGATGGGAAAATTTGCATAAAAACAATATAAAATATGTATAAATCATAAAAATCTTCATTAGACTGTAATAAACAGTTTAAGAGGCGGATGAATGAAAAAATTAATAACAATTTTGCTTTTGATCATGATAGTAACAGGGAATTCGTATATGATTTCACGGCAAAATGTATCAGCAAAAGAGCCAAAATTTGTGAATGTATCAGAGAAAGCCCTTGATCTTTCAGCAAAATCAGCGGTAGTTATGGAATAGGGCAGTGGGGAAATCCTGTTTGAAAAAGATAAAGATAAACAACTTGCACCTGCCAGTGTTACAAAAGTGATGTCGCTGCTATTGGTATTTCAGGAACTGGAACAAGGGAGATTAAAACTTGGAGATATAGTTACGGTCAGTGAACATGCTGCATCCATGGGAGGTTCTCAGGTTTTTTTGGAGCCAGGAGAGAAACAGGATGTAAAAACATTGATCAAATGTGTTGTTGTATCAAGTGCTAACGATGCGGTTGTAGCACTTGCGGAACATATCTGTGGAAGCGAAAAAGCATTTGTATCACGTATGAATAAAGAGGCACAGAGGCTGGGAATGACGCATACAGCATTTAAAAATGCATGTGGATTGGATGAAAAAGGGCATGTCACAACGGCATATGATATTGCATTGATGACAAGAGAACTTGCCAGAAAACATCCGCAGATTTTTAAGTATACAAAAATCTGGATGGATACGATCATACATAAGACGAAAAAAGGTGAAAAGGAATTTGGACTTAGCAATACAAACAAACTGATCCGGCAATATAATGGCTGTACAGGAATGAAGACGGGAAGCACAAGTGAAGCAGGATTTTGTTTAAGTGCAACAGCAACAAGAAATAAAATTCATATGATCGCGGTTGTGATGGCAAGTGAAAGTTCTAAGACAAGAGTAAAAGAGGCATCACAACTTTTAGATTATGGATTCTCAAACTGCCAGATGATCAAAGATGTCACAACAAAAAAAGAGATTGGAAAAATCACTGTAGAAAAGGGAGAACAAGAAGAAGTGCAATACAAAAACAAAATTGTGTCACAGATTCTTGACATCAAAAACAGTACTGATAAAATAAAGAAAAAGATAAAGATTTACAAAATAAAAGCACCTGTCAAAAAAGGACAGTGTGTAGGAAACATTGTATATTCAAGACGAAATAAAGTGATCAAAACAGAACAGATCAAAGCTTTAACATCAATAAAAAAAGCAGATTTTTTCTCTGAGATCAAAAAAATATCTGTCCAATATTTCTTGATTAAAGCCATTTTTTGAAATCAGTATGCTAAATTTCTTCGCGATGGAAAATGACGGAATTAAATTTTACCTTGATGCTCCTTATAATGAACTCATGAAGCAAAGAGATACAGATTCAAAGGAGGATTATAATGAGTGAATCTTGGTTAGAACTTGAAGGAAAGACAGTTGTTGTAACAGGAGCTGCATCTGGAATCGGAAAAGCAGTTGCACAGGAATTTTTAAATGTTGGAGCAAATGTAGTGATCTCTGACATGGCAGAAAATGCACCAGAGATGGATGCAGAAGAAGGAAAATTACTGTACGTAAGAACAGATGTAACAAAAGCAGCAGACGTTGAAGCGATGGTTTCTAAAGTAAAAGAAACTTATGGAACAATCGACGTACTGGTTAACAATGCTGGAATCAATATCCCTCGTCTTCTGGTTGATCCAAAAGATCCAAAAGGACAGTATGAATTAGACGAAGCTGTATGGGATAAAGTATGTAACGTAAACTTAAAAGGTGTGTTCTTCTGTGCACAGGCAGTTGGTCGTATCCTTGTTGAGAAAGGTGAAGGAGTTATCATCAACATGTCTTCTGAAAGTGGTCTGGAAGGATCTGAAGGACAGAGCGTGTATGCAGCAACAAAGAACGCAGTAAACTCTTTAACAAGATCTTGGGCAAAAGAACTTGGAAAACAGGGAGTCAGAGTTGTCGGAGTTGCACCTGGAATCATGGAAGCAACAGGACTTCGTACAATCGGTTATGAAACAGCATTATCTTACACAAGAGGAATCACAGTAGAAGATTTAAGAGCAGGATATGCAAAGACATCTACAACACCACTTGGAAGATCTGGAAAATTATCAGAAGTTGCAGATATGTGCGTATTCCTTGCAAGCAAGAGAGCATCTTATGTTCATGGAGTTACGATCAATGTAGCTGGAGGAAAAACAAGAGGTTAAAAACAATCAGTAACCTGTATCAAAAGAAAAGAGGATCAAAATGAAGCTTTTTAATAATGAAAACAGAATCGCAACAATTTTAAAGAATATTGAAATGCAGTCTGTTTGTAGCGTGGAAACCCTCGCAACAAAGCTTAATGTATCCCAAAAGACGATCCGTAATGATATTAAAGAATTAAACTGTCTGCTTGGTGGATATGCCTGCATTAGTAATAATAAAGGCGAATGCAAACTGATCGTATTTGCTCCGAATGGATTTTCGGAGATCAGAAATAAGATTTGTGCGCAGGATGATCTGTTTAATTCCAGTCAGACAAGAATGGCTTATATGTTCTGGCAGCTGATGCATGCCAAGGAACCGTACCTTACAGACGATCTTTCTGAGGAGATGAAAGTTGCCAGAACAACAACGATCAGTGACCTGAATCGTTTGCGCAAAGCAATCGATAAATATAATCTGCAGATCAAAGGAAAGGCGAATACAGGACTTACTCTTTGCGGAGATGAGTTTAAGATCAGAATGTTTGTTCTTGAGAATATTTATGAACAGTTGTATTTAAACTTTCCATTAGGACAGACGATCCGTGAAAAACTATATGATTTTCAGGAAAGACTAGGTATGGATGCACTTGGATTTGGATTCTTATATCGATTTTTTGTCGTGATGATCCAGAGAATAGAAAGTGGTCATATGATTGAGACATTGGAACAAAAATATGAAGAGTTATATCAAAGTTCCGCTTATAACATTGTGGATGAGTTTTTAGATGAGATTGAACAGGTCAAAGGGTATGAAATATCAAAAGAAGAACGATTGTTTTTAAGCATTTCTGTAGCAGGCATGCGTACACCAGCCAATACAGCGGAGATTGAGCAAAAGATCAGTATTTCAGAAGGTGTTGCGGATCTGATCATCGAGATGTTAGACCGGATCAAAGAAGAACTGAATGTGACAGTGATCGCAAATGAATTGTTTGATGATTTTGTATATCATGTATTTTTTATGATCAACCGTTTAAGATATGGATTCCATATTTATAATCCGATGGTAGATGATTTTAAGAATAAATACAGCGTTGCATATAAGATGGCGGAGATTGGAAAAGAAGTCTTGGAAGAACGAGCTGATATCAAAATGACAGAAGATGAGATGGGATTTTTAGCTGCTTATTTTGGTGTGTTTTTGGTAGAGCAGGAACCAGAGAAAAAGCGTTGCAGGATCGCAATTGTATGTGGATCTGGAAAAATCATTGGGCGCCTGATTGAAAATCAGTTAAAGAAAGTATTTGATATCGAACCGGAATTTGAATTCTTTTATGCAGAATTTGACGAACAAAAGAAAGATACTTTTGATTATATCGTGACAACAATGGAATTGGATATTGATACACAAACACCTGTTATATTTATGGATGAAGTGTTTGACAGAGAGTATATTCAAAGAAAGTTTGAAAATATCAGATATTTATCTGAAGCCGGAAGAAGTATCCGAAAAGGGATTGATTCTTTGTTTATGAATTTATTAGATGAGACAAGATTTTTTGTATTAGATGAAGACAGTTCCTATGATGAGAATATCGATCGGATGGTAAGATCACTGACCAATCAGGGAGATCTTGACGCAGGATTTGCACAAAGAGTCAGGGAAAGAGAAAAATATTCTACGATGGTCTTAGATCAGAATATTGCATTCCCACATACGAAAAATATGCTGCCAAAGTTAACATTGGCACTTGGTGTATTTCCGAATATGTTAAAGGATGAAAAATATGGAAGTATCAGACTTGTTATTTTACTTGGAATTCCGGAATCAATGGAAGATGATACGGTACTGATAAGATTATATGATGATATTTTATCCATAGGAAAGAATCCGGATGTACTGCCGAAGATTCAAAGCATGGAAAGTTACAGAGAGTTTCTTTTGTATGTAGCAGAAGAAAATAATATATTTGAGTAAACGAAAAGGAGGAAGAAAATGTCATTTATGGTCATTGCAGCAGCACTGCTGTCAGCATTCATCTTGCAGTTTTTATTTCAAATGGTGCAGATGAGAAGTTTTAATAAATATTATACAAGGCTTCGTAAAATGGGGCGTGTTGCGATTGGAAAAGCAAAAGGTGGATTTCATGCAGGCGCGATTGTGATGTTTGCGATCGATCAGGATGGTGTGATCATAAAAGGCTGCTTTATGAGAGGATTCACAATGTTAGCCAGATTTAAAGATTGGGATTTCTTTAATGGTATCGATGTTGGAACGATCACAAAGAATGATTGTGCAACGATTGGTGTATCCTTAAGACGAGCAGTGCTTGATGCTTCCTCAAATTACAACACGATCATGAGTGGAGGCGAAGTCTTAGAGAAACCGGGACTGTTAACAAGAATTGGAGACAGGATCTACGGGGTCAATAAGAAAAAAGCCTGAAATGAAAGGAGATTTTTATGGATATTATTATAAAAGGTGCATCAGGATTTATGGGATTATTTGATACAGGTGCAGAAACATTTATCAGCTGGGTGTCAGGAATTGTCCCAAAAGTATTATTACTGTTGATCTTAATGAATACGATCATCGCATTGATCGGACAGGATCGAGTTAACAAATTTGCAAAATTATGTTCTGGAAATGTAATTCTTGCATATGGAGTATTACCATTTATTTCAGCATTTATGTTAGGAAACCCAATGGCATTATCTATGGGTAAATTCCTTCCAGAGAGAATGAAACCAAGTTACTATGCATCCGCATCTTATCACTGCCACACAAACAGTGGAATCTTCTCTCATATCAACCCAGGTGAAATTTTTATCTACCTTGGAATTGCACAAGGAGTACAAAAAGCAGGATTTGATATGACAGAATTAGGTCTTCGTTACATGTTAGTTGGTCTTGTTATGAACTTCTTCTCAGGATGGGTGACAGACTTTACAACAAAGATGGTTATGAAACAGCAGGGAATCGAATTAAGTAACGAATTAAAATAAGATGGATTTTTTACATATATAATAGGAGGAAAAACTATGTCAGAATATAGAGCGATTACGATCACACAGGGAAGTGGTGGATTTGGTGGTCCATTAACGGTAGAACCAAAAGAAGGAAAAGACGTATTATTATATATCACAGGTGGTGGAGCAGAGCCGGATATCCTGCCTAAGATCGTAGAATTAACAGGATGCCGTCCAGTTAACGGATTTAAAACATCTGTTCCAGAAGAAGAAATCTTCCTTGTTATCATCGACTGTGGTGGAACTCTTCGCTGCGGAATTTATCCACAGAAGAGAATCCCAACGATCAACATCAACCCAGTTGGTAAATCAGGACCAATGGCAAAATATATTACAGAAGATATTTATGTATCCGGTGTTAAAAACGATAATATTGCATTAGCAGATGGATCTGCAGCACCTATTTCAGAAGCAGCACCTGCAAAAGAAGAAAAAGACTTCAAATACAGTGCAGATAAGAAAGTATCTGAAACAATGGGAAGCTCATCAAAATCAAGTTTTATTCAGAGAATTGGTATGGGAGCTGGTAAAGTCGTTGCTACTTTCAATAGTGCAGCGAAAGAATCTACAAACACAGTACTTCATACGATCATTCCATTCATGGGATTTGTGTCACTGTTAATTGGTATCATTCAGGGATCTGGATTTGGTAACTGGTTTGCAAAATTATTGCAGCCATTATGTGGAAACATCATCGGACTTGTCATTTTAGGATTTATCTGTTCTATTCCGTTCTTAAGCTGTCTGCTTGGACCTGGAGCTGTAATTGCTCAGATCGTTGGAACATTGATCGGTGTAGAAATTGGTAAAGGAAACATTGAACCAAGCCTTGCACTTCCTGCATTATTTGCAATCAATACACAGTGTGCTTGTGACTTTGTTCCAGTAGGACTTGGACTTGCGGAAGCAGATCCTGAAACGGTAGAAGTTGGGGTACCAGCTGTACTGTATTCAAGATTTATTACGGGTGTACCTCGAGTTATTGTTGGTTACTTAGCAAGCTTTGGATTATATGCAGCAAAATAAAGATAATAATTAAGTAAGAAAGGAAAGTAGTATTATGTATCAGGTAACGATTAAAGGAAAAGGAGCTATGGTAGACGCATTTAAAGAAGAAGGAATCTTCGTTACATTTGGTGATAACGCACCAGATACACTGAAAGATTTCTGCTATTCCATCGATGTAAATCCAGTAGATGGAGAAGTAACTCCTGGATGTAAACTTGTAATTGACGGAAAAGAATTTAAGATTGTAAAAGTTGGAGAAGTTGCCAACGAGAATCTGAAAAATTTAGGACATGTTACATATAATTTCGGTGGAGAAGACGCTGAGTGTCTTCCAGGAACGATCTGCATGGAAAAAGCCGAGCTTCCAGCACTTGATATCGGAAGCACGATCGCAATTGTGAAATAAGGCTGCTTTCCTTGCAAAACAGACATAGCAAATTATAGTAAAAAGGCGTCACGAGCAGACGCCTTTTTTATGTTGTGTAATATTTCCATGAAGATTGGGGTATGGGTTGTTTTTTTTGTCTATATCTAGTAAAATAGGAAAAGACACTTACGAAGGAAATGACAGATTGGGAACAGAAAAGGAGTGTTTATGATTATTCCTTTATGGATATGGATCATAGTAGCGTTGCTGGTTTTGGGAATTGCCGCGGCAGCGCTTTTTAGCAGCTATGAAAATAAGAAATTAACAGTTGAACATTATAAAGTAGAATCCAATAAGATTCCAGAGACATTTGACGGATATAGGATCGTATTTCTTACAGATCTTCATTGTGCACAGTTTGGAGAAGACAATGAAGAGTTGATCAGGAAGATTGATGAATGTGATCCAGATGTGATCCTGGTCGGTGGGGATATGGTAATAAGCCATGAATCCATGGATGAAGAGATACCGCTTTCTCTGATGAAACGACTTGCACAGAAGTATCAGGTTTACTATGCAGATGGAAACCATGAGTTGAAACTTGCAAGGAATGAAGAAGTTTTCGGAGTCAGATATAAAGATTATATTCATAATCTGAAAGAGTGCGGTGTTTACCATATGTCCAATGAGACAATTGTGATACAAAGTGAAACAGGTTTTATTTCACTGACTGCATTTGATCTGGAGAAGAAGTACTATCAGAGATTTCATGTTCCACAGATGCCTCTTTCACATATGGAATCCGTTGTTGGAAGATCGCCTGGGAACATTTTTCATATTCTTCTGGCACATAATCCTAATTATTTAAAGACCTATGCACAATGGGGAAGTGATCTTGTACTTTCCGGGCATTTTCATGGTGGAATGATCAGGATTCCGAAACTTGGTGGGGTGATTTCACCACAGTTTCAGATTTTCCCAAAGTATGATGCGGGAGAATTTTATGAAGGAAATACAACGATGGTGTTAAGCAGAGGTTTAGGCAATCATTCGATCAAACTAAGGATGTTTAACGAACCAGAGATTTCATGTATTGAACTAATTAAGAAGCGAGATTAATCTATGGGAATTGATATTAAGATTAATGTATTTGAAGGTCCACTGGATCTTCTTTTGCATCTGATCGAGAAGAATAAGGTGGATATTTATGATATCCCGATTTCAGAGATCACAAGCCAGTACCTTTCATATATACGATCAATGGAAGAGGAAGATCTGGATGTGATGAGCGAATTCCTTGTTATGGCGGCAACACTTTTAAAGATTAAGGCAAAGATGCTGCTTCCAGCAGGAGAAGAAGAGGAAGAAGAAGGAGATCCAAGAGAAGAACTTGTAAGAAGACTGATCGAGTATAAGATCTACAAATATGCATCCTTACAGCTTAAGGAACGAGAGATGGCAGCTGAGAAAAGCTTTTTCAGATCACCGGATATCCCGCCACAGGTTCTTGTATACAGAGAAGATGTAGATCCGCAGGAGATCCTTTCAGATATTACATTACAAAGATTATCTGAAGTTTTTTCGTTTGTTATGAGAAAACGGCAGGATAAGCTTGATCCAATTCGAAGTGAATTTGGAGAGATCAAACAAGAAGAGATCAAACTGGAAGACAAAATGACAGAAGTCAGCAATTACATTATGAAATATAAGAATGTGAGCTTTTATGATCTTTTGAATGAACAGGAAACGAAAGAAGCGGTCATAGTCACATTTTTATCAGTGCTGGAACTGATGAAGACAGGAAAGATTTATGCCCGGCAGGATGATGTCGGAAGTGATATTTATATAGAGGCAGTGGAGTAATGGTTTATGGAGAAAAAACTGGCAGCAATTGAGGGAATTTTATTTTCGATGGGAACGAGTGTGACCAGACGGCAGCTGATGGAAGCAGTTGATGCCACAGATCAGGAATTTGAGGAACTGATCGATCAATTAGAGAAGGAATACAGCAAAGAACGAAGAGGAATCAGGCTGCTGAAACTAGATGATTCCTATCAGCTTTGTACAAAGACAGAATATTATGGATCGTTGATAAGGATTGTGAACCATCCAAAGAAACCAAGGCTTACGGATGTTATGCTTGAAACGTTATCGATCATTGCATATAAACAGCCGGTAACGAAGCAGGAGATTGAAGCGATCCGTGGTGTAAAATGTGATCATGCGATCAATAAATTATTAGAATATCAGTTGATCAGGGAGGCTGGACGTTTAGATGCGATCGGACGTCCGATCTTATTTCGCACAACAGAAGAATTTTTGAGATGTTTTGGAGTAAAATCAACAGATGATCTTCCAGTTGTAGGAGAAGAACAGGTGGAAGATTTTAAAATACAAGCCCAGGAAGAAGTGAAATATACACTGGATGAGGCTAATCTGGAAGAAGAGATGGAGGAGATGTAGTATGGGTAAAATGACAGGAAATGAATTTCTGGTAAAAGCATTGCAGGAAGAAGGCGTTGAGAAGATCTTTGGATATCCTGGAGCATGTGTCATTGATATTTTTGACGAGATTTATAAACAGAATCAGGTGGAGCTGGTTCTGCCAAGACACGAACAGGGATTGATCCATGCAGCAGATGGCTATGCAAGATCTACAGGGAAAGTCGGTGTCTGTCTTGCAACAAGCGGACCGGGTGCAACAAACCTTGTAACAGGAATCGCAACAGCTAATTATGACAGTGTACCATTGGTATGCTTCACTGGACAGGTGGCAACAAATCTGATCGGAAATGATACATTTCAGGAGATCGACATTGTCGGAGTTACAAGAAATATCGCAAAATTCGTAATCGTAGTTCGTAAAAGAGAGGATTTAAACCGTCTGATCAAAGAAGCGTTTTATATTGCGAGAACAGGAAAACCGGGTCCGGTTTTATTAGACCTTCCAAAAGACGTTATGGCAGAACTTGGAAGTGATGAATACCCAGAAGAAGTAAATATCCGTGGGTATAAACCAAATACAAAACCACATCATGGACAGATTCTTCGTGCGATGAATATGATCTATGAAGCAAAACGTCCATTGTTCTTAATTGGTGGTGGTGCAAAGATTGCAGGTGCTCAGGAAGAGATGCGTAAATTAATGGAAACATTAAAGATTCCAGTAGTTACAACGATCATGGGACGAGGGATCGTACCAACAAACCACGAATTATATTATGGAAATATCGGAATGCATGGAAATTATGCTGCAAATCAGGCAGTTAATAACTGTGACCTTCTGATTTCTATTGGTACAAGATTTAATGACCGAATCACAGGAAAACTTGGAACCTTTGCATCCGATGCAAAGATCATCCATATTGACATTGATACAGCAGCAATTTCTAAGAATGTTACAGTTGATGTCCCATTAGTAGGAGATGCGAAAGAAGCAATTTCACTGATGTTATCGATTGCAGAGAATGAAGAACCATGCAAAGTAGATGAATGGATGTCTACAATGAATGGATGGCATGAACAAAAACCATTAGTAATGGAAGAAAAAGAAAAATTAGTTCCAAAACAAGTGATCGATGCGATCAATGAATATTTTGATGAACCAATTGTTACAACGGATGTTGGACAGAATCAGATGTGGACAACACAGTTCCTGCAGTTATACGGACAACGTCAGATGTTGACATCTGGTGGTCTTGGAACAATGGGATATGGACTTCCAGCAGCAATCGGAGCGGCGATCGGTAATCCGGGAAGAGAAGTTGTCTGTGTATCTGGAGATGGTGGATTCCAGATGAATTCGCAGGAGATTGCAACTGCTGTGATTCAGGAACTTCCTATTACAATCTGTATCTTAAACAACGGATACCTTGGAATGGTAAGACAATGGCAGGATCTTTTCTATGATAAAGCATATGCAGGTACATGTTTAAGAAGAAGAAAAAGTTGTGAACATCATTGTGATGGAGACTTTTCAAAATGTCCTCCATACACACCGGATTTTGTAAAACTTGCGGAAAGTTATGGTGCTCAAGGAATCAGAGTCTTTAAGAAAGAAGAAATCATCCCGGCATTTGAAAAGGCAAAAGCGAAAACAGATGGTCCAACGATCATTGAATTTATCATAGAGAATGAAGAACTTGTAATGCCAATGGTAAAACCAAATGGATCTATCACAGATCTTATCATGGAACGTGGAGAAGAATAAGGAGGAGTAAAATATGGATAATCAGATGCAGAGAAGATGGCTGTCCTTATTTGTAGAAAACCGTGTCGGTGTTCTGGCAAGAATTTCAGGACTGTTTTCAGGAAAAGCTTACAATATACACAGTCTGACAGTAGGAGAGACAGAAGACCCAACAATGTCACGTATGACAATCTGTATTGATGCAGATGAAAAGACATTTGAACAGGTAAAGAAACAGTTAAACCGAAGTGTAGAAGTAATTAAAGTTATTGATTACACAGATACATCCATCCGTACAAAAGAGATCATGTTCATTAAAGTAAAAAGTCTTACAGAGAAACAGATGGCAGAGATCTTTCAGATGGCAGAAGTATTTCGTTTCCTGATCAAAGATATGGGTAAAGATAGTCTTTTAATAGAAGCAATCCGTACAGAGACAAAGAACGATTCTATCCTAAAGGTATTTAAAGAACGTTATACCAATATTGAAGTTGTACGAGGAGGTCCGGTAGCGATCGATTGTATCAGCATGCAGGATCGATAAAAAGGATCAATTTGTTCATAAATGAAGATAAAGAGAGAGAAGATGAGTTTCAATATAGAAATTATTTTCTCTCTCTTTTTTATGCTGAAAAAATGTGAAAAAAGTGAAGTATTTTTAACAAAGAATTAATTTATAGAAATTAACTATATACCCATATTATAAAAATTGTTATTTTTTTCACGAAAATATCACACTTTTTTCACGAAAAATGCAGAAAAGTTATCGGTTGTATTACAAAGTGTTATCGGTCAGACAAGATTGTGTTAAAAAAAATACAATCTCAAAAGGACATTGTATACATCAAAAAACCACGTATTTATGCGGTTTTTGGCACTTTGCACAATTTATTGAAAATCTTTTTAAAAAATATCGATTGAAAATGAGAAAAGATTGTGATAGTATTAACATATCGGCGAGAGAGAAGATCGCCAAAGCATAATAATCAAGAATATGGAGGAAAATTGATATGGCAAAGAAAGTAGTTATCGCAGGAGCATGCCGTACAGCGATTGGTAAAATGGGTGGAGTACTCAGCACAGTACCAGCAGTAGACATGGGATCAATCGTAATCAAAGAAGCATTAAAGAGAGCAGGAGTTCCAGCTGATCAGGTAGACCATGTATACATGGGATGCGTTATCCAGGCAGGATTAGGACAGAACGTTGCTCGTCAGGCTTCCTTAAATGCAGGACTTCCAATCGAAACACCAGCAGTTACAGTTAACGTAGTATGTGGATCAGGATTAAACTGTGTAAACATGGCAGCACAGATGATTCAGGCAGGAGATGCTGATATCGTTGTTGCCGGTGGTATGGAAAGCATGTCAATGGCTCCATTTGCATTACCAAAAGCACGTTTCGGATATCGTATGAACAACGGAACACTGGTAGATACAATGGTTAATGATGCATTAACAGATGCATTCAATCACTATCACATGATGATCACTGCTGAAAACGTAGCAGAACAGTGGGGATTAACTCGTGAAGAATTAGATGAGTTTGCAGCAGCTTCTCAGCAGAAAGCAGTCGCAGCTCAGGAATCAGGAAGATTCAAAGATGAGATCGTTCCTGTAGAAGTTAAACAGAGAAAGAAAACAGTTATCGTAGATACAGATGAAGGACCAAGAGCTGGAACAACAGCTGAATCTTTAGCAGGATTAAGATGCTGCTCAGGAAAAGAAGGTGGAGTTGTTACAGCTGGTAACGCATCAGGAATCAACGATGGTGCAGCAGCAGTTGTAGTAATGAGTGAAGAAAAAGCCAAAGAATTAGGTGTTACACCAATGGCTACATATGTAACAGGAGCTCTTGGTGGTGTAGATCCATCTATCATGGGTGTTGGACCAGTTGCTTCTACAAAGAAAGCTTTAGCAAAAGCAGATTTAACAATCGACGATATGGACTTAATCGAAGCAAACGAAGCTTTCGCAGCACAGTCTGTAGCAGTAGCAAGAGATCTGAAATTCGATATGAGCAAAGTAAACGTAAACGGTGGAGCAATCGCTCTTGGACATCCAGTAGGAGCTTCAGGATGCCGTATCTTCGTTACACTGCTTCATGAAATGCAGAAGAGAGACGCTAAGAAAGGTCTTGCAACACTTTGCATCGGTGGTGGAATGGGTTGCACAACTATCGTTGAGAGAGACTAATTAACTATAGATAATTAGGAAAGGAGAATTCTTAGTATGGAATTCGTTACATATGAACAGGATGGTTTTGTAGGTGTTGTAACAATCAACCGTCCAAAAGCGTTAAACGCATTAAACAGTGAAGTATTAAAAGAAATCGAAGCAACTTTTGATGCAATCGACTTAGAAACAACAAGAGCTGTTGTATTAACAGGTGCAGGAGATAAATCTTTCGTTGCAGGTGCTGATATCGGAGAGATGAGCACATTAACAAAAGAAGAAGGAGAAGCTTTCGGTAAGATCGGAAACGATGTATTCCGTAAGATTGAAACATTCCCAATTCCAGTTATCGCAGCAGTTAACGGATTCGCTTTAGGTGGAGGATGTGAGATCTCTATGAGCTGTGACATCAGACTGTGTTCAGAAAACGCAATCTTTGGACAGCCTGAAGTTGGTCTTGGAATCACACCAGGATTCGGTGGTACACAGAGACTTGCTCGTATCGTCGGAGTAGGAAAAGCAAAAGAAATGATCTATACAGCATTTAATATCAAAGCA
Source organism: Eubacteriaceae bacterium (assembly GCA_902362875.1). Taxonomy (GTDB): domain Bacteria; phylum Bacillota; class Clostridia; order Lachnospirales; family Lachnospiraceae; genus Anaerostipes. The sequence goes on along the minus strand of CABIYF010000007.1, from coordinate 64,012 downwards.
GAAGAAGCTTACAGAATCGGATTAGTTAATGCAGTATATCCACAGGAAGAATTATTAGCAGCAGCTAAGAAATTAGCGAACAAGATCGCATCTAATGCACCAATCGCAGTGCGTGCATGTAAGAAAGCGATCAACGATGGTCTTCAGGTAGATATGGATCAGGCAATCGTTGTAGAAGAAAAAGCTTTCGGAAGCTGTTTTGAAACAGAAGATCAGAAAGCAGGAATGGGTAACTTCTTAGAGAAAGATAAATCCAAGAAATTAAAAGTTGTTCCTTTCCAGAACAAATAATAATGAAGTTTGATATATTTCCAGTCTGTGGCATTTGTCACAGACTGAGAAACTACATAGTAAAATAATTTTACAGGAGGAATTATAATGAAAGTTGGAGTAATCGGCGCTGGAACAATGGGTAGCGGAATCGCACAGGCATTTGCACAGACAGAAGGATATGAAGTATGCTTATGTGATATTAATGAAGAATTTGCAGCAAACGGAAAAGCTAAAATCGCAAAAGGTTTAGAAAAACGTGTTGCAAGAGGAAAAATGGAACAGGCAGCTGCAGATGCTATTTTAGCAAAGATCACAACAGGTGTAAAAGATATCTGTACAGACTGCGATTTAATCGTAGAAGCAGCTATTGAAAACATGGAAATCAAAAAACAGACATTCAAAGAATTACAGGATATCTGTAAAGAAGATGCTATCTTTGCTACAAACACATCTTCTTTATCAATCACAGAAATTGGTGCAGGACTTGATCGTCCAATGATCGGTATGCATTTCTTTAACCCAGCTCCTGTTATGAAACTGGTTGAAGTTATCGCTGGTATCAACACACCAAAAGAAGTTGTTGATAAGATCAAAGCAATCGCTGAAGAAATCGGTAAAACACCTGTACAGGTTGAAGAAGGTGCTGGATTCGTAGTTAACAGAATCTTAATCCCTATGATCAACGAAGCAATCGGAATTTATGCTGATGGAGTAGCTTCTGTAGAAGGTATTGATACAGCTATGAAATTAGGAGCAAACCATCCAATGGGACCTTTAGCTTTAGGTGATTTAATTGGATTAGACGTTTGCCTTGCAATCATGGAAGTACTTTACAATGAATTTGGTGATACAAAATATCGTCCACATCCATTATTAAGAAAGATGGTTCGTGGAGGATTATTAGGATGTAAAACTGGTAAAGGATTCTACGATTACAGCAAGTAAGAAAAAGAGCTTTTCTTTTGCATCCGGAGATGGTGAACTCCGGATGCAGAAGTTAACTTTATAGAAATCATGATGGAGGAATAAAGAATGGATTTCACATTAAGTAAGAAACATGAAATGGCAAGAACTCTTTTCAAAGAGTTTGCTGAAAAAGAAGTAAAGCCTCTTGCACAGGACGTGGATGAAAATGAACAGTTTCCAGTTGAAACTGTAGCAAAAATGGCTAAAGCAGGATTCTTAGGTATTCCAGTTCCTAAAGAATATGGTGGACAGGGATGCGATCCTTTAACATATGTTATGTGTGTTGAAGAATTATCAAAAGTTTGCGGTACAACAGGAGTTATCGTTTCAGCACATACATCTCTTTGTATCGATCCAATCCAGACTTTCGGTACAGAAGAACAGAAAAAGAAATATATCCCAGATTTAGCATCTGGTAAGAAATTAGGAGCTTTCGGTCTGACAGAACCAGGTGCTGGTACTGACGCACAGGGACAGCAGACAAAAGCTGTATTAGACGGAGACGAATGGGTATTAAACGGATCTAAGTGCTTCATCACAAACGGAAGCTACGCAGACGTTTATATCGTAATCGCAGTAACAGGTGTTGTTGAAAAACGCGGAAGAAAGATGAAAGAAATTTCTGCATTCATCGTAGAAAAAGGAACTCCAGGTTTCACATTCGGAACAAAAGAAAAGAAAATGGGTATCCGCGGATCAGCTACATATGAATTAATCTTCGAAGACTGCCGTATTCCAAAAGAAAATCTGTTAGGAAAACAGGGTAAAGGTTTCGGTATCGCAATGCATACTCTTGATGGAGGACGTATTGGTATCGCTTCTCAGGCTCTTGGACTTGCAGAAGGTGCTTTAGAAAGAACAATCGAATATGTAAAAGAAAGAAAACAGTTCGGACGTTCTATCGGACAGTTCCAGAATACACAGTTCCAGTTAGCTGATATGGCAACTAAAGTAGAAGCTGCTAAACAGTTAGTATACAAAGCTGCTATGGCAAAAGCTACTCAGAAAGTATACAGTGTTGAAGCTGCTATGGCTAAATTATATGCAGCAGAAGTTGCTATGGAAGTAACAACAAAAGCTGTTCAGTTACATGGTGGTTACGGATACATCAGAGAATACGATGTAGAACGTATGATGCGCGATGCTAAGATCACAGAAATCTACGAAGGAACATCTGAAGTTCAGCGTATGGTTATTTCTGGAAACTTATTGAAATAGGGAGGTACTTACCGTGAAGATAGTTGTTTGTGTAAAACAGGTACCAGATACAAAAGGTGGAGTTAAATTCAACCCAGATGGTACATTAGACAGAGGTGCTATGCTTACTATCATGAACCCAGATGACAAAGCTGGATTAGAAGCAGCACTTAGAATTAAAGATGAATATGGAGCTGAAGTTACAGTTCTTACAATGGGACTTCCAAAAGCTGACGAAGTTCTTCGTGAAGCTATGGCAATGGGTGCTGACAAAGGTATCCTTGTAACTGACAGAGTATTAGGAGGAGCTGACACATGGGCAACTTCTACTACATTAGCTGGAGCATTAAGAAATCTTGATTATGACCTGATCATCACAGGACGTCAGGCTATCGATGGTGATACAGCTCAGGTTGGACCACAGATTTCTGAACATCTTGATATTCCAGTTATCTCTTATGCAGAAGACATTAAAATTGACGGTGACAGCGTAGTTGTTCAGCGTCAGTATGAAGATAGATACCACATCTTAAAAGCTAAAATGCCTTGCTTAGTTACAGCATTAGCTGAATTAAACGAGCCAAGATATATGACTCCAGGTGGAATCTTTGATGCATATGATGCAGAAGTAACTGTTTGGGGAAGAAAAGACCTTAAAGATGTAGATGATTCTAACCTTGGTCTTGCTGGATCTCCAACTAAGATCGCAAAAGCATCTGACAAAGTAAGAAAAGGTGCTGGAGAAAAAGTTACACTTGATCCAGAAGAAGCAGTAGATTATATCATGGATAAATTAGCTGAAAAACATGTAATTTAGTGAAAAGGAAAAGTGGTGAATAAAATGGGTTTAGAAGAATATAGAGGCGTATACGTCTTTGCACAGCAGGTAGATAACGAATTAAGCGGAATCGCATTCGAATTACTTGGAAAAGCAAAAGACTTAGCAAAAGACTTAGATACAGACGTAACTGCTGTTCTTGTAGGTTCTGACGTTAAAGGATTAGTAGATGATCTTGCAAAATACGGTGCTGATAAAGTAATCGTAGTTGACGATCCAGAATTAAAAGAATACAGAACAGAACCATATACACATGCATTAGCATCTGTAATCAATGAATACAAACCAGAAATTATGTTAGTTGGTGCGACAGCAATCGGTCGTGACCTTGGACCTCGTGTATCTGCACGTGTTCAGACAGGTTTAACAGCTGACTGTACAGTTCTTGAAATCGGTGATTTCCCATTAAGAGCAATCCCAGGAAAAGAACAGAAACATAATCAGTTATTAATGACTCGTCCAGCATTCGGTGGAAACACAATCGCAACAATCGCTTGCCCAGACAACAGACCTCAGATGGCAACAGTTCGTCCTGGTGTTATGCAGAAGATCGATCCTATCGAAGGAGCAAAAGCTGAAGTTATCGAATACAATCCTGGATTTACTCCAGACAACAAATACGTTGAAATTGTTGATATCGTTAAATCTGTTACAGATACAGTAGATATCATGGATGCTAAGATCTTAGTATCTGGTGGACGTGGAGTTGGAGAAGAAGGATTCGGAATGTTAAAAGAATTAGCTGACGTTCTCGGAGGAGAAGTAAGCTGTTCTCGTGCCGTTGTTGATAACGGATGGCAGCCAAGAGATATCCAGGTTGGACAGACAGGAAAAACTGTACGTCCTAACGTATACTTCGCAATCGGTATTTCTGGAGCAATCCAGCACGTTGCAGGTATGGAAGAATCTGATATCATCATTGCAATCAACAAAGATGAAACAGCTCCTATCTTTGATGTAGCTGATTACGGAATCGTTGGAGACTTAAATAAGATCGTTCCAGCTTTAACAGAAAAATTAAGAGCAGTTGTTAAATAATCAACTTTTGAGAATTTAATCCTTAAGGAGTCCGCGGTATTTTTATCGCGGACTTTTCTGTAATATTGGCTTCTTTCCTGTATGGAAATCGAGAAAAATATTATAAATATTAATAATTAAGAAAAAGATGATTGACATTATTTATGAATCATGATATCATATATACATAAATAAAAGTTCATATTTATTCATAGGGCAAACCTGTTGAAAGACAGGGACGCAAAGCCAAAGGGTCTAAGGTCAGAAGTGACTATGATAGCCGGTTGCCACATTTACATTAAGGGAATGTGATATGGATATTTTATCCAGATAAAGGCAGCCGTTATAGATATAATATTCTATGAACGGTTTTTTGTTTTTAGGAAGTAGGGAGCCTAAAGATAATGTTTTGCCACAAGTAAGATATCGATGAGTGGATCCTATAAATAATATGGAATTTTATGTTTCTCACTGATTTGTTTTTGTGAAGGGATTCGCAGGATGAATCTCTGGCAAGGGGTTGTCAGTTTTACATAGTGAGGATACATGGGGATTTTTCATATTAGCGGAAGTCATGGTGTAGGGACCATGGCTTTTTTGTTTTGCCTAAAAACAGGCAATGTGTTAAAATAACATACAATGGACAAAAACAAAAAGGAGAAAATGATGGAACATATACAGAAAGATGATATTATCATCAGAAAAGGAATTTTACATATATTAGACAGTCATACAGGATATCTTGGATTATCCAGCCAGCTTCTTGAGATGGGGCCAGATCTTATGGAATTTGTCAGAGGACATATTTTTAAGATTATGGAAAGCGATGATGCTAAGAGATGCCAGTTTGATGGAAGTGTCTCACCGGTTTTAAGCTTGTTAGAGAGTATGGAAGAGTCTGACGATGAGAGCTTTATCGAGGCCACAAGAGTCCTTGGAGAAAATCTGTTCGACATTATGTGTGACAGCGTTACAATTCCAGCAGGAGATCTGCTCTGTGTGACATTTCAGGTCCAAAGTGTGATTCATCTGGCGCTGCTTAAGATGAATTATAAGGTAACCTATGTACATCAGGAAGAAGAAGATGTACAGGCAAATGATATCGTCAAACAGAGAGTTATGCCAACAGATTCAGCGAAACTTACAGAAGCTGTTATTATTGATCTGTCAGAATATAAAGTACGTCTGGTAGAAAAGAAATATGAGATGTTAAATGGAGATAAGATCAATTATCTGTCTGAACGCTTCTTACAATGCTATGCAGATCTTGCGCCGAAGAAAAAATTCCAGATTCTAAATAAGGTGATCAATGACATTAACAATCATTATCCGGAAGATGGTATTGCAAAGCGTATGGATATGAAAAGTCGTCTAAGAGAAGAATTTTCAGAGAATCAGGCATTTAAAGTCAATGAGATCGGAGACAAACTTTTTGGAAATCATCAAGGAAAGAAACAGGAATTTGATGAGAAGATCGAACGATATGATATGCAGTACGATACATTTACGGTAGCGAAGGAAAATACAGTAAGGAAATTGGAATATCAGATGTTAGAGACTGATACCGGAATTGAGATCAAGATTCCGATGGAAGAGTATAATACGAAAGATAACGTCGAGATCATTGAAGAACCAGGTGGTGGAAGTACGATCATTATTAAGAATATTGAGAATGTGAAGATAAAATAAAAACAAAAATCCCGAATCCGATAAAATACATGGATTTGGGATTTTTGTTTTTGGAAAATTTAAAAAACTATTAAACTTAAACTTCTATAGAAGTTTATTTGTTAGATCTTCTCCAGATATGAGCAGCTTCTGCATCTTTGATCAGCTGATCTCTGAAATCTGGATGAGCAATGTTAATTAATGCTTCTGCACGTTCCCATGTAGACTTACCTTTTAAGTTGGCCATACCATATTCAGTAACAATGTAGTGAGCATTTGCACGAGTATCTGTGACGATAGATCCGTTATGTAATGTAGGAAGAATTCTTGAAAATGTCTCACCTTTCTTGTTTGTAAAAGTAGAAGATAAGCATACAAAACTCTTACCACCATTAGATAAGTAAGCACCCATAACGAAATCAAGCTGTCCGCCGGCACCACTGATCTGGCGAGTTCCTGAAGACTCAGCACTGATCTGTCCATAAAGGTCAACATCTACGGCATTGTTGATAGAGATGAAGTTATCAATGGATGAGATTGTTGCAATGCTGTTTGTATAATCAACAGGGGCACTCATGCACTCTGGGTTATCATTTAAATAATCATATAATTTCTTAGTACCTGCAGCGAAAGCATATGTCTGACGGTAACGGTCGATGTTCTTGTGAGCACCTGTGATCTTACCAGCTTTTGCGATATCAACGAAAGCATCAACATACATTTCTGTATGAACACCAAGATCTTTTAAGTCAGATTCTGCGATCAGAGATCCAACGGCATTAGGCATACCACCGATTCCAAGCTGTAAGCATGCTCCATCAGGGATCTGGTCAACGATCAGTCGGGCAACTGCCTGGTCAACTTCAGTAGCAGCTCCGCCACCAGCTAATTCATCGATTGCAGGATTGTTTCCTTCAACGATCATATCTACTTTAGAGATATGGATTCCTTCTTCAAATCCTCCAAGACAACGAGGCATATTTTCATTAACTTCAACGATAACGCATTTTGCTTTTTCAAGCATTGCTGCTGTATGAGAAGCACTAGGACCAAAGTTAAAGTATCCATGAGCATCCATAGGTGCAACCTGCATCATAACAACGTCTGTTCCTGGAAGACAATCACGGTAGTAGCTTGGTAATTCAGAATAACGGATTGGTGCATAGAAAGAGAATCCTTCGTTGATCCATTTTCTCTCTAAACCACCCATATGCCATGAATTCCATGTAAAATGATCTGCTGGGTTTTCAATCTGTGTGATCGCCAGTGGACGCATAACGATACCACCATGGATCTGGATGTTCTCAAGATCAGGCATACGTTTTGCTAAAGCTTCATCCAAAGCAACTGGAGTTGTAACACACCATCCATATTCCAGACGGTCTCCAGATTTTACAACTTTGACTGCTTCATCTGCTGTTGTTAATTTTTTCTGATATTCTTGCGTGAATGACATAATAAGTCCTCCTAAAATAAAAAATTAGATGAAATCTAAGTTTCATTGTTAACACACTAGTTATATTTTATCATTTTGCATAGGCAAGTACAAGAGAAAATGTTAAAAAATTATCAAAGTATTTAGAAAAAACCAATATTACATCGTAAATTGAACGGATAAAAATACAAAAAACTAATAAAAAAGGTGTAGTTATTTTACAAAGATTGTACTATAATAAGAAGTTGTATTTAGGAGGGATAAAACAAATGGAAAATAAAAAGCTGACATGGAAACATTGCCTTGGAATCGCAGTTATTGTGCTGTTGGTAATTTATTTTGTGATTGGTTTTTGCTTCAGTAAGAAATTCTTCTGGGGAACCAAGATCAATGGAATGAATGTTGCTGGAAAGACAGCAGAAGAAGTTGTTGAGATTTTCAACAAGAAAGCAAGTGACTATTCTTTAACAATCAAGGAAAGAAAAGGAAAGACAGAAACATTAACAAGTGATCAGATCAAAGTTAAATTTGAAGGTGCAGATGAGATCAGACAGATCAAAAAAGATCAGGGATCATTTGGATGGATCAAAGGATTATTTGGTTCTGAACATTATGACAATGTAACAATGTATTCTTATGATACAAAGGCTTTTGATAAAGCATACAAGAAATTAGATGCATTTAACAGCAAGAAGATGATCAAGATTGCAAATGCAAAACCAGTTTACAAAGATGGCAGATTCATCATCCAGAAAGAAGAAGAAGGAACAGAACTTAAGAAAGATGAAGCAGCCAAGAAGATTGCACAGGCGGTCAAAGATGGTGCTTCAGCGGTTTCACTGGACAAAGAAAACTGCTATAACAATCCAGAATATACATCTAAGAGTGACAAGCTTGTAAGTCTTACAAAAGAGATGAACAAGAAGTTAAAAGGAAGTATTACATATAAATTTGGAAAACAGGTAGTTGTTCTTGATAAGAATACATACAGCAGCTGGTTAAAGACCAAGAAAGATTATTCAGGATATAAAATCGATAAGAATGCGATGGAAAACTGGGTATTAAAATTTATGTATAAATACAATACACAGTATGGATGGCATAAGTTTAAAACACATGATGGACGTACAAAGAAGATCTATGGTGGACCATATGGATGGCGTATCAGTAAAGACAAAGAAATGACTTCTGTAAAGAAGATGTTAAAAGAAGGAACAACAGAAACAAGAGAGCCATACTGGAGAGAAAAAGCGAAAGTCTATGATGGTGTTAACGGAGATATCGGAGATACTTATGTAGAAGTAGATATGGGTGCACAGACTGTTTATTATTATAAAAAAGGAAAATTAAAATTTGCGACAGCTTGTGTTACTGGTAAGCTTACAGCAGACCGTAAGACACCAGAATGTGTTGCGTATATTCTTTACAAACAGCCAAGTGCAACATTAAGTGGACAGGGATACAGTTCTGACGTTAAATACTGGATGCCATTCATTGGCAATGTAGGATTCCACTCTGCACCATGGAGAGGATCCTTTGGTGGAAGTGAATATGTTTCTAACGGATCTCATGGATGCGTTAACCTTCCAACATCTTCCGCAGCAACATTATACAAATTAGTAAGCCAGGGTGACCCGGTTGTAACATACTATTAAAAAGATACAGGGAAGTTTCAAATAAGCTTCCCTGCTTTTGTTATAAAGAGAAGTAGAAGGAAACAATAAAATGAGAATTACTATGACTGACTGGATTCATCAGGTATTGAATGGATATATCAAAGAAGGAGACTGCTGCATTGATGCAACGATGGGAAAAGGTGGAGATACCTATTATCTATGCAGAAAAACAGGAAAGAATGGGAAAGTATACGCCTTTGATGTGCAGGAAGATGCATTAAGACAGACAAAAGAGAAATTGGATAAACATGAGATGAATGCAGAACTGATTTTAGATGGACATGAACATATGAAAAATCATATCAAAGAATCAGAAGTATCCTGTATAATGTTTAATCTTGGATATCTTCCAGGTGGAGATCACCATCTTGCAACAAAGACAAACACAACGATTGAGGCAGTAGAAGCAGGGCTTGATCTGTTAAAGACGGGTGGAATTATGAGCATCTGCATTTACAGCGGAGGAGACAGCGGATTTGAGGAACGTGACGGTGTACTTGAATACCTAAGTAAACTGGATGACCGTAAATATTTTATTGCAAGGCAGGACTTCCCAAATAAGAAAAACAATCCGCCAATGCCAGTATTTATTATAAAATTATAAAAATAATACAGCGATTATATACATAAAATGATAATAAAGAAACAATGGATTCCATATACTTGTATTATATTGAGCCAAAAATAAGCAAAAAGAAGGGTGCAAGGATATGAAAACCATTGTTTCTGTTTTTTTATATATTGTTATGTGCGGCGTTCAGATATATTCGGTATCAGCACAAGAGCTGAAATTAAATGCAAAGGCAGCCGTGATCATGGATGCTGAAAGCGGCAAAGTTCTCTATGGAAAGTCTAAGGATCAGAAAATGCCGAATGCAAGTACAACAAAGATTTTGACGTGTTTATATATTTTAGAACATTGCGATATTGATCAGATGGCCAAAGTTTCTAAAAATGCTTCCATGCAGCCAAAAGTAAGATTAGGAGTCAGGGAAGGAGAAAGCTACAAAGTAAAAGATTTACTCTATGGCTTGATGCTGGAATCCTACAATGATTGTGCAGTAGTGCTTGCAGAATATGCTGCAGGAAGTGTGGAAAAATTTGAAAAAAGAGTTAATCAGATGGCAGCAAAACTAGGAGCATCCAATACACATTTTGTAACACCAAATGGGCTGGATGGAACAGACAAAGATGGAAGACATGAAACAACCGCACAGGATCTGGCAAAGATTATGGCACGTTGTATTAAGAATCAGCAGTTTCTTGAAATAACACAGGCAAAACAGCATACATTTACGGATGGGAGTGGGAAGAGAACATTTACCTGTAATAACCACAATGCGCTTTTATCTACCATGCAAGGAGCTATATCAGGGAAGACGGGGTATACTTCAAAGGCTGGATATTGCTATGTCGGTGCAATAAAGCAGAAAAATATGACGATGACAGTCAGCGTTCTTGCAAGCGGATGGCCGCCACATAAGACTTATAAATGGAATGATGTAAGAAAACTGGTTCAATATGTTACAGACAATTATGAGAAACGAGAAATTATTGCAGACACAAATAATGTTAAGGAAATAAATGTAAATAATGGACTAAAACAAAAAGTTCCGCTCAGAACAGGAAATCCAAAGGCGACATTTTTGATAAAGAAAACAGATCAAATAAAGATTGAAAGTATCTTGCCATCATCTATGAATGCACCTGTGAAAAAAGGACAGAAAGTCGGCGAAATTAGATATCTTGTCAATGGAAAAAGTCAAAAAAATATTCCGATTTATGCAAATCAGGATGTAAAACAGAAAGATTACTGGTACTATTTTGAGAAAATAATTCAAAGATTTACGTTAACACTTTGATGTGCTATGATAAAACAGATAAGACAAATACGAGGAGGCGATGCAATGCTGTTTTTAGAATATCCAAAATGCAGTACCTGCAAGAAAGCGAAGAAATGGCTGGATGAACAAGGTGTATCTTATGAAGATCGTCATATCATCGAAGACAATCCAACCGCCGAAGAATTAAAAGACTGGCATAAAAGAAGCGGGCTGCCACTCAAGAGATTTTTTAACACAAGCGGCATGAAATACCGTGAACTTGGGTTAAAAGACAAACTGCCAGAGATGTCAGAAGAAGAACAATATGAACTGCTTGCAACCGATGGAATGTTAGTGAAGCGACCATTAGTTGTAGGAGAAGATTTCGTACTGATCGGATTTAAAGAAGCACAATGGAAGGAGACATTATAGATGAATCGAGCAAATGCATGGACAACATATGAAGAAGCAGACCTAAAGGCATTAGAAGAACTTTGCAAGGAATACAAAGAGTTCTTATCCAATGGAAAGACAGAAAGAGAATGCGTGGCACAATCTATTGAATTAGCCAAGAAAGCCGGCTATCAGGACCTGGAAGAACTGATCAAGAACCAGACACCATTAAAAGCAGGTGACAAAGTATACCGCACATGGATGGAAAAAACAATCGTATTATTCCAGATCGGAGAAGATGCGATGGAAGAAGGATTAAATATCTTAGGAGCCCACATCGACTCTCCAAGACTTGATCTGAAACAGAATCCATTATATGAAGATACAGAGATGGCATTATTAGACACACACTATTACGGTGGAGTCAAAAAATACCAATGGGTGACACTTCCAATGGCATTACACGGAGTTGTAGTAAAGAAAGACGGAACAAAAGTCAACATCTGTATCGGTGAGAAAGACGAAGATCCAGTGGTAGGAATCACAGACCTTTTAATTCATTTATCAGGAAAACAGATGCAGAAGAAAGGAAACGTGATCGTAGAAGGAGAAGATCTTAATGTTCTGATCGGAAGCAAACCATTAAAAGGCGAAGAAAAAGAAGCAGTCAAGAAACAGCTGTTACAGTTATTAGATGAAGAATACGGAATCGAAGAAGAAGACTTCTTATCCGCAGAGATCGAAGTCGTACCAGCAGGAAAAGCAAGAGATTTCGGCTTAGACCGCAGCATGATCATGTCTTATGGACAAGATGACAGAGTCTGCGCATACACATCCTTAGCAGCAATGTTAAATGTAGAAGCACCAAAGAGAACATCCTGCTGTATCTTAGTAGACAAAGAAGAGATCGGAAGTGTCGGAGCAACCGGAATGCACTCCAAATTCTTTGAAAATACAGTCGCAGAGATCTTAGCTTTAACAGGAGATTACAATGATCTGAGACTTAGAAGAACCCTCCAGAATTCCTACATGTTATCATCTGATGTAAGTGCAGCCTTCGATCCAAACTATCCAAGTGTTATGGAGAAGAAAAACTGTGCTTATTTTGGAAAAGGATTAGTATTAAACAAATACACTGGAGCAAGAGGTAAATCAGGATCAAATGATGCAAACCCAGAATACATCGCCCAGTTAAGAAAGATCTTCGATGATGCAAAAGTAGCCTTCCAGACAGCAGAACTTGGAAAAGTCGACGAAGGAGGCGGAGGAACCATCGCCTACATCCCAGCAGCTTATAGTATGAATGTTATCGACTGCGGAGTTGCGGTTTTAAGTATGCACGCACCATGGGAGATCACAAGTAAGTCTGATATCTATGAAGTTGAAAAAGGATATGAAGCATTTTTGAAGAACTGTAAATAAATTTGACAGAATATATGAAATCAAGCTGGTATCTCATGCCTTATGATACCAGCTTGATTTCATATAGGAAAAAATTGTATAATTAGGAAAAGATATAGTTATAGAAGGAGGTGTTTTATATGGCAACGAATACATTTGAACGGAAAATAGAAATAAAATCGAAAGAATCAATTAACAAATTAATGGATGTAATGAAATCAGAAGCACCCAAAAAGCCACTTTCCAAACATCCTTTTTCAACAAGAGAGAGAAAGGAGTGCAGTATTATTAAAAAGATACTTATCCCATTAGGAATGTTAATAAAAGAAATTGCAAGAATACCTGATAATGAACAGCCAATGGTTCAGATGATTAGGAAAATCATGTAGCTTACAAATATAAGATCGACTTGAATAGAAGGGGAGAAATATTATATAATAAGAAAGAGACAAATCAGAGTAGTTCCCAAGCAATTGGCGCTTGGCCAGACGCTCATGGTTTGTTTCTTTTTTGTAAAAATTTAAAATGACGTTTTCGTTTGTTATATATGTATAAATATGATAAAGTATAAAATATACAGTATAACTAGGAGGGTGTATGAATTTATATAATAACAAAGAGTTTGACAAGAAGAAATACCAATGGGATCAAACTGCGAAAAAGAAAGCAAAAAAATATCAAATAATACAAAATATCATAACGATCGTATGTGTTATGGGAATCGTTGGATCATTTTTAATACAATTAGATACAGAGTGGTTTCACAATCAGACATATTTTATTACGATCATTGCTATGTTCATTCTGGCATGTGGATTGCAAAATGCATTATCACTACAGCGTGTGAAGTGTTATAGAGAACTTTCTCCGAGAGAAAAACATGATTTTATTTTATATGAGTACCATAGACAAAAGAAACAAGCAAAATATATAAAAAGCGGCAGGCTTCTAAAGATGGCATGGGCGGATGTGCAACGAAATGAATATAAGTTGGCTCAAATGGCATTAGATCAGATTGTTTTAGAAGATTTAAAAATAATTCAGTTCCAACAAGTTTCCTTTTTGAGAATCATTGCAGCAGTTGGAGAAGGAGAGGAACAAAAAGCACAGGAGTGGTTAGTTCATTATCAAGGAGTGCAGGAAGAATGTGATGATCAGAAACAACAAGAGATCGATCAATGGATTTTGAATGGAAATACCGAACAGCTAAAGGAAATGTTTGAACGATCATTATTAAAAAAAGATAAGATTCATCCATTGCGAAGAGCAGTGATAGTAATGTTGTTAACATACAGTGTGATTTTTACAGGAATGGCACGGGGAATCAATGTTGATTATGGTTATGCCCTACGTAGAAATTTTATTTTGGTATCTTTGCCGATCGTAAGTATACTTCCAATCATTTTAGTTATCTGGGCAGTAGTTTTATTGAAACGTCAAAATAAGAAAGATAAAAACAGAAATTCAAGTGTTATACGGACAGGAGTAGTTGTTGGATGTTTATGGACTCTGATCGGAATCAATACAATCTATATTGCAAAACAGATCCAAGGAAAAGAAATGGTAGTAAGTCATGATGAAAAATATGCATACCTTGATGTTACAATAAGCGATTCACAAAAAATGAGATATCGAACAAACAATCCTTTTGTAATGCAAAATACATTATATACACAAATTATGATGCAAAAAACAGAAACAGAAAATGCAAATACCGAGACACAAACGTCAACAACAAGCATAAATGATCAGACAACAGGAGAATTATCCGCAGAAAATGCCATGCAGGCAGTCTACGAATACCTAAAAGAACAAGAAAAATACCCAGACATGAAATTAGAATACAAAACCAACGCCAAAGGCGAAACCTATGCAAAGATATATACCAGCAAAGAACAAAAAAATGGGAAAACACTAAATTTCTGGTATGGCCTATACAGCAACGGAACAAAAGAATCCAAAGATGGAACTCTCTGCGATGAAATCGTATTACAAAAACAATATGAGATCAGCGACGAACAAACACAACTGATAGATTTTTATTTGGTCGATCCAGACACCAAAAAAGTAACGGATGAACATAAAAAGACCTGGTAAAGACAATAAATCATACAAAAAAATACTAAATAATAAAAATTCCGATATCCAAGATATCAAAGAATATTCTACAATACAAAAATAGTATTCAACACCCTAAAGTATAAGAAGAATCGCACTATTTATTAGCACGGAACCATATGAACACGTCAGCACTTAATGAGCAGTGACGATAGTCGCTGTCGAATTTAGTGTCTGCTACGTGGTCATCCGAACGAGAGTGTGTTCCGAGCTAATAAATAGATGGATTCTTCATTGACAACCTTCAGGTATCATAATTCTATTTTGCCGGAATAATCTCAATCCAATACCCATCCGGATCATTAATAAAATAAATACCCATATCATGATTCTCAAAGCAAATACATCCCATCTTCTCATGAAGCTCATGAGCCTTATCAAAATCATCTGCAGTTAAAGCCAGATGAAATTCTTCATCACCAAGATTATAAGGATCTTTCTGATCACGCATCCAAGTAAGCTCTAATAAGAAATCAGAAGAACCATCCCCAAGATAAACGATCTTAAAACTTCCATCAGAAGAATCTTTTTCACGGACAACATCAAGTCCTAAAGCATCTTTGTAGAATTTCAAGCTCTTTTCAAGATCTAAAACATTAAAATTAAAGTGATTAAATTGAAACATAAAAACATCCTTTCTTATACAGATATAATCATTTAAAATTGACTCTAAATGATTACAAATCTTAAAAATTTTTTAAATTTATCATATCAGCATATTTATATGTTTACAAGAAGAAAATGCAAAGATATAATAAAAAGAAGAACACACGAAAAGAAAGGAGCAATATGAAATCATTTAAATTAAGATGCAAGAAGTTATGTGCAGTCGTATTAATGATCGTGACAGCATTTGGATTCTCATTTGCAGCACCAAAGACTGCCAAAGCTGCCAATACAAAGTATTGGATCAAAGTTAACAAACAGGCAAACGTAGCCACTGTTTATCAGTTAAAGAGCGGAAAGTATAAACCAATCAAGGCATTTTTAGTTTCCTGTGGAGGATCTAACACACCATCAGGTACTTTCTACACACCAGCCAAATACCGCTGGCAGACACTGATGGGACCAAGTTATGGACAGTATTGTACAAGAATCCATGGAGGAATCCTCTTCCATTCTGTATGGTACTATCAGAGAGACAAGAGAACACAGTCAACAGTACAGTTTAACAAACTTGGACAGACAGCATCCCATGGATGTGTCAGATTATCTGTTGCAGATGCAAAATGGATTTATGACAATTGTGCATTAGGAACAAAAGTTACTGTATACAGCAGCAAGAATCCAGGACCTCTTGGTAAACCAAAAGGAATCAAAGTATCAACATCCAGAAGAATGTACTGGGATCCAACAGATCCAGATAAGAAGAACCCATACCGCAAACAGAAAGCAACGATCAGTATTTCATCAAAGAAAGCTGCAACAGCTGAATATGGAACTTCTTACAGTATTAAATCTGGTGTAACAGCCAAAGACAAGATCACAAAGAGAAGTCTTACAAGCAAAGTTACATACACAGTAACAAAATACAGCAATGGTAAGTACAAGAAAGCTGCATTCTCAACAAAATCACTTGGAACATACAGAATCAAGTATGCAGTAAAATCTTCTTTAGGAGTTACAACAACAAAGACATTTACAGTGAAAGTTGTTGATACAAAGGCTCCAGCGATCACAGCGAAGAACCGCACAGTAAATATTAATACAACGAATGCAGTCAGCGGTGTATCAGCGAAGATGGCAAGTGGTAAGAGTGTAACAAGCAGTATGAGTGTTAAGATCAAAGCACCAGGAGCATCTGCTTACACAACTTACAGTTATGCAAAAGCAAAAGCATACAAATTTACAAAAGCAGGAACATACTATGTACAGTATGTTGCGAAGAACGTGAACAAACCAAATCGTGCAACTACAAAGACTGTTAAGATCACAGTTTTAGGTGATGCAGTGATCAAATCAACAAAAGCAGTAACAGTGAAGGATACAGCGACAGAGGATCAGATCAAGGCAGCAGTACGTGAAGCGATTACGATCACAGACAATGGAACAACTGTAAAATCAACTGCGGCAACTGTAACAATTTCAAAAGACAGCGAAGGAGTTGTGACAGCAACAGTTTCTTACAAAGGAAAGAATGGAAAGACTGTAACATATAAAGTCACAGTGAAGGTAGAACAGGAAGCACCACAGTCCGCAGCAGAGCAGACTGAGCAGCCAGTTGAACAGTAATCATAATTTAAGAGAGGAGATGTGTCAGAAATGATGCATTTCCTCTTTATAATTTTACAAGTTTTTTAGCAGGATAGTTGACACGGCATTTCAGTATGATAAAATAAATAAGATTAAAGAATTTATCAGCTGTTTTCGGGAATATAAGCCAGACAGCGAGAGATAGATACGGCTAGGAGGAATAAAATATGGCAACACCTTATAACCATAAGGCAATCGAACAAAAATGGAGAAAACACTGGCAGGACAACCCTGTCAATGTAAATGACGGAAAGAAACCAAAATATTACTGTTTAGACATGTTCCCATATCCATCAGGAAGCGGACTTCACGTAGGTCACTGGAGAGGATATGTGATCAGTGATGTATGGAGCCGTTATAAATTATTAAACGGATACTATGTTATCCACCCAATGGGATGGGATGCATTCGGACTTCCAGCAGAAAACTATGCGATCAAGATGGGAACACATCCTCGCATTTCTACAGAAGCCAATATTAAGAATATCAAACGCCAGATCAACGAGATTTCAGCAATCTATGACTGGGATATGGAAGTTAACACAACAGATCCAGAATTCTACAAATGGACACAGTGGATCTTTGTAAAGATGTTCAAGAAGGGTCTTGCATATGAAAAACAGATGCCTATTAACTGGTGCCCATCATGTAAGACAGGACTTGCAAACGAAGAAGTAGTCAATGGTAAGTGTGAACGTTGTGGAGCAGACGTTACAAAGAAGAACTTAAGACAGTGGATGTTAAAGATCACAGCTTACGCAGATCGTCTGTTAGCTGATCTTGACAAACTTGACTGGCCAGAGAAAGTTAAGAAGATGCAGGCAGAGTGGATCGGTAAGAGCCACGGTGCAGAAGTTAACTTCAAAGTGGATGGAAGAGATGATGAGATCACTGTATACACAACTCGTCCAGACACATTACACGGAGCAACATTTATGGTATTAGCTCCAGAACATGAATTAGCAAAAGAACTTGCAACAGATGAGACAAGAGAAGCCGTAGAAGAATACATCTATCAGGCATCCCTAAAATCATCCGTAGACCGTATGCAGGATAAAGAAAAGACTGGTGTATTCACAGGAAGCTATGCGATCAACCCAATTAACGGAGCTAAAGTACCAATCTGGTTATCTGATTATGTACTTGCAGATTACGGTACAGGAGCGATCATGTGTGTACCAGCGCATGATGACCGTGACTTCGAATTCGCTAAGAAATTCGACATTCCTATCATCCAGGTAATCGCCAAAGATGGTAAAGAGATCGAGAACATGGAAGAAGCTTACACAGAAGCATCTGGTATCATGATCAATTCCGGAGACTGGAATGGAAAAGAATCTTCTGAATTAAAAGAAGAAGCACCAAAGATCATCGAAGAGATGGGAATCGGTAAGAAGACAACAAACTACAAATTACGTGACTGGGTATTCAGCCGCCAGCGTTACTGGGGTGAACCAATCCCTATCGTTCACTGCCCAGACTGTGGAGCAGTTCCAGTACCAGAAGAAGAATTACCATTAACATTACCAGAAGTTGAGAAATACGAACCAACAGGAACAGGAGAATCTCCATTAGCAGATATCGAAGAATGGGTAAACTGCAAGTGTCCAGTATGTGGTAAAGATGCAAAACGTGAGACAAACACAATGCCTCAGTGGGCTGGATCTTCATGGTATTTCTTAAGATATATCGATAACAAGAATAACGAAGAATTAGTATCCAGAGAGAAAGCAGACAAATATTTACCAGTTGATATGTACATTGGTGGAGTAGAACATGCTGTATTACATCTGTTATACTCAAGATTCTATACAAAATTCTTATGTGACATCGGAGTAATTGACTTCGACGAACCATTCCACAAACTGTTCAATCAGGGAATGATCACAGGTAAGAACGGTATCAAGATGAGTAAATCAAAAGGAAATGTCGTATCTCCAGATGATCTTGTAAGAGATTATGGATGTGACTCCTTAAGAATGTACGAACTGTTCGTTGGACCACCTGAATTAGATGCAGAATGGGATGAAAGCGGTATCGACGGAGTACACAGATTCTTAACAAGATTCTACAAACTCGTTATGGATCAGAAAGACAAAGGCGTAGAAGCTGATAAAGAATTATTAAAAGTTCGTCATAAACTGATCTATGATATCACAACACGTTTAAATAACTTCAGCTTAAATACTGTAGTCAGTGGATTCATGGAATACACAAACACATTAACAGCAATGGCTAAGAAGGGCGGAGTTGACAAAGAAACATTAGAAGATGCAGTTGTATTACTTGCACCATTTGCACCACATATCGCAGAAGAATTATGGGAAGCAATGGGACATGTAGACAGCGTATTCGCACAGACATGGCCAACATATGACGAAGAAGCCATGAAAGAAGACGAAGTAGAGATCGTTGTTCAGATCAACGGTAAAGTCAAAGGAAAACTTGTCATCGGTGCAGAAGAAGACAAAGATTCCGTTCTTGCGAAAGCAAAAGAAGTTCTTGGAGATAAATTAAACGGTAATATCGTGAAAGAGATTTATGTACCAGGAAGAATCGTAAATATCGTTCAGAAATAAAATGATACAAATGGCGCAGATAACGATAAAAAGTATCTGCGCTATTTTTTCACTTAAAATCAGAGAACATATGACAAAATCAGAAAGGCTATAATATGTATACATTTGACAGCAGAATCAGGTACAGTGAAATAGACAGAAGCGGTAGATTATCGATTCCGGCAGTTGTTGATTATTTTCAGGACTGCAGTGCGTTTCAGTCAGAAGAACTGGGTGTTGGAGTAGAATATCTTGCAAATAAGAAACGTGCATGGATTTTAAATTCCTGGCAGATCATTTTTAAGAGACGTCCAGAGGAATGCGAAAAGATCACTGTGGGAACATGGGGATCTGGATTTGACAAGTTTCATGCGACAAGGAATTTTATTATGGAGTCAGACAAGGGAGAGCGGCTGGCCTATGCCAATTCCATCTGGGTTTATATAAATACAGAAACAGGGATGCCAATCAGACCAGAGCAGGAAGAAATCGATGTTTACAAATTAGAAGCGCCGTTAGAGATGGAATATGAACCGAGAAAGATCAAACTTGCCAGAGAATGGGCAGAAAAAGAGCCAGTCAAGGTACAAAAAAGCTGGATCGACAGCAATGATCATGTCAATAACAGCTGGTATGTCAAAGTTGCATTTGAACAGCTGCCACAGGATTTAGAGATCAGACAGCTGCGTGTGGAATACAAAAAACAGGCCTTTGAAGGGGATGTTTTATATCCAAGATATGCAAAAGAAGATGACAGAGTACTGGTAAGCATGTGTGATGAGAAACAAAAACCTTATGCAGTGATCGAGTGCAGATAACGGAAAATACAGATACTTAAATGGAAGGATAAACAGATGGAGAATAGAAAAATCGTGATTTTAGGAGCAGGACATGTCGGAACACATTGTGCGTTGTCATTGATGCTTCGTGCTCTTGCAAATGAGATCGTTCTGATTGACACAGATGAGGAGAAAGCAAAAAGCCAGGCACTGGATCTTGATGATATGGGAGCATGCCTTCCTGCGAAAGTTGTGATCCGCGCAGGAAGTTATGAGGATCTTGATGATGCCAATATCCTTGTTAATGCGATCGGACGAAGCCGCAAAGAGGGAGAGACAAGGCTTGATATGTTTGGGGATTCCATGGAGAGACTCAAAGATATCATTCCAAAGATTCAAAATACACAATTTAAAGGAATCCTGATCAGCATCACAAATCCAGCCGATGTTGTAGGGGAATGTTTAAGAAAAGCATTAGGAATCGACCGGTTCCGCTGTTTTAGTACAGGAACAAGTCTTGACAGTTTAAGGATCAAGAGAATTTTAGAAGAGTTGACAGGATATCACAGAAATTCGATCGATGCTTTCTGTATGGGAGAACACGGGGATTCACAGATTGTTCCACTGTCTCATGTATCCATTGGTGGAAAAGCGTTTGCAAAATTACAGGAAGAAAATCCAGATACATTAGGAAAGATTACGATCGAACAGTTACAGGATGAAGTACGTCAGGCAGGAATGACGGTTATTATTGGAAAGAAAAGTACGGAATTTGGAATCGGAATTGCGTTAAGTGAGATCGTAAAATCTATTTTCTATGATGAAAAACGAGTCTGGCCATTATCTGTACATCTGGATGGAGAATACGGACAGAAAGATGTGGCAGCAGGAGTGCCTGTTGTGATCGGAGCAGACGGTATTGAGGAGATCGTGAAAATGGAACTTACAGCAGAGGAAGAGGCACAGTTTGCCCATTCATGTGACGTAATCCGCGGTTATTTAAAGAAAGCAGAAGAACTGCTTTCCTAAGTTACATGATCAAAGGACGGATCATATCGATGCGCTGCTGTTCTTCGGGTGACATTGTTTCTTTAAGACCATCCATGATGATGGAGATTTCTTCGTTTGTAAAAGAAAGACCCTGTTCAGAAAGACGGCTTGCAGCAGCCATAAGATCAGGCAGGATCAGCTCAAGAGGCTTTCCCTGACAGCTGGAGATCACAAATTCAATGATCTCCAGCTTTTTTGGATCGAGATCAGATAGATTTCTTATTTGACTGGAAAGATCAGACATAAAAAACTCCTTTATTTTTTGAGAATCTGGTTTAATTTGTTCATAAAATCAGCATTTGGCTGTGGACGGTTGTTGGAAGAAGGATCACCGGCCATCATCATTGGCATTAATTTGGAGAAAAGATCCGTGTCAGAATTTGAAGAAGCAGCAGAATTATGATTGCTGGTCGTGCCAACAAAACGCTGATAATTCTGATAGATTTCAAACATCTGCATCATTTGAAGAATCTGTTCAATCTGTTCGGCGGTCTCTTTTGGTGCACGAAGTTTCATGGCATTTAATAATAATTCCATAGAAGCAGGATTCTGGTCAAAGCCACAGGCAGAAAGCGTTTGTTCGTCATCAAATTGGGTAGAGATTTTTGATAGTTCCGTTAGTTTAATATAGATAGCAGCCATTTTTTTTAAGTTTGGCGGCAGATATGGAAGTGCATCTTCTAACATATTAGAAGAATCGTTGCGGAAGAAATTTTCCCAGGAAGTTTGATTTTGTTCCATGATTGTCACAACCTTCAGATTTATTCTCATATCCTATAGTATTAGGAGGTGAAGTAAATTATGAATGAAATTTTTGTGGAAGAGGAAAATACTGTCTATGAATTAGATGCAGAATGCTTAAAAAGAAAAGAAGAGCAAAAGAGAAGGGAACGAGAAAAGAAAGAGCAAAGAGAAAAACAAAAGAAAAACGGTTATAAAGCACAGAAAGCAACATGCAGCAAACAAAACCGGTCCGATTTATGGATGTTATGTTTATTGTTTATGATCCTGCGTTGATAAAAATGAGGATGCCCGATTTAAGAGGCATCCTCATTTTAAATGGAAGGAAAGTTTGTGTTATGTCAGGATCTGGAAAATCAGCATCCGCATCCACAACCGTTGTTATTTCCACATCCAAAACCACCATTACCGCAGCAGCACAGGATTAAGATGATCCAGATCAGGCTGTCGCAGCCATTTCCGTTTCCACATCCACATCCGTCACCATTTCCACATCCACAGCAGCAAAGCAGGATTAAAAGAAGCAGACAGCTGTTATTTCCTCCAAAACAGGATGAACCACAAGATCCTCCGCAGCCAGTTGCAGCTAAATCACTCATGTTAAAACCTCCAAAGATTTATTTACAGTTTATAATATTCCATGAATGCCAAAGTGTGAGAAAATTCGTTGGTATACCTTTTTTTATATTTGTGGTATAATCTGCAAAGGAATACAACAAAAGAAATAAAAGAAGGAAAAAGAATGGGAGAACTGAATTTTCAAGATATTTTTGAGAACGTTAGAACAAATCCGGCAATGGTCCATTGTATTACCAATTATGTAACGATCAACGACGTAGCGAATATCATCCTTGCGATGGGAGCATCACCGATCATGGCGGATGATCCGATGGAAGTATGCGAGATCACCGATATGAGTGATGCGCTTGTGATCAATATGGGAACATTAAAGCAAAATACGGTAAGATCTATGTTACTTGCAGGGAAGAAAGCAAACGAATCCAGACATCCAGTCGTGTTTGATCCGGTAGGAGTCGGTGCGTCCACATTTCGAAAAGAAACAGCCATGAAACTGCTGGATGAAATTCGTTTTAGTGTGATCCGTGGGAACATATCAGAGATTAAAACGCTGCACCAATGGAGTGAAAAATCCTATGGTGTAGATGCCAAGAAAGATGACATTATAACGAAAGACAATCAGGAAAAAGTAATCCGGATGGCAAAAGATATGGCAGTAAAAACAGGGGCTGTCATTGTGATCACAGGAGAAGTGGATCTTGTGACAGACGGAGAGACTGTTTATTTTATAAAAAATGGTGCAGCACAAATGGCAAGAATCACAGGGTGCGGGTGTATGCTTGATGGTGTGATCGCAGGATTTGTCGGATCAAACCAGGAAAATGTTCTAAAAGCAGCAGCTACAGCAGTTTCTGCGATGGGAATCTGTGGTGAATATGCCCAAGAAAATGCAAAAGGAACCGGAACATTTAAGGTGCATCTTATGGATGCAATGAGTAATATTGATGAGAAATGGATGGAAAGGAGCAATCAAATTGAGAGTAGAAGCTGAGACAATGACATTATACGCAGTCACAGACAGAGCGTGGGCCAAAAAGAAAACTTTGATGGAGCAGGTAGAAGAAGCATTGGAAGGTGGAATTACATTTTTGCAGCTTCGTGAAAAGAATCTTTCACAAGAAGAATTTATCAAAGAAGCGAAAGAAATGAAAGAGCTGGCAGCAAAATATAAGGTGCCATTTGTGATCAATGACAATATTGATGTTGCACTGGCTGTCGATGCAGACGGAGTACATATCGGACAGGATGATATGTCAGTGGAAGAAGCAAGAAAACTATTAGGAGAAGATAAGATCATCGGTGTTTCTGCACATAATGTGAATGAAGCAATGAAAGCACAAAAAGGCGGGGCAGACTATTTAGGAGTTGGTGCCGTATGTGCGACATCGACGAAGAAAGATGCCAATGTTGTATCGAAAGAAGAGATTAAAAAGATAAAAGAAGCAGTGGATATACCAATCGTAGCGATCGGTGGAATTAAAAAAGACAATATCCATACGTTAAAGGGAACCGGAGTGGATGGAGTCGCTGTTGTTTCTGCGATTTTTGCGGCAGAAGATATCAAAGAAACATCAAAAGAACTTCTTGATACAGTAAAAGAAATGAAGCAGGATTAGGAAATAAATTTAAAAAACTTCACAAAATAAGAATTGCAATATTTCAAATCCGTGCTATACTAAGTAATTGTGTTATAAAAAGAATCATCAAAAGATAATTAGGAGGAATACCAATGTTAAATATGTTTGCCGGAGAAGTTTTACCGATCACGGCATTTATCGGAGTATTTTTTGCATTTTCTGCAACATGTATCCTGACATCCTTTTTAAATGACTGGCTGCCAAGAGACCATGGAAGAGAATTTGCACATAATGGAAAGTTATCCGCAGGGAAACCAAGAGGTGCAGGAATCATCTTTATTTCTGTATTTTGTATCGCATCTTTACTGTTTGGTGAGATGTCTGTGGAGATGTTTATCTATCTGGTACTTGTTTTCGTTGAAATGTTAACAGGATTTTTGGATGATGCAGCAGAAGTACCATGGGGTGAGTTAAAGAAAGGAATTCTTGATTTCCTTGTAGCGGCAGTAGCAGCACTTAACTATATGCATTTTAATTCTACTTATGTAGAGCTTGCAACGGTCGGTGTGAAATTCTACATTCCACCAGTATTGTTCTTTATCCTTACGATCATCTTAGTATGGGCAGCGATCAATGTCACGAACTGCTCTGACGGGGTTGATGGATTATCAGGAACATTAACGATCATTACATTAATGACAATCTATGTGATCGACCAGATCCGTGGTAACGAAACACAGTTCCCATATATTATCCTGCTGTTTGTTGTATGTATCCTTGGATATTTATGGTACAATGCAACACCAAGCCGTCTGATGATGGGAGATGCAGGAAGCCGTGCAATGGGAATTTTTATTAGTATTGCAGTGCTTAAGACAGGAAGTCCATTCTTATTCCTATTAGTAGCATTAGTACTGATTCTTGATGGTGGATTAGGACTTTTAAAAGTTGCATTACTTAGATTTTTAAAGATTCATATTTTTGCGAATACAACAATGCCGCTTCATGACCATGTCCGTAAGAAAATCGGCTGGTCTAATACACAGGCTGTTTTCAGATTTGCGATCATTCAGATCGTTATTTCCATCGCAACAGTCTATCTGATCCTCATTTAGGGCAAATAAAATACATAAGGTGCAGAGCTTCGGTGTCTGCACCTTTTAACGTTTTACTTCCATAAAGTGTAGAAGTATGTTATAATAACTAGAAAAATGCATTGCAGGAGGACAGATACATGATTCAATTATTTTCAGAAGGCGCATATCTTGTAGACGGAACAACTTTGGTAAAAGAATCTGAAGCCGGAGCATTAAAACAGCTTGTTGGTGAAGCAGTATCCAAAGAGGACGCTGCGAAGAATACCATTGCATATGGTATTTTAAGAGACCACAACACATCCGGTAACATGGAAAAACTTCAGATCAAGTTTGATAAATTAACATCCCATGATATTACGTTTGTTGGAATTATCCAGACAGCAAGAGCATCAGGAATCGAGAAATTCCCGGTACCATATGTCTTAACAAACTGTCATAACAGTCTGTGTGCTGTTGGCGGAACCATCAACGAAGATGATCATATGTTTGGCTTAACAGCCGCAAAGAAATATGGTGGAGTTTATGTACCACCTCATCAGGCAGTTATCCACCAGTTTGCAAGAGAGATGTTAGCTGGCGGTGGAAAGATGATCCTTGGATCAGACAGCCATACACGTTACGGAGCACTTGGAACCATGGCAATGGGAGAAGGTGGACCAGAGCTTGTAAAACAGCTGCTTAACAGAACTTATGATATCAATATGCCTGGTGTGATCGGAATTTATTTAAAAGGTAAACCAGTCAAAGGTGTTGGACCACAGGATGTGGCACTGGCAATTATTGGAGCAGTATTTGAGAAAGGTTACGTAAACAATAAGGTTATGGAATTTGTAGGACCTGGTGTGTCTAATTTAAGTGCAGATTTCAGAATCGGTGTCGATGTTATGACAACAGAGACAACATGTTTATCTTCTATCTGGAGAACCGATGACAAGATCAAAGAATTTTATGAGATTCATGGAAGATCTGAAGACTTTAAGGAATTAAATCCTGGAAAAGTTGCATATTATGATGGAATCGTGGAAGTAGACTTAGATAAGATCAAACCAATGATCGCTATGCCATTCCATCCAAGTAATACATACACGATCGAGGAAGTGAATGCAAACCTTGATGATATCTTAGCTGATGTAGAGAAACGTGCATTAGTAAGTTTAGATGGTGCCGTTGATTATTCATTACGTGATAAAGTACGTGATGGAAAACTCTATGTAGATCAGGGAATCATCGCAGGATGTGCTGGTGGTGGATATGAAAATATCTGTGCAGCTGCGAATATCTTAAAAGGAGCAAGCATTGGTTCTGATGAATTTACATTAAGTGTATATCCTGCAAGTACACCAATTTATATGGAACTTGTGAAGAATGGTGCTGTGGCTGATCTGATGCAGACAGGTGCGATCGTTAAGACGGCATTCTGCGGACCATGCTTTGGTGCTGGAGATACACCAGCAAACAATGCATTTAGTATCCGTCATTCAACAAGAAACTTCCCGAACCGTGAAGGATCTAAACTTCAGAATGGACAGATTTCTTCCGTTGCATTGATGGATGCACGTTCTATCGCAGCAACAGCAGCGAATAAAGGATATTTAACACCAGCAACAGATGTCGAAGCAAGTGACTTCATTCCAAAATATCACTTTGACAAGACAATCTATGATAATCGTGTATTTGACAGCAAAGGCGTTGCAGATCCATCTGTAGAGATTCAGTTTGGACCAAATATCAAAGACTGGCCAGAGATGTCTGCACTTCCACAGAATATGTTATTAAAAGTTGTATCAGAGATTCATGATCCTGTAACAACAACAGATGAACTGATCCCATCCGGAGAAACTTCATCTTATCGTTCTAATCCATTAGGACTTGCAGAATTCGCATTATCAAGAAAAGATCCTGCATATGTAGGACTTGCAAAAGAAGTACAGAAAGCACAGAAAGCGATTGAAGCAGGTGAAGATGCAGCGGAAGCTTTCCCAGAAGTGAAAGATATTTTAGCAACGGTGAAAGAATCTTATGCAGATGTAACTCAGGATAACTTAGGAATCGGAAGCACGATCTTTGCAGTGAAACCAGGAGATGGTTCTGCACGTGAACAGGCAGCATCCTGCCAGAAAGTATTAGGAGGATGGGCCAATATCGCAAATGAATATGCGACAAAGAGATATCGTTCTAATCTGATCAACTGGGGTATGCTTCCATTTACGATTGACAGAGGAGAACTTCCATTTAAGAATAAAGACTATATCTTCGTTCCAGATATCCGCAAAGCAGTAGAGGAGAAACTTACAAAGATTCCTGCATATGTGGTAAATGAAGGAATGAAAGAGATCACCTTGACATTAGGTGAATTAACAGATGATGAGAGAGAGATCATCTTAAAAGGATGTCTCATCAACTATTACAGAGATTAAGGATTAAGGAGTAAATATACATGACAGGTACATTTTGGGCGATTCTTCCGCCAGTGATTGCAATTGTTTTGGCATTAATGACCAAGGAGGTATATTTATCGCTGATGATCGGAATCGCGTCGGGTGCCTTGATGTATCATAATTTTCATCTGATCAAGGCAATGGATACGATTTTCGCGATCATGGGGGAGAAAATTGGAGCCAATTGCGATATTTTAATGTTTTTAGTATTATTAGGAATTCTGGTAGCACTGATCACGAAGTCAGGTGCTTCCAGAGCCTATGGAAAGTGGGCAGCGAAAGCGATCAAAACAAAGAGACAAGCATTATTTGCAACGATCTGTCTTGGAGTTGTGATCTTCGTTGATGATTATTTTAACTGTCTGACAGTCGGAACGGTTATGCGTCCGGTGACAGATAAATATAAAGTTACAAGAGCTAAGTTAGCATATGTGATCGATGCGACAGCAGCACCCGTATGTATTATTGCACCGATTTCAAGCTGGGCAGCAGCGGTTGGTTCATCACTTCCAGCAGGAAGCAATATTGATGGGTTTACATTATTTTTAAAAGCAATCCCATTTAACTATTATGCCTTGCTGACACTCGCATTTTTGGCATTTTTAATTATTGTCAATATTGATTATTCAAAGATGAAACAATATGAGTTGAATGCGCATCTGGAAGAGATTGTGGACGATCAGGAAGAAGTACCGATTGTTGGACATGGACAGGTAAAAGATCTGATCCTGCCAATTTTATTTTTGATCGCATCCTGCATCGGATTTATGCTCTATACAGGCGGATTCTTTCAAGGAGTTCCATTAGCAGAAGCATTTGCAAACTGTTCAAGTGCGAGAAGTCTGGTATTAGGTTCTTTCCTGACATTAATTTTCACGTTTATTTTATACATTCCAAGAAAAGTTCTTGCGTTTGTAGATTTTTGTGGAAGTTTTGCCCAGGGATTTAAGGCAATGACATCAGCGATCATGATCCTTTGTCTTGCATGGACATTATCTGGAATCTGTGGAGCTGAATATTTAAATATTCAGGGATTTGTAAAAGCAGCAGTCGGCGGAAGTACAATGGCAGTTGCAGTGATGCCCGTGATCTTCTTCCTGATCTCACTCGGACTTGCATTTGCAACAGGAACATCATGGGGAACTTTTGGAATTCTGATTCCTATTTCAGTGACGATCTTAAGCGGTAATTATATGATGATGTCTGTCTGCGTGGGAGCGATCCTTGCAGGGGCAGTTTGCGGAGACCATATTTCACCGATTTCTGATACAACGATCCTTTCATCTGCTGGAGCACAATGCAGACATATCGATCATGTATCAACACAGATGCCGTATGCACTGACTGTAGCATTGTGTGCAAGTATCGGATATATCTTATCTGGAATCACAGGAAATGGATATATAGGACTTGCGGCAGCATCAGCAAGCCTTGCAGTGGTTATGGTGATCATAGTTATGACAGCAAAACGAGGAAGATAATATGAGCAAAATCTTGATGGATAAAAAAGTCATAAAAGCAATGGAAGAGATCAATCGTGTTATGATCGGCAAAGAACATACGGTTCATCAGATCATGACAGCGGTGCTTGCCGGAGGGCATGTATTGATCGAAGATATTCCGGGAGTTGGAAAGACAACGCTGGCACTAGCATTTTCGAAGGTTTTAGGACTTTCATACCAGAGAATTCAGTTTACGCCGGATATCATGCCAACAGATATTGCTGGATTTTCTATCTATCATATGGAAAGTGAAACTTTTGAATACCGTCAGGGTGCGGCGATGACGAATCTTCTGCTGGCAGATGAGATCAACAGAACATCACCAAAGACACAATCTGCGTTATTAGAGGCGATGGAAGAAAGAAAGATCACGGTCGACGGAGTGACAAGAGATCTGCCGGACCCATATGTTGTGATCGCAACACAGAATCCATTTGGATCGATCGGAACACATACACTTCCAGAATCACAGTTAGACAGATTTATGATCCGGACTTCTCTTGGTTATCCGGATGTGGAAAGTGAAGTGCAGATGCTTATGCAGGGAAGTGTTGATCTGACAGAGCAGAATATCAAAGAACAGATTTCAGCACAGGAACTAAAGAAAGCACGGGAAGAAGTTACCGGCTTGTTTGTTCATGAAGATATCGTAAGATATATTGTGGAGATCGCAAATGAAACAAGAAGATCAAGAGATTTGGAACTGGGAATCAGCCCAAGAGGAACGATCGCCCTGTTAGCCATGTCAAAAGCGAATGCATATCTTGCCGGGCGTGATTATGTGATACCACAAGATGTAGAAGACGTATTTCTTGAGACGATCGAACACAGAGTTATAAAAAGTAAAGAAGCAAGGATTCAGAAAAAGTCAAGGAAGGAAATCTTAAAAGACATTTTTTATAAGGTTCCGCTTCCAAAAGGCAATCAGAAAGGATAAAGATGTATTTTTTTGTCATAGTATTTGCAGCTGTTTACTGGATCATTTACGGAAACTGGATTGGAGGGTGCCTTATGGCATCCTTATTTCTTATTTTGATTTATAGTATCAGCCGCTGCAAAAAAGAAGAAAAGCAGCTGAAATTTAAGGTAAATGTTCAGGAACGGATCATAACACAGGGAGATATGATTAAGATCACTCCAGAGATTTCTGGGATTCATCCGTGGAAGGATGATTATATTTTTGAAGTTGAATATGAAATGGAATCAAAATTTCATGGAACAAAGATCAAAAACAGACAGAAGGTTCGATGGAATCAGGAAACAAAAGATGTGTTTTTTACAGAAAGGCCGAAGGAATGTGACAGTCTCATAATGAATGTGATATCTGTCTCATGGGAAGATCTTACTGGAATTTACAAAGTAAAGAAGCAGCTAAACCAAAAGATCCGGATACTTGTGATGCCGCATGCATATGAACTTGGAGCAATGAATGAAAAATTCCAGAGGATGGATTCTAAGGAACAGGGTTTTGAATATGATGGCGTGCGCAAATATCGAGAAGGAGACAGGCTTTCAAGAATCCACTGGAACCTTTACGCTGCATCCAGAGATCTCTGGGTGAGGAAAAGTGAAGATGAGATGGAAGAAAATATAAGGATTGGGATCAGTTTTCAAAATGTAGCAAGGGACAGGATTTCTGATTATTTTTCTGTATTTTATACAATCTCGCTGTTTTACACGGATCTGGGAATTTATCAGGAAATTTATTATGGAAACCATAGATTTTTACTGAAACATACAGAACAGTATGAAGAGTTGTTTACGGATATATTTGAGCAAGGAATGTCAGAAATATCTGCTGACGTTTCTGATCTACAGATGGTTATGATGGATGACAAGATAGAAGATATACAAAAATATTTATATGATATGGAGTTATAATGCAGAAGAATAGGAAAATACAAACAGAATATATACTGCCTGCAATTATTTTTGCATCTGTCATATGGGGGATTTTTGCAGGATTCAGAGTTTCTAGATATCAATGGATCATGATCATAGGAAGTGTTGCTTTGTTTCTTGGAATCTGCATATTATGCGACCGGCTGAAACAAAGTATCTATGGAATGATTGCTGCAGCAGGATTATTTTTCCTGTTGTTTCATGAACAGCTGCTCAATGGTTTTAGAATTATCAATAATAAGATGGCACTTGCACTGAACCAGAGTATGGATCTGGGGTTTTATTATTATGTATCTGTGCAAATGGAAAGCAGCCGCAGAGACAGTGCGTTGGCAGTGATATTCTTTCTTTTGACAGCTGGGATCATACTGTCTTTCTTGAGGAAGTATCCTTTGATCTTGTTTGTGTTTACAGGGATGATGGAGTGTGCGGTATTGATTATCGCACCATACAGTATTTCCGCAGTGTTTTTTTTATTCCTCGGATCATGGATCATGTATTTTAGTCTGCGGAAAGGAAAGAGAGCATTTAGAACGTTGACAGGAGTCTTATGCGTTTTGTTGATATTTCCATTATACTTTTACGATCAGACGACAATTCCGGCAGATACAATGATCAAACGAAGTATACTCGTGCAGATTCGAAAAATGACACAGGGGGAGTCTTATCTTGCCTCAGGAGGACTGGGAAATGGAGATATTGCCTCTGTGGGGGAAGTATCGCCGACAGGAGAAAAACTGTTTGAAGTTTACGCACCCGAGAAGGATGACCTCTATCTTAAAAGTTATGTGAGCGGTGATTATGCAAATGGGAAATGGACGGCAGATACAAAAGAGACGCTCGTATATGGTGGGGAATCAGCCATAGAACTTCCATTTCTATTTCCGGATCTTCATATGGATGATTTTGTAACATATGATAAAGGCTATATAAAAACAGACCAGGACGTTATATTTTCGGAAAAAAGATCTTTAAAGATACACTATGAGAAGAATCAGGATCAGTATCTTTTGTTCCCATATTTTTGCGATGTAAGCCAGATGGAAGGAAATATTATTTCGGACAGTGTGATCAAAAGAACAACAAACCGAAAAGACTACGATATGACATATTATCAGATCATTCATCCACAGGCAGCACTTCGGGCTGTACAGAAACTTGATTTTTCCGGCATTGGAACAACGATGGAAGAGATCATGGAAAAAGATTACATAAAATCAATGTATGATTATGGGACTTATGTGAAAAAAGAGTACCTAAAGGTTCCAAAGAACATGAAAAAATGTCTGAAATCACTGGATGTTAAGACGGATAAGAAGAAAACGGTCTATGAAAATATCGAGGCAGTCCGCTCTTATCTGAAATATAATTACCAATACAGTTACCGCCCGGGACTTGCACCTCAGGGGAAAGATCCAGTTGTTTATTTTTTACAGGACCGCAAAAAAGGATTTTGTACCCAGTATGCATCGGCAGCAGTTTTTATGCTCAGAAATGCCAAAATTCCAGCAAGGTATGTGGAAGGATATAGGATCAGGTCAGATCAGTGGAGGCTTGGAAAAGCGCAGGTAACGGATTATGAAGCACATGCATGGGTTGAGGTTTATCTTGAACATATTGGATGGGTGCCAGTAGATGTTACGGGTGTCAGTACGGGAAAAACAGCGTATGAACGTACGGAAAAAGCTGAAAAACAGCAGAATGCGATTGTACCAAATAAAAAACAATTTGTAACAAATGTAAAAAAAGCTATGTATTTTGTGCCTTTTGTCATAATTATGTTAATGATTATAATGTTAACGAAAATGTTACAAAATATAAGAAAATTAAGAAGAATGAGCAACAAAGAAAAGATTCTTTATTATGAAAATGAATTAAAAAAATATGGCGAAAAGCTTGGAAAATCAAGCAAAACAGCGGATCGAATGACATATCAGATTGTCGAAAAAGCAAAGTTTAGTGATGGTAACATTACAGATCGTGAAGTAGTGATCGTAAAACGACATTTGGACTTATTAAAGAGAAAAAACAGAAATGTTACAAAAATATTAAGCAAACTGAAATAATCTTAAAAAACTATTGACAAATGTTGCTGTATATCGTACAATATCAACTGTTGAACGAAATATTTGAAATAAAATTAAAGTTGATATATACATATAGGAGACGATATGAAAAAGATTATTTTAAGATTAGCAGTATTAGTAGCAATGGCATCGGCGGCAGTTACAATGAATGTACATACAAAGACAAAGGAAGTTCAGGCAGCAAGCAGCAAAGGACAGCAGGTTGTTAAATATGCAAAGAAATTTGTAGGAAATAAATACAAATACGGTGGATCAAGCTTAACAAAAGGAACAGATTGTTCTGGATTTACAAGAGGTGTATATAAGAAGTTTGGAAAGAGCCTTCCTCATTCTTCAAGTGCACAGAGAAGATGCGGTAAGAAAGTAAAAGGTGGAATCAAGAATGCGAAAGCAGGAGATTTAATCTGTTACAGCGGACATGTAGCAATCTACATGGGAAATAACAAGATCGTACATGCCAGCAACTCAGCACCATATCCAAGAGGTGGAATCAAAATTTCCAACAATGCAAGATACAGAAAGATCGTAACAGTTCGAAGAATTGTTCAGTAAGATTTATCAAAAGACATTTCTCGTTTTGAGAGATGTCTTTTTTTCTATACAGAAAAAGTGTGATTTCGCAGAATGAAAAAGAACTTTAAATGGAATTCTTTTTAAAGATATCCAACAGAATTTAAAAATATGTAGCATAAAAATTTGACAGATAAAACAGATACATATTATAATTTTAAATAACAGATTTTAGTAAAATATACATCTGCCTTATTGGACTGATGTTTTTTAAAGGAGAAAATTTATGATCATTAAACCAAGAGTCAAAGATTATTTATGTTTAACAGCACATCCAGAAGGATGTAAGAAGAATGTAGCAGATCAGATCGCTTATGTAAAAGCGCAGGGAGAAATTCCTGGAGAAGCAAAGAAAGTCTTAGTGATCGGATGCTCTACAGGATATGGACTGGCATCAAGAATCGTAACAGCGTTTGGATGTCATGCAGATACACTTGGAATCATGTTTGAACGACCATCTAATGGAAAGAAGACAGCAAGTCCTGGATGGTATAATACAGCAGCATTTGAACAGTTTGCAAATGAAGAAGAAATCTATGCAAAAACAATCAATGGAGATGCATTTTCTAAGGAAATTAAAGATCTGACGATCGAAACGATCAAAAAAGATTTTGGTAAAGTAGATCTTGTTATATACAGTCTCGCAGCACCAAGAAGAACAACACCAGATGGAGAAACTTATCGTTCTGTCCTAAAGACAACAGGAGAAGAATTTACAAATAAAAACTTAAATCTTAAGGATAACAGCATTGGAATGAAGAGCATTCCGGCAGCGACAGAAGAAGAAGTGGAAGCTACAGTCAAAGTTATGGGTGGTGAAGACTGGAAACTATGGATGCAGGCTTTAAAAGATGCTGATGTATTATCTGAAGGTGCAGGTACGGTTGCATACTCTTACATTGGTTCTGAACTTACTTATCCAATCTATTTTGAAGGAACGATCGGTGCGGCAAAGAAACATCTGCACCAGACAGCCGATGAGATTACAAAAGAAGTTGGAGTAAAAGCCCTGATCTCTGTTAATAAAGGACTGGTAACACAGGCAAGTGCGGCAATTCCAATTGTTCCGTTATATATGTCTGTATTATACAAAGTAATGAAAGAAAATAATGTTCATGAAGGATGTATCGAACAGATTGAGCGTTTATTTAAAGAAAAGAAATTATTAGCAGATACAGTCACAGATGAACACGGATGGGTTCGTATGGATGATCTGGAGCTTCGTGATGACATTCAGGATGAAGTGAAGAAACGCTGGGAAGAGATTGACACAGATAATGTGGCCGAACTGGCAGATGTTGATGGTTACTGGGAAGACTTTTACCAGATGTTTGGATTTAATGAGGAAGGAATTGACTATGAAGCAGAGACGGATCCTGTTGTAGAGATTCCTAGTATCAAAGAATAATGGCGCATACAGAGATTGTGATCACAAAGATGAAAGACCATCTGGTAAGTATGTTATTAAAAGATCACCAGCCAGTGGAATTTCAATGCGTGAGTGAAAAAGCCAAAATCGAAATCGGAAATATTTACACAGGCATCGTAAAAAATGTTGTGAAAAATATCAATGGAGCTTTTGTCGAGTTTGATGAAGATGAGATGGGATTTCTTTCCATGCAACATAAGCAATATAAAGCGGGAGATGAAGTTCTGGTGCAGATAAAGAAAGAGGCGACGAAGGAAAAACGCCCAATGTTATCAGACCAGATTGAATTAACTGGAAAATATCTTGTGCTGACTTCAGACAAGCTTTCTGTAGGGATTTCTAATAAGATTCATAAAAAAGACAAGAAACAGGAATTAAGAGAGATGGCAGAGCCTCTGGTGACACAGGAATATGGTTTTATTCTTCGTACTGAGGCAGCAAAAGCGGATAAGGAAGATGTGCTTTGTGAAGCGGATATGCTTGCAAAGAAGTATCAGGAGATTATCTGTAAGAAGTCATACCGAAAAGCACCGCAGCTTGTAGATACAAATTATGATGCATTGTCGGTTCTTGTACATGATATAAAACCGGAAGCGGCAGACAGCATTGTAACAGATCAGGAAGATGTATATGAGAAGCTTACCAAAAAAGGGTATGAGGTATCTTTATGCTCTTATGAAGCAGGAGACATTGACCGTAGATACAGGGTCCGTCATTACCTGTCAGAAGTATTTAAGCAGAAGATTTTTATGAAGTCCGGGGGATTTCTCTACATTGAGCAGACAGAAGCAATGGCAGTTATTGATGTGAATACTGGCAAATCTATCGGAAAGAAAAATCAGGAAGCACATATTAAGAAAATAAATTTAGAAGCTGCAAAGGAAGCAGCAAGACAGATCCGGTTAAGAAATTTATCCGGGATCATCATGATCGATTTTATTGATATGAGATCGAAAGAAGATGAGAAAGAATTATTACAGATAATGCAGTATTATTTAAATGATGACTCAAAAAAAGCAGTCGCAGTCGACATTACAAAGCTTGGAATTATGGAGATTACAAGAAAAAAAGAAAAAAATCCAATTTTTCGACAAATAAGTATTGACATATTAGAATAGTGCTGTTATTATATATGAGTATGCCGCACAGCGAGGTTAAAGAATGCGAGAAATCACCAAAGCTGGCGAGATTTGATAATAGGAGGTGCCGTGATGTACGCAATTATCGCAACAGGTGGAAAACAGTATAAAGTAAGCGAAGGCGACGTAATCAAAGTTGAGAAACTTGACGCTGAAGTAGGAGCTAAAGTAACATTTGATAATGTACTTTTAGTTGGTGGAGATACTGTTAAAGTTGGAACACCTACCGTTGATGGTGCGAAAGTTGAAGCTTCTGTAGTAAGCGAAGGAAAAGGTAAGAAAGTCATCGTTTACAAATACAAGAGAAAAACTGGATACCATAAGAAAAACGGTCATAGACAGTTATTTACACAGGTTAAGATCGATAGTATCGTTGGATAATATCCTGAGGATAGAGTTATGACAAAGATAACATTCTATCAAGGAGTTGATGGAAGCTTTCATGGCTTCCATTCACAGGACCATGCAGGTTACAGTGCGGAAGGACAAGATATTGTCTGTGCCGCAGTATCTGCGCTGGTAATTAATTTTGTGAATTCCCTGGATGAGCTGACAGATGATCACTATCAGATTGACGTAAACCAGGAGAACGCAGAAATTGACGTAGTATTTACGGAAGAGCTTTCACATGATGGAAGCTTGTTATTAAGATCACTGATTCTTGGACTTACTTCGGTGGAAGAAGAACATGAACAGTATTTAGATGTAATCTTTAAGGAGGTGTAACAAAAATGATGAAAATGAACCTTCAATTTTTCGCTCATAAAAAAGGAATGGGTTCTACAAAGAACGGTAGAGATTCTGAATCTAAGAGATTAGGTGCGAAAAGAGCTGACGGACAGTTTGTAAAAGCTGGAAATATTCTTTACAGACAGAGAGGAACTAAGATTCATCCAGGCGTTAACGTAGGACGCGGTGGTGACGATACATTATTCGCATTAGTTGATGGTATTGTTCGCTTCGAAAGAAAAGGTAAAGATAAAAAACAGTGTTCTGTACATCCAGTAGCATAATTTAATTGCATACAGGAACAGATCATTTGAGATTCAGTAATTACGGCTTCAAATACATATTTGAGGCCGTTTTTCATTATGATATAAGATAATGAAGAAATTTTGTGACCGGAAGTTGTTTTTTGATACAGAAAGGAAAAGACAATGTTTGCAGATAGAGCTAATATTATAATCAGATCCGGAAAAGGCGGAGACGGCCATGTAAGTTTCCGGAGGGAACTTTATGTACCAAACGGTGGACCGGATGGTGGAGACGGCGGCCGTGGCGGTGATGTGATCTTTGTTGTAGATGAAGGAATCAATACTTTATCTGATTACCGTCACAGAAGAAAATTCAAGGCAGGAGATGGTCAGGAAGGCGGCAGAAGAAGATGCCACGGTGCTGACGGAGAAGATATTATCCTGAAAGTTCCAGCAGGAACCGTTGTAAAAGAAAAAGAGTCAGGGAAAGTCATCCTTGATATGTCAAATAAAAAGGAACCAGTTGTATTATTAAAAGGCGGACGTGGTGGAAAAGGAAACCAGCATTATGCAACACCAACCATGCAGGCACCAAAGTATGCCCAGCCAGGTGGAAAAGCACAGGAAATCGAAGTTATGCTGGAATTAAAGGTAATCGCTGATGTCGGATTAGTTGGATTCCCTAATGTAGGAAAATCAACATTTTTATCAAGAGTAACAAATGCAAATCCAAAGATCGCAAACTATCATTTCACAACATTAAATCCAAATCTTGGAGTTGTTGATATGGATGGAAGCAAAGGATTTGTGATCGCAGATATCCCTGGAATCATTGAGGGAGCCTCTGAAGGTGTTGGTCTTGGATTTGAATTCTTACGTCATATCGAACGTACAAAGGTTATGATCCATATGGTAGATGGAGCTTCCGTAGAAGGAAGAGATCCGATTGTTGATATTCATGCCATCACAGATGAACTTAAGAAATACAACAAAGAGATTTTAGAGAAACCACAGGTGATCGCAGCAAACAAGATGGATGCCATGTCTGAGACAGACAGAGAGACTGTGATCGATTTATTAAAAGAAGAGTTTGAGCCAGAAGGAATTAAAGTATTCCCTATTTCTGCGGTAAGCGGAGAAGGTGTCAAAGAATTATTATGGCATGTACAGGGATTATTAGATGAGTTACCAGAAGGTGCAACAGAATTTGAACAGGAATACGAATTAAACTTCGGAGAAGAAGAAGGTGGAATCATCATTGCTCATCCAGAAGAAGGTCTGTATACA
The DNA here is from genome assembly GCA_902362875.1 of Eubacteriaceae bacterium. Taxonomy (GTDB): domain Bacteria; phylum Bacillota; class Clostridia; order Lachnospirales; family Lachnospiraceae; genus Anaerostipes. The sequence continues at coordinate 25,245 of CABIYF010000007.1, read as the reverse complement.
GTCGAAGGACCAAAAGTAGAGAGAATGCTTGGATATACAAACCTGGAATCAGAGCGTGGATTTGATTTCTTCCAGAAATTCATGAAAGAAAATGGTGTCATCGAACGTTTAACAGAGATGGGAATCGAAGAAGGAGACACTGTACGTCTTTACAATCTGGAGTTTGACTACTATAGATAGATATATAATTGAATGGAGGATAACATGACAAGCAAACAGAGAGCTTATTTAAAGAGCCTTGCAATGAAGATCGATCCGATCTATAACATCGGAAAAGGAAGCATTTCACCAGAACTTGTACAGGGTGTCAGAGACGCCTTAGAAGCAAGAGAACTGATCAAAGTTGGTGTACTTCAGAATTGCATGGATGATCCAAAAGAACTGGCAAATGTTTTAGCAGAGAGAACAAGATCACAGGTAGTACAGGTTATCGGTAAGAAGATCGTATTATACAAAGAATCAAAGAACCATAAGAGAATCGAACTGCCAAAAGCAGGAAAATAATATCGGAGGACGGCCATGAAGAAGATAGGAATTCTTGGCGGAACATTTAACCCGATCCATCACGGACATCTGATCCTTGGACAGGCGGCAAAAGAAGAGTTTGGTTTAGATGAGATTCTTGTTATGCCGACAAAGAATCCTGCCTATAAGACGATCAGTGGTGGAGTTACGGAGCAAAATCGTGTTGATATGATCAAACTTGCCATTGCAGGCTTCTCATATTTTCGATTTAGCGATATGGAATTAAATCGAGAGGGAACAACGTATACAGTGGATACGTTAAGAGCTCTCACGAAAGAGAATACGGACTGCAGATATTATTTTATCATGGGAGCAGATTCTCTTTATCAGATTGAGACATGGAAAGACCCAGACCAGATTTTTGCAATGGCTGATATTCTGGTTGCTACGAGAAATGACTCAAGAAGTGCTTTAGATGCACAGATTGATTATCTGGAAGAGAAATACGGCGGCAAGATCTATCATTTGAGCAGTCCAAGCATTGAGATTTCATCCAATGATATCAGAAAGAGATGCAAAAATGGATCAAGTATTCACTTTTTCCTTCCGGAGAATGTGATTGATTATATAGAAAGAAATGATTTATATGGAATTACAGCAGATCGAAGATAAACTTAAAACAGTGCTAAAGCCATCCAGATACAGACACACATTAGGAGTGGCTTATACAGCTGCCTGTATGGCAATGGTGTTTGATGTAGATACAAAGAAGGCTTACAGGGCCGGATTGCTGCATGACTGTGCAAAAGGATTTTCTATGGAAAAACAAAGACAGCTGTGTGAGCAATATAACATTGAGCTTGAAGGAACGTTAACAAAGAGTCCACAGCTGATGCATCAGGAGATTGCCCCATTTCTTGCAAAAGACGATTACGAGGAAGAGGATCAGGAGATCTTGTCAGCGATTGCATGTCATACAACTGGAAAGAGTGCAATGAATCCTCTGGAGCAGATTGTTTTTATTGCAGATTATATAGAACCAAACAGAAAGATGATACCGGGATTAATAGAAGTGAGAAAGCTGGCATTTGAAGATCTGGATGCATGTACATGTGAGATTCTTAAGAACACGATCGATTATCTGACAGGATGTGGTCAGGAAATAGATCAGCGCACAGTTAAGACTTATGAGTATTACAAGAATAAGAAGGAGAATTAAGATGGATCAGTCATTAAATATGGTAAAGATCGCATATGATGCGTTAGATGACAAATTAGCAGAAGATATCAAGATCATTGATATCCGCAATATTTCAGTTTTAGCAGATTATTTTATCATTGCAGATGGTAATAACAAGAACCAGGTACAGGCAATGGTAGATAATGTACAGGAAGAGCTTTTTAAAGCAGGATATGAAATGAAACAGATGGAAGGATACAGAGAAGGAAACTGGATCTTACTTGACTTTGGAGATATTATCATTCATATCTTTGACAAAGAAAATCGACTGTTCTATGATCTTGAGCGAATCTGGAAAGATGGAAAAGAAGTTTCTATTGAAGAATTAAATTAAAATGAGATAAAAAGAAGCCGGAATCGGAAATCGTAAGATGATTTCTGATTCCGGCTTCTTTTAATTACAGGATTGGTTTTACTTCATTGAGCGGTAAAGACCAACAACTTTGCCGATAATAGATACTTCATTCACAATAATAGGTTCCATAGAATCATTCTCAGGCTGAAGGCGATAGTGGCCATCTTCTTTATAGAATCTTTTGACTGTAGCGGAATCTTCGATCATTGCTACAACAATGTCGCCATTCTCAGCGGTTGGCTGTTGTTCAACGATGACGAGATCGCCATCAAAAATTCCTGCATTGATCATACTTTCACCGCGGACATGTAACATAAATGTATTCTTGTTGCTGATATGATCAGGAAGCATTGGAAAATAATCTTCGATATTCTGAACAGCCAGAATTGGTTCTCCGGCAGTTACAGTGCCAACGACAGGAATATTAATGATCTCGCGGCGTGCGAGATTGAAATCATCATCAATAATCTCAATTGCGCGGGGTTTCGTAGGATCCCTGTGAATATATCCTTTCCGTTCCAGTGTCTCTAAATGAGAGTGGACAGAAGATGTGGAACGCAGGTTCACGGCTTCACAGATCTCTCGGACAGCAGGCGGATATCCTTTATCAAGGATGCGGCTTTTGATAAATTCCAGAATCTGTTGTTGTTTATCACTTAATTGTTCTCTTGCCATGTACTATATCCTCCGTGTTTTTTTATTGTTTTTATAATAACATAGAATCAATATAGAAACAAGTGTTCTCGAACAAAGTTTCGAAAAAAACCTTGACAAACAGATGTTCGAGAATTATAATAAAGGCAAAACAAACGTTCGATAAATAAGAGGAGGAATACATTATGATAAGTAAGAAGAGAAGATGGTGTTTTGTAATAGTTCTTTTGGGAGTATTATTTATGGCATTCCATGTATTATTTATGAAGACTCCTACAATAGAAGCACAGGGAACAAGAGAAAAGCAGTTTACAAGTATTCAGGTTAAGAAGGGCGATTCGTTATGGAGTATTGCCAAGGAACATATGGGAGAAGAATATGATACCATTGATGATTATATAGATGAAGTATGTGAGACGAATCATATCTATGATGGGCAGATTACGGATGGAATGTATCTGGTGATTCCATATTATACAGCGGTCAAGTAACAAGAGATATAAAAAGACCATCCATTACGATCAGTAAGGATGGTCTGTGATATTTAGATAATGATTGTACAAAACTAACGTTTTGCAGGGTTTTTGTTCAGAGAAGCTTTTGTACTGTTATAGACAGCTTTTCCGTATTTTGAGTAATTAGCCTTCATTGACTTTGCTTCTTTATTGTTAGAGATAAAACCAATCTCAGTTAATGTAGAAGCTGTCTTTGTGTGGCGGAGAACATATAATCCTGTACGGTCTACAAGGCCGCGGTTCTTAAATCCTGTTGCAGAACGGATATAAGGATGGATCGTAGATGACCATTTATAACTTGTCAGTCCAGAAGTTGATTTATATCCTTTTGAATTATACAGAGTCTCTGTTCCTGTGGCAGAAGAACCAGCAGAGTTAATATGTACACTGTAGAATCTGTCAGCTCCTACATTGTTTGCAAGAGCAGAACGATCTGCTAAGCTTGGATAAGTATCTGACAAGCGAGTGTAATATACTTTAATACTTGGGTCTTTATCAAAGTATTTTTTTGCGGCTTTTACAATATTTAAAGTCATATTTTTTTCAACATAGCTTTTATTTGTAGCACCGGTGTCTTTACCACCATGACCTGCATCTAATACAATAATCTGTTTGTACATAGATTTAGGTGATGCATAATAAACCCTGATATAGGAATTTGTTTGAGTTACACGGAATCCCTTGATCGTTTTACTGCGTGGCTTGATATAGATTTTCGTATATCCGCCAGAGTATGATACAGAGTAGGATTTGAATGAAGAATCATTAACAACTTTATGGTTTGATGATTTTTCATAGAATGATTTATAGTTACCTTTGATGTTAAGGATCAGACGGTAATTATGGTAATCATCAGTGCTTGAAATATTACTGCTGCTTAAACCTGAAGGTTTTGCAAGCTGTACATAGGAAGTTTTGCCTGTAGTAGTTGTTGTAGCAGCTGAAGTGTTCTGGTTTGCAGGAGCCTTTGAAGAGGTACTGCTCTTAAAAGCTTCTGTATAAGAAGAACTATTCCAAGAATAAGATAAACCAAGATGTTTCGCGCAGAAAGAACCAGGAACATAGATGGCATCTTTTTTCTGATTATAAGAATAAACCATACGTGCAGGTGTTGGCATCTTTGTTTTCTTTCCATTCACATAAGCATATTTGCTGCCGCGTTTCATGACGATTTTTTTGGAACCACGTTTTAAAGTGACTTTCCAGGTTTTTTTGGAATAAGAATAGGATACACCCATTCCCTTTTTGAATACATAATATGCAGAAAGCATTTGTGTATTTCCAGTCATGTATCCGGGAGCTTTTGTTTTGATGGATTTTCCATTATAAGAAGCACCGACTGCTTTTTTCTTTTGTTTTTTCTTATTGATTTTTAGTGTATAAGTATGTTTTGTTACAGCATATGATGATGCAGAGACATTCGCAGGTATTCCTGTGCCGATAATTGAAACTGATAACAATGTTGTGATAATAAATTTCTGTAATTTCATTTGTATCTTCCTTTCCAGTAATTAACTGTAACATATGCGTAATATTATTGCAAGAAAAAAGTCATATTTTGCAATATGACTTTTAGAAATCTACTTTGGGATTTATAAGACTAGAATGAATTACAAATCGCTTTATATAAGTTATAACCAATCGTTGATGTTCTGGAATTGATACGATTAGCTTCGGTTTTATTTGAGATGAATCCAAGTTCTACAAGAGAAGTTGTCATCTTTGGACCATTCAATACTGCAAGATCAGAGCGGTATTTTAATCCACGATTATAGGAACTGTTTGATGCATAACCCATTCCAGTTAAAGCAGAAGACTGTAGTGTCTGTGCGTAGGATTTATAAGTTTTGTATAAGGTTTCGGTTCCTTTGGAAGATGAAGAGTCGCTTGAATTGATATGAACGCTTAGAAAACGATCTGCGGACACTTCATTTGCCATTTTATAACGGTAAGAAAGACTTGGATACCAATCTGAAAGTCTTGTGTAATATACTTTATATGTAGAGTTTTTGTCAAAGTTACTCTTGATGCTCTGAACGATCTTTAAGGTCATATTCTTTTCATAATATCCGTTTCCTACAGCTCCGGAATCGCTTCCGCCATGACCTGCATCAACAACGACTACACGATAGAACATCTTCTTTGGATCTGCATACTTCACATATATATAGGAAGAAGTCTGTGATATACTGAATCCTTTGATCGTACTTGTCTTAAGATCAATATATGTTTTACCTCCACTGTAAGTAACATTGTAAGTAAGCGATTCCTTAACATATCTGTTAGAGGAAGTGCTAAAGAAAGTCTTGTAGTTTCCGTTAACAATGATTCTCAGGCGCTTGTTTGAGTAATCATCAACACAAGTAACAGCAGAAGTTGACAGTCCGGAAGGCTTCTTGATTCTGATGGAATAATTAGAAGCAGAGGCTGTGATCTTAGTCTTTGAACCAAGAGTCGTAGATGTTGTACTTGTATTGGAAGCTGTTGTAGTGGCAGGTTTAGCACTTGTTGATCCCTTTTGGGTAATAAGACCTGAAAGCAGGCGGTTATTCCATGTATAATTTAATTGCAGATTCTTGGCAACAGCGTCTCCTGGGATCATAATATAGTTCTTCTTACGTGCAGGATAATATACTTTCCTTGGGGCGGATGGAAGAGTGATTCTCTTTCCGTTGATGGTTGCAGTTGTGCTGTTCAATGTTAAAACTAATTTTTGTGAACCGCGTGTAAGGTTGATCTTATTTGTCTTTGATGAATAAGAATATTTTGTGTTGATAGATGAACAACGACCGAAGATCCAGTAAGCAGAATACATAGAAGTAGAACCTTCGATATATCCAGGCATATTGGTTTTGATCACTTTATTATTATATCTTGCATCAATTGCACGTTTTGTAACTGTTTTTTTATTATGTGTATATTTGATTTTATAATATTGACCGGCAGTTACAGCTGCAGGTGTGTTTATAATGCTTGCAAAAAGCATTGTCATGGATAATCCAAGACAGATAAATTTTTTCTTTAACATATGTGTCCCCTATTTTCAAATTAATAGTTTCATAGTCTGATTATAATATTTTTTCGAATGTATTTCAACGAAAACATCAATTTCATGCGGTTTTCGTTGAAAAATAGTTTCCAATCTGTCTAAGAATGTGGTATTCTATTATATAAGTTCGATTTTTTGGAGAAATATTCTATATTTTTACAGGAATCGAATTATTTTGAACTATAGGAGCAGATAATGAAATCAGACAATGAATTTCGAAGAGGATTGATTGATGGAATTCCAATTGGACTTGCATATGTTGCAGTGTCTTTTGCATTTGGAATTTCAGGAGCATCCAAAGGTATTCCGGTATGGGCGCTTACATTGATCTCTGCAACCTGCGTAACCTCCGCAGGACAGTTTGCAGCGATCATCACGATGACAGCAGGAGGATCTTTGGTAGAATTAGTCTTATCGCAGATCATTATAAATTTAAGATATTCGATCATGTCAATCGCGATCGGACAGAAGTTAAGTGAGAAGTCAACGATTTGGAACCGGCTTTCGATGGCATTTATGGTAACGGATGAGATCTTCGCAGTATCCTGTGCTGGGAGAAAAGAGATTACGCCAAAGTATTTTTATGCATTGATGTCAATTCCTTGGATCAGCTGGACGATAGGAACTCTTTTAGGAGCAACAGCCAATACATTATTGCCATTGATCTTGAGGAATGCATTGGGACTTGCAATTTATGGAATGTTGATCGGAATCATTATTCCACCGGCAAGACACGATAAGCATATAACGATCGTGATCATTATATCTATGATCATCAGTTTGTTATTTAAATACATTAAAGCATTATCATTTGTATCCAGTGGTTTTGTGATCATCATTTGTACACTGATCGCAGCAACACTTGGAGCAGTTTTATTCCCAGTAGAAGAGGAGGAGACTCATGAAGCTTAGCAGATTATTGATCTACATTGCAGTCACAGCAGTTTCTACATATCTAATACGAGTCATCCCACTGGTTGCAATACAGAAGAAGATAGAGAATCGATTTTTCAGATCATTTTTATATTATGTTCCATACGCTGTACTGGCAGCTATGATCATGCCGGCAGTGTTTTATGCGACAGGAAATTTGATCGCATCGACAATTGGATTTGCAATTGCGATGATTTTTGCATATAATGAAAAAAATATTGTTACAGTTGCATGTGCAAGCTGTATCGGAGCGTTTATCGCATTAGTAGTTTTAGGGTAAATGAAATCTGCCAATTCATTGACAGACATAAGTAATACCAAGAAGAAATGAGGAAGAAGATATGAATTGTAATTTAGCAGTCATCAAAGGTGATGGAATCGGACCAGAGATCGTCACAGAAGCAATGAGAGTTTTAGACGCTGTAGGTGAGAAATACGGACACACATTTTCTTACACACAGATTTTAATGGGTGGAGCATCCATTGATGTTCACGGAGAGCCATTAACAGAAGGAGCTTTAGAGATTGCTAAGAAAAGTGACGCAGTATTAATGGGATCTATCGGAGGAAACACAAGTACATCTCCATGGTACAAACTTCCAGCACAGTTAAGACCAGAGGCAGGTTTATTAAAACTTCGTAAATCCCTTGGATTATTTGCCAATATCAGACCAGCATACTTATATGATGAATTAAAGAAAGCATGTCCGCTTCGTGACGAAGTGATCGGTGATGGATTTGACATGGTCATCATGAGAGAATTAACAGGTGGTCTTTACTTTGGAGAAAGACATACAGAAGAAGTTGATGGTGTAAGAACAGCTGTTGATACATTATCTTACAATGAAAACGAGATTAGAAGAATCGCGATCAAAGCATTTGATATCGCAAGAAAACGTAACAAACATGTGATCAGTGTTGATAAAGCAAACGTACTTGATTCTTCCAGATTATGGAGAGCAGTCGTAGAAGAAGTAGCCAAAGATTATGAAGACGTTACATATGAACATATGTTAGTTGACAACTGTGCAATGCAGTTAGTAAACAATCCACGTCAGTTTGATGTGATCTTAACAGAGAACATGTTTGGAGATATCTTATCTGATGAAGCAAGTATGATCACAGGATCTATCGGAATGTTATCATCTGCAAGTCTTGCAGAAGGTAAGTTTGGATTATATGAGCCAAGCCACGGATCAGCTCCAGATATCGCAGGACAGGATATCGCAAACCCAATCGCAACAATCCTTTCTGCAGCTATGATGCTTCGTTACTCTTTTGATCTTGACAAAGAAGCAGATGCAATTGAAGCAGCAGTCAAAGCAGTCTTAGCAGATGGATACAGAACGGTTGATATCATGTCTGATGGAATGAAGAAAGTCGGATGTAAAGAAATGGGACAGCTGATCATCGATAAGATCAAATAATCATTGTCAATCGATAAAGAATTGTCATAGATAGAAGAAGGTATATTATACTAGGAGGTTAGTTTTATGAGTAATACATTTACAGAGGGAGAAGCATTCGCCCCTCAGAGATCGTTATTTAACGCATTAGGATTCACAAAAGAAGAGATGAGAAAGCCATTAGTCGGAATCGTTAGTTCCTATAACGAGATCGTACCAGGGCATATGAATATTGATAAGATCGTAGATGCAGTCAAACTTGGAGTTGCCATGGCTGGTGGAACACCAGTTGTATTCCCAGCAATCGCTGTATGTGATGGTATCGCAATGGGACATGTCGGAATGAAATATTCTCTGGTAACAAGAGATCTGATCGCTGATTCTACAGAATGTATGGCATTAGCACATCAGTTTGATGCTTTAGTTATGGTTCCAAACTGTGATAAGAACGTACCAGGACTGTTAATGGCAGCTGCACGTGTCAATGTACCTACAGTGTTCGTCAGCGGCGGACCAATGCTTGCGGGACGTGTAAAAGGATGCAAGACAAGCTTATCAAGCATGTTTGAAGCTGTTGGATCTTATGCAGCAGGTAAGATTTCAAAAGAAGAATTAGATGAATTTGAGAATAAAACATGCCCAACATGTGGATCATGCTCAGGTATGTACACAGCAAACTCCATGAACTGTTTAACAGAAGTTCTTGGTATGGGATTACAGGGAAATGGAACAATTCCAGCCGTATATTCTGAAAGAATCCGTCTTGCAAAACATGCAGGAATGAAGGTTATGGAATTATTAGAGAAGAATATCCGTCCAAGAGATATCTTAACAGAAAAAGCATTTGAGAATGCATTAACAGTCGATATGGCACTTGGATGCAGTACAAACAGTATGCTTCATTTACCAGCGATCGCTCATGAAGCAGGAGTTGATCTAAATCTTGAGAAAGCAAATGAGATCAGTAAGAGAACTCCAAACTTATGTCATCTTGCACCAGCAGGACACACATACATTGAAGAGTTAAATGAAGCTGGTGGTGTCTATGCTGTTATGAACGAATTAAATAAGAAGAACCTTCTTCATACAGACCTTATCACAGCAACAGGTAAGACAGTTGCAGAGAACATTGAAGGATGTGTAAACAAGAACCCAGAAGTTATCCGTCCAATCGACAATCCATACAGCCAGACTGGTGGAATCGCCGTATTAAAAGGAAACTTAGCACCAGATTCAGGTGTTGTAAAACGTTCTGCAGTTGCTCCTGAGATGCTTAAGATGGAAGGACCAGCAAGAGTCTTTGATTGTGAAGAAGATGCGATCAAAGCGATCAAAGGTGGAGATATCAAACCAGGTGATGTAGTCGTTATCCGTTACGAAGGACCAAAAGGCGGACCTGGTATGAGAGAGATGTTAAATCCTACATCAGCGATCATGGGTATGGGACTTGGATCAAGTGTAGCCCTGATCACAGACGGAAGATTCTCCGGAGCTTCCAGAGGAGCATGTATCGGACACGTTTCTCCAGAAGCAGCAGTTGGTGGACCAATCGCATTAGTAGAAGAAGGAGATATCATCGCGATCGATATCGATGCGAATACATTGAATGTAAAAGTTTCTGACGAAGAATTAGCAAAGAGAAAAGAAAACTGGAAACCTAGAACACCAAAGGTTACAACAGGTTATCTTGCAAGATATGCTTCCTTAGTTACATCTGGAAACCGTGGTGCAGTTTTAGAAATCAAACAGTAATTAAGTAAGAAAAGAGGATCAAATGATGAAACAATTGACAGGTGCTCAGATTGTTTTAGAATGTTTAAAAGAGCAAGGCGTGGATACCATTTTCGGGTATCCAGGCGGAGCTATCTTAAATATTTACGACGAATTATACAAACAGAAAAAGTATTTTACACATATCCTGACTTCTCATGAGCAGGGAGCTTCTCATGCAGCAGACGGATATGCGAGATCTACAGGGAAAGTCGGAGTGTGCTTTGCAACAAGCGGACCTGGAGCAACAAATATCGTTACAGGACTTGCAACAGCGAACATGGACTCTGTTCCAGTCGTTGCGATCACATGTAACGTAGGAGTGAGCCTTCTTGGAAAAGACAGCTTCCAGGAAGTTGATATTTCCGGAGTCACAATTCCAATTACAAAGCATAACTTTATTGTAAAGAATGTAGAAGAACTTGCGAATACGATCCGAAGAGCATTCAAGATTGCAAAAACAGGAAGACCAGGACCGGTTCTTATCGACATTCCAAAAGATGTCACAGCAGCCATGACATCTTACGAACCAGAGAAACCAGAGAAGATCATCCGCTTCAGTGAGAGAATCAAAGAAGCAGATATCCAGCATGCGATCAAGATGATCAGGGAGTCAAAACGCCCATACATCTTAGTTGGTGGTGGAGCTGTGATCTCTGATGCAGCAGACGAATTAAAAGAATTTGTAGATAAAGTAGATGCCCCAGTATGTGATACCCTGATGGGTAAAGGAGCATTTAATGGAATAGATGAACGTTACAGCGGAATGCTTGGTATGCATGGAACCAAGGCATCAAACCTTGGAGTATCTCACTGTGACTTACTGATCGCGATCGGAACAAGATTTAGCGATCGAGTCTTAGGAAATCCAAAAACATTTGCAAAGAATGCCAAAATTCTTCAGATCGATATTGACCCAGTAGAGATTAATAAAAACATTCGTGTTTCAGAAGCGATCATTGGTGATGTGAAAGCAGTTTTAACTGTGATCAACCGCCGTTTAGAAGCGCAGGAGCATAAAGAATGGCTTGAAACAGTCAAAGAATATAAAGAAAGTTACCCATTAACCTATGATAAAGGACGCTTAACATGCCCTGAGATCATGGAAGCGATTTATGATATTACAAAAGGTGAGGCAGTCATTACAACAGAGGTTGGACAGCATCAGATGTGGGCCGCTCAGTTTTATAAATATGATAAACCACGTAAATTCTTGACATCTGGAGGTCTCGGAACAATGGGATATGGTCTTGGAGCCAGCCTTGGAGCGAAAGTTGGTAATCCAGACAAGACGGTAGTAAACATTGCAGGAGATGGATGTTTCCGTATGAATTTAAATGAGCTTGCGACAGCCTCGCGATACAACATTCCTGTTATCGAAGTAATCATCAATAACAGCGTATTAGGAATGGTAAGACAGTGGCAGGATCTGTTTTATGAAGAAAGATATTCGTACACAACTCTTCAGGACAAAGTAGACTTTGTGAAAGTCGCAGAAGGTCTTGGAGTTGATGCAAAGAAGATCACGGATATCGATGAATTCAAAGATGCATTTAAAGAAGCTTTAACGTTAGGTAAACCAGTCGTACTTGACTGTCATATTGATTTAGATGACAAAGTATGGCCAATGGTTAATCCAGGCGGCTCCATTGAAGATGCATTTGACAAAGCGGATCTTGAGGCGCAGGCAAGATAACTTTTAATTTATTTTCATATAAAGGAGAGAAAAGAAATGGCAAGAGTATACAACTTTTCAGCTGGACCGGCAGTACTTCCGGAAGAAGTGTTAAAAGAAGCAGCAGAGGAAATGCTTGATTACAGAGGATGTGGAATGTCCGTTATGGAGATGAGCCACAGATCCAAGATGTTTGATGACATCATCAAGACTGCAGAAGCAGACTTAAGAGAGTTAATGAACATCCCTGATAATTACAAAGTATTATTCCTTCAGGGTGGAGCTTCCCAGCAGTTTTCAGCCATCCCTATGAACCTGATGAAGAACAAAGTCGCTGACTTTATCATCACAGGACAGTGGGCAAAGAAAGCATACCAGGAAGCATCAAGATATGGAAAAGCCAATATCTTAGCTTCATCCGAAGACAAAACATATACATATATCCCAGATTGCTCTGATCTTCCAGTATCAGAAGATGCAGACTATGTATATGTATGCTATAACAACACGATCTATGGAACAAAATATCAGCAGATTCCAAACACAAAAGGAAAAATCCTTGTTGCAGATATGTCTTCCTGCATTCTATCTGAGCCTGTGAATGTAGAAGACTTTGGAGTTATTTATTTTGGAGTACAGAAAAACGTTGGACCAGCTGGAGTTGTAATTTGTATCGTACGTGAAGATCTGATCACAGACGATGTGTTACCTGGAACACCAACTATGTTAAAATGGAAAACACAGGCAGATGCAGATTCACTGTATAACACACCTCCATGCTACGGAATCTATATTTGCGGTAAAGTCTTCAAATGGTTAAAAGACCAGGGTGGACTGGAAGCAATGAAGAAACGTAACGAAGAAAAAGCAAAGATCTTATATGATTTCTTAGATCAGAGTGAAATGTTTAAAGGAACAGTTGTCAAAGAAGACCGTTCTTTAATGAATGTTCCATTTGTAACAGGAGACAAAGATCTGGATGCCAAATTCGTAGCGGAAGCAAAAGAAGCTGGATTTGAGAACTTAAAAGGACACCGTACCGTTGGTGGAATGCGTGCAAGTATTTATAACGCAATGCCAAAAGAAGGTGTTGAAAAATTAGTAGCATTCATGAAGAAGTTTGAAGAAGAGAACAAATAAGGAGGAGCCATGTATACAGTAAAATGCTTAAACCCGATCGCAGACAAAGGGCTTGATTTATTCACAGAAGATTTTAAAGTCATTGATGACCTAGACACAGCGGATGCCGTTTTAGTAAGAAGTGCATCCATGCATGAACTGGAAGTTCCAGAAAGCCTTCTTGCAGTAGCAAGAGCTGGAGCCGGAGTGAACAATATTCCATTAGATGAATATGCAAAGAAAGGTATCGTAGCATTCAACACACCAGGAGCCAATGCAAATGGTGTAAAAGAACTTGTTGTTGCCGGACTTTTACTTGCATCCCGTGATATCATCGGTGGATATAACTGGGTCAAAGAAAATGCTTCCGAAGAAAATCTTGCAAAACTGGTTGAGAAACAAAAGAAACAGTATGCAGGAAACGAATTAAAAGGAAAGAGCATCGGAGTTATCGGACTTGGAGCTATCGGAGTTCTAGTAGCCAATATCTGTAACCGTCTTGGAATGAAAGTTTATGGATACGACCCATATGTATCTGTACGTTCCGCATGGAGTTTATCAAGAATGGTAAAATATATCGCTTCTATCGATGAATTATTTGAGACATGTGATTACATTACAATTCATGTTCCATATATGGATTCCACAAAAGGAATGATCAACAAAGAAGCTATTGATAAGATGAAAGACGGTGTGACACTTCTAAACTTTGCCAGAGGAGAACTGGTTGAGAATCAGGCAGTGATCGAAGGATTAGAATCTGGAAAAGTAAAACATTACGTTACAGACTTCCCAAGCGCAGAGATTGCTGGAGTTGATAAAGTGATCACAATTCCACATTTAGGAGCTTCTACAGAAGAATCTGAAGAGAACTGTGCAGAGATGGCAGTTGACCAGTTAATGAATTACTTAGAGAATGGTAATATCGTAAACTCAGTAAACTATCCAAACTGTGATCTGGGAGAAGCAAATTGTGCAGCACGTATCACAGTGCATCACAAAAACCTTCCAAATATGATCGGACAGTTAACAGCGATCCTTGCAGCAGATGGACATAACATTGCCAATATGTTAAATAAATCCAAAGGTGAATGGGCTTATTCTATGTTTGATATGGAAAAGAAAGCACCAACAGAAGAAACAGTTAAGAAAATGGAACAGATCGACGGAGTCGTTCGAGTTCGTGTACTATAGGAGAGAAGAAGCATGAGTGAAAAATTAAGAGTTGGTATTTTAGGTGCAACAGGAATGGTTGGACAGCGTTTTATTTCATTATTAGAGAACCATCCATGGTTTGAAGTTACAACATTAGCTGCAAGCCCACGTTCCGCAGGTAAAACATACGAAGAAGCAGTTGGTGGACGCTGGAAAATGGATACACCAATGCCAGAAGCAGTAAAATCTATGATCGTAAAGAACGTAAACGAAGTAGAAGAAGTTGCTTCTCAGGTTGATTTTGTATTCAGTGCAGTTGATATGTCTAAAGATGAGATCAAAAAGATCGAGGAAGACTACGCAAAAACAGAAACACCAGTTGTATCTAACAACAGTGCTCACCGCTGGACACCAGACGTACCAATGGTAGTACCTGAGATCAATCCAGAACATTTCGAAGTTATCGAAAGCCAGAAGAAACGTTTAGGAACAACAAAAGGTTTCGTAGCGGTAAAACCAAATTGCTCTATCCAGAGTTATGCACCAGTTTTAACAGCATGGAAAGAATTCGAACCATATGAAGTCGTAGCTACAACATATCAGGCAATTTCCGGAGCAGGAAAAACTTTCAAAGACTGGCCTGAAATGGTAGAAAACATCATCCCATACATCGGTGGAGAAGAAGAGAAGAGTGAACAGGAACCTCTTCGTTTATGGGGACACATTGAAGATGGTGTGATCGTGAAAGCTGAAACACCAGTGATCACAACACAGTGTATCCGTGTACCAGTATTAAACGGACATACAGCAGCAGTATTCGTTAAATTCAAAAAGAAACCAACAAAAGAACAGCTGATCGAAAAATTAGTGAACTTCAGCGGACTTCCACAGGAATTAGATCTTCCAAGTGCTCCAAAACAGATGATCCAGTACTTAGAAGAAGATAACCGCCCACAGGTAAAAGCAGACGTAGATTACGAAAACGGAATGGGAATCTCTGTTGGACGTTTAAGAGAAGACACAGTATACGATTACAAATTCGTAGGACTTTCTCATAACACAGTTCGTGGTGCAGCAGGTGGAGCTGTATTATGTGCAGAGACATTAAAAGCAAAAGGATATATTACAAAGAAATAAGCATTGTAATTAATAGATAAACTTGCTATGATAAGAAACACGTAGAAATACGTGTTTCTTTCATGTTATGCATCTTATGGCGCACGTTGCTAAGTACATGAAAAAATATAAGATAAAAAAGGAGATAGTATGTTAGCACAGATACAATCAATGTTCGCAGCAGTGGACTTAAGTAAGATTGACTGGAATCAGTTTTTTGAAAAATATCTGGAAATTGCAATGAGTATCATAGGGAAAGTTATTGTATCATTTTTGATCATTGTCATCGGATTTAAACTGATCAAAATCCTGATTACTCTTTTAAAAACAACCCTTGAGAAGGCAGAGATCGATTATGGAGTGATCTCATTTTCCTGTTCCTTCATAAGGATTGGATTGCGATGTATTGTAATTTTTATGGCAGTGGCACATATGGGAGTAGAAGTAAGTTCCTTTATCGCATTATTAGGATCTGCCGGTGTAGCAGTAGGTTTAGCATTACAAGGAACACTTTCTAACGTAGCTGGCGGAGTTTTATTATTAATTCTGAAACCATTTCAGGTGGGAGATTATATCGTATTAACAGGAACCAACTGCGAAGGAGAAGTTGCAGCGATGGACATTTTCTACACAAAGCTTAAGACTGTTGATAACCGAGTGATCGTTATTCCAAATGGTACATTAAGCAATTCCAATCTGATCAATAATACGAAACAGGATCGAAGACTGATCGATATTGAAGTAGGAATCTCTTATGATGCAGATATTAAAGAGGTAAAAAGAATTCTTACAGATATTGCAAAAAATGAAAAAAGAATTCTTGATCAGGATGGAGTTAAAATCTTTGTCAGCAGTCTGGCAGACAGCTCTGTCATGATGGGGATCAGGTGCTGGGTTCCAACATCGGATTATGTAGCAACAAAATGGGCGTTGAATGAAGAGATTAAACTTCGATTTGATGAGGAAGGAATAGAGATACCTTATCAGAAATTGGATGTTTGTATTAAAAATGAAGTGTAATTGAAAAAATAGGAAGTAAAGATTATTTCAAAGAGCAGTCAATGCATCAATTCAGTTTGTTATGCTGTACTTTAACCATATCTTTTGGTATAATTGAATTAAAAAAATACAACTTTGTATAGAATCATGGAATAAGAAAGAAGAGGTCTTGATATGGGAAGATACTTAAACAGTTCAACTTCATATGTATTATACAAAAATGAAACGATGAAGCCATATTTTGTAGATAAAACAAAGTTGTTATCAGAGTTATTTCCATTTTTAGAAGTTGGAAATACACATATTTGTATTACAAGACCAAGACGTTTTGGAAAAACAATGATTGCAAACATGATTGCCTCTTTTTTAGGGAAAAGAAAAAGTGAAAATGGGCTGTTTGAATCATTGAATATATCTCAAAATAAAGAATATATAAAGTATAAAAATCAATATGATATTATATTCATTGACTTTAGCAAAATGCCAAGAGAATGTCATTCATATCGAGAATATATTGATCGTATAGAAGAAAATTTGATCAGAGATTTAAAAAAAGCATATCCAGATATTGAAATTTATGAAGGAGATTCAGCAGCAGATGTATTAGAAACAATTTTTGAAGAATATGATGAACAGAGATTTATATTCGTGTTTGACGAGTGGGATTTTATTTTCCATAAGGATTTTATTAAAGAGGAAGATAAAAAGCAATATATTCTATTTTTGAGTAATCTATTAAAAGATCGTCCGTATGTAATCATGACATATATGACAGGAATTTTACCAATTGCTAAGTATTCAAGTGGCTCTGAATTAAATATGTTCTGGGAATATAATATGGCATCAGAAACAAAATATAGTGAATATTTTGGATTTACAGATGAGGAGGTAGATGAACTTTTTGAAAGGTATGAACATAATAATGAGAATGCTCAAATTTCAAGACAAGATTTAAGAATTTGGTATGATGGATATACAACAAAATCTGGAGAGAGAATCTATAATCCCAGATCCGTTGTACTTGCTCTTACGAATAACAATATAGGAAATTATTGGACAAGTTCAGGACCATACGATGAAATTTTTTATTATATCAGAAAGAATATTGATGATGTACAAAATGATCTGGCTCTAATGATATCAGGAGAGTCAGTGCAGGTAAAAATTCAGGAATATGCTGCAGCAGCTATGAGACTTGAAACAAAAAGTGAGATATTTTCAGCTATGGTAGTATATGGATTTTTGAGTTATGAAGATGGTAAAGTAAGAATACCAAATAAAGAATTGATGAATAAATTTGATGATATGATTCAAAAAGAAGAATCTCTAGGATATGTTTATCGTTTGGCAAAAGAGTCAGAAAGAATGTTACAAGCAACTTTAGCAGAAGATACTCAGGTAATGGAAGAAATCTTAGAATACGCACATAATACAGAAACACCAATTCTATCATATAATAATGAAACGGAATTATCAGCAATTATAAATCTTGTTTATCTTTCAGCAAGGGACAAATATCGTGTAGAAAGAGAAGACAAAGCAGGCAAGGGATTTGTTGATTATATTTTTTATCCAGAGAATAAGAAGGATCCAGGAATTATATTAGAATTAAAAGTAGATCATAGTCCAAGAGAAGCATTAAAGCAGATTGTGGACAAAGATTATAAATTAAAATTTCAAGGAAAAATAGGTGAAATAAAAACAGATCATAAAATCTTAGGTGTTGGAATCAGTTATGATAAGAAGACAAAGAAACATAGTTGTGTGACACAGTGGTTATAAAGTCATTGAATGCAAATTATTTTTCACAAAATAAGAGCATTCAATGACTTTTCTTATTTTATTAAGATATGACACAATGCATCAAAGATCAAAGGCAGTTGCTCAAGATCAATCGAAGAATAATTCATAACATAGACATTTTGAAAGCTCATATTGGATGTCTGGCCAACAAAATATTTTGATAATGGCGCAAGTTTGATCCCTTTTGATTTAGCATCGGATAAAATGTCTATTTCTGTTCTGTCCGTCTTTAATTTCATCATAAAATGAACTCCGGAATCTTCCTCTTTGATCGTAATATACTGATCGAGGGGTGCAGTCTTAAAAATTTCTAAAATGGCATCTCGTTTATTCTGATAATAATTACGCAGCCGGTTGATATGCTTTTCAAAACTTCCACTTTCCATAAAACGAGCCAGTGTATACTGCTCAAAATTAGAAACTGTACAAGAATAAAAAGATAATTTCTTATAAAATAATTCTGTCAAAGAAGCCGGAAGTACCATATAACTGATCCTTACGGTAGAAGATAATGTCTTCGTAAAAGTATTCATATAAATGACTTTATCAGAGACATCAATACTTTGCAGTGTAGGGATCGGTTTCCCGCCAAGGCGTAATTCACTATCGTAATCGTCTTCGATAATATAACGGTTCTCATCCTTAGAAGCCCAACCAAGCAATTCATAACGACGGCTGATCGGTGTGATGATCCCAGTCGGAAAATGGTGGGATGGGGAAAGATGCATAATATCAATCTGATGATCTTCTAAAGAATCAATACAGACACCATGCTCATCAAGGTCAATCGCGGAATAAGACACATGCATACGATCATAGATCTTAGCAATCTTTGGATAACCAGGATTTTCAATTCCATAAATCTTATCATCTCCAAGCAGCTGGATCAAAAGACCATACAAATATTCCGTTCCAGCCCCAACAATGATCTGTTCCGGGTTTACGACCATCCCACGAAATGCATGAAGATAATCGGCAATCGCCTGCCGAAGTGCCATAATACCGCCACAAGGAGGATTCTCCATCAATTGCTGCTGGTTTTCATTCAACAGTTCACGCATCGTTCTTGCCCAGATCGTAAAAGGGAAGATTTCACTGTCTGTCTGATTACTCGTAAAATCTGCAAGATAAGAAACTTTGTTCTCAAAAGAAAGCAATGTAGTGTCAGTTTTTTTGTCGGTATTACTTTGTATATTTAATTCAGACAGATCTGCGACATAAAATCCTTTCTTTGGAATGGAATAAATATATCCTTCCGCCATCAACTGTTCATAAGCATTTTCAACAGTAATCACACTGATACCCAGATTTTTTGCGAAACTTCGTTTGGAAGGAAGTTTTTCATCAACATCAAGATTCCCCAGTAATATGTCGTTTTTGATGCATTTGTATAAGTATTCGTAAAGGGAATCTGACCCTTTATTTGCAAAGTTATAGGTTAACATGATATGTAAATTCTCCAATCTGGCCTTATTGAACATATTCAAATTGATGATTTTAAAAAGGCCACACATTGATTATAATCAGTCCCATAGCATATGTAAAGAAAACATATCAAATAAAATTAAGAAAAATACAGTGGAGGCTTACAACATGGAAACAACAAAGAGATACGAATTGAATAAAGAACTGGCACAGATGTTAAAAGGTGGAGTGATCATGGACGTTACAACACCAGAACAGGCAAAGATTGCGCAGGAAGCCGGAGCATGTGCAGTTATGGCATTAGAGAGAATCCCAGCAGATATCAGGGCAGCAGGCGGTGTATCAAGAATGAGTGATCCAAAAATGATCGCAGGAATTCAGGAAGCAGTTACAATTCCAGTCATGGCAAAATGCAGAATCGGACATTTTGCAGAAGCACAGGTTTTAGAGGCAATCGAAATTGACTATATCGATGAAAGTGAAGTATTATCACCAGCAGATGATGTATACCATATCAATAAAAGAAACTTCAAAGTTCCATTTGTATGCGGAGCAAAAGATCTTGGGGAAGCACTTCGAAGAATCAATGAAGGAGCATCCATGATCCGTACCAAAGGAGAACCAGGAACAGGAGATATCGTACAGGCAGTGCGCCATATGAGAAAGATGAACAGCGAGATCGCACAGTTAGTCAGCATGCGTGAAGACGAATTATTTGAAGCAGCAAAACAGTTAAGAGTCCCTTATGATCTGGTATTATACGTTCATGAAAATGGAAAACTTCCAGTCGTAAACTTCGCAGCAGGTGGAGTCGCAACACCAGCCGATGCAGCCCTAATGATGCAGTTAGGAGCAGAAGGAGTCTTCGTAGGATCAGGAATCTTCAAATCTGGAAATCCAGCCAAACGAGCAGCAGCGATCGTACAGGCAGTCACAAACTTTACAGATGCCAAACGAATCGCAGAATTATCCAAAGACCTTGGAGAAGCAATGGTAGGAATCAACGAACAGGAAATCGAATTATTAATGGCAGAAAGAGGAAAATAAGATGAAACAAGTCGGTGTTTTAGCATTGCAGGGCGCATTTATCGAACATGAAAAAATGCTTGAACAACTAGGCGTTTCCTGTATCGAATTACGAAATAAAGAAGATTTAGAAAAACCATATGATGGAATCATACTCCCCGGCGGAGAAAGCACCGTTCAGGGAAAACTCTTAAAAGAGCTTGGTATGTTTGATACGATCAAGAAACAGATCGAAGAAGGAATGCCAGTTCTCGCAACCTGTGCAGGCCTCATTCTTCTGGCAAAAGAAATCAAAGACCAGGAAGAAACATACTTTGGAACAATCCCGATGTGCGTGAAAAGAAATGCATATGGAAGACAGCTTGGAAGTTTCTTTACAACGAAGGAATTTGAGGGGATTGGTGAGATACCAATGACGTTTATCAGAGCTCCTTATGTGGAGAGCGTTGAAGAAGGTGTAAAGGTGTTGGCAGAGGTTGATGGAAATATTGTCGGGGTAGAATATGGAAATCAGATTGGAATTGCATTTCATCCAGAGCTTGATGATGATTTGAGAGTACATAAAAAATTTATTAGTAAATTATAGATTTATAAAAAAAGAGATGTCAAAGGAAAAGGCATCTCTTTTTTTATAAATTTGGCTAGATGTTTTTTGTGTATTTTGCAAAATGATATGGATAATATATTGATAAAATTGTTTAAAGTAACTAAAAAACAAGTTGAATTAAAACAGTAAACATGTTAAAGTAAAAGTAATTAAAAAAACAGTTAAAAAGGGGATGAGTAAGATGGAATATTTAACTAACACAGAAGAATTAATGATGAAATGTATCTGGAACTACGGAAAAGAGATGCCATTTTTGCGAATGGGAGAAGAATTAAAGGACAAATTCCATAAAGAATATAAACGCACAAGCATTCGAACCTATTTGTTCCGTTTAGAAGATAAAGGATATATTAAAGTAGAGAAAAGGGGAAGAAAAGCATATATCAATGCATTGATTGACGAAACAACATATAAGACAGAGAAAGCAGCAAGCATGCTGGATGAATGGTTTGACGGATCAGCAAAAGAGCTGTTCAGTGCATTGAATCAAAAGATTCCCAAAGAAGATCAAGAAAGTTTGAAGGATATGTTAGATGAGATGGATTTTAAATAATATAGTGATCAATGGATTTACATATATCGTTTTTGGAACAGCTTTAGGAACGATAGTATATTTGATATGGAAATTAGCTGGACGATGGTCAGAGAAGAGAGGATATGTAGATATCAGCTACTGGATCTGGAAAGTTGTATTATTATCTTTTTGGTGTCCGATATCATTTTTCGTGTTATTAAAGATAAGAAAAAATGGTCTGTATGGATTTGAATTCTGGAAGACAGCTTTTATTATGGACATAGCTTCTATTTTATTTTTTATATGGGTAGCTGGAACTGTGATATGTATAATACGCTATGGAAATCAGCATAGAAAGATACATAAAGCGATCAGACAATGTGAAGTTAAAGAACAATCTCCAATACTGCAAGAACAAATCAGTGAAATCAGTAAGAGAGTAAAACTTCACAGAAGTGTAAAACCAGTAATATTACATATGATCGAAGTTCCAATGGCATATGGACTTTTCCAGCCAAAAGTTCTGCTGCCAGCCAAAGAATATAGTCAACAGGAATTAGAAGTGATTCTGCTGCATGAGCTAGTACATCATAAACACCATGATCTGTTCTGGAAACAACTGTTTCAGATCACGAGATGTATTTACTGGTTTCATCCTGCAATGCAGGATATTCTAAGACAGCTGGATCAATGGGGAGAGACAGCATGTGATATGACGGTCAGCAGATATGTAAAGAGTGTAAAAGACTATTTCAATATTATTATAACAATAGCGGTAGAACGACCAGAATGTGGTGTTTATATGGCAGGACTTTGCGAAGGAACCAAGCTGCTTATGTTAAGAATGCAGAGAATGAATGCCTATATGAAGAAACGACCACTAAAGAAGGTTGTGTCTGCAGGATTAATAATAATGGTCTTTGGAGTCAGTGCAGTGACTGTGGCGGCATCATCTGTTGGGTATGCTAAGGGGTATAGTTATATTGCGGATAAGACACAAGATAATGAGATTGCTACAATAGAAGATGTTCCACAACAGGATTTTGAGGAAAAAACAGAAAAACTGTCAAAAAGTAAAACAACAATAATATTAGATGAAAAAATTCCACGAATGAATGGTGAAATAGCATTCAGTAATACGATAAAAGCAGGACAAAGACTAGAAAGTAAAAAATCCTATATCAAAAGAGGAACAATCGTTGAGTTGTCGGTAACTTCAGGAATGGAAGAAGACGGAGATAGTAAAGATATTTCCACAGGAATTACAGATATGAAAGGGAATGCAAGATATATAAGCGATGATTGGGATTTATGGTATTCTTTCAAAATAGACAAGTCAGGGTATTATAAAATATATGTAGAAAATTATGGGGAGAAAGTAGTTAATGTAGCAGGAACATGTAGTTTAAAAGAGGAGGAAGCAGCAAATGAAAAAAATAATTAGTATGATGATGGTAGTTATCTGTATATGTGGAACTC
Source organism: Eubacteriaceae bacterium (assembly GCA_902362875.1). Classification (GTDB taxonomy): domain Bacteria; phylum Bacillota; class Clostridia; order Lachnospirales; family Lachnospiraceae; genus Anaerostipes. The sequence goes on along the minus strand of CABIYF010000007.1, from coordinate 1,940 downwards.
ATTATAATGTAAGAGCAGAAGAAAATGAGTATATAGAGTCAGATATTATTTTAGAAGATGGTTTTATTGAAGAAATTGAATCGAATACAGGGATTATTCCCAATAGTACGCAAGTATCTTTAGATTGGACTGTAAAAGCGAACGTATTAAAAAGAACAAGTGAATTTTATAAAAAACAAGGAAGTAGTATTTATACAAAAATAGATATTAGCCCAGCAAAAAAAGCAAGAATTGGAATCATACCAAAAAATCAATAATGCCCAAATGAAAAATAAGCACAGAAAGGGTACGCTTATGAAAGAAAAACTAGGAAAGCAGATATTGGCAGTATTATTGACATTTACATTATGTTTGACATCAGTGGAATGGTCTGGAATTGCAGGGATGATTCACTCAGTTCATGCAAAACAGACAATAAATGAGACAAGCGAAACAAAGAAAATCATAGAGAAAACTACAAATTCTACCACATTTCAGATGACTGGAGGAAAGAAAAATACCATCTTTTATGGGCAGGATGTCCGTTTTGAAACAGACAATGGAACATTAAAAGACTACGATCCAACACTCGTGAAAGTAGAAGATTCAAAAAGCGAGAACGGAAACAGCTTAAAAGATTATGCCTATGAAAATGAAACAGGGGATAAGAAACACTATCTGCCGAAGAAACTGACAGACAAGACCCCGGTTTTGATGGAAAATGGAAAGTATGAGATCTCTTTCGCACCGATCTATGGAGAGGAAAAAGAGAATAAAGATAATACAGATACAGGCAACACAACAGATTCAAAAGATCAGACAGACGATCAGACCTCCAAGGCTGTGGAACAGGCAGTCGCACAGGCAGATCAGGCAGTCCGCGCCGTAACAGACGGAACATCCGGCGATCAGGCAGCAGATACAGAAGCAACAGACAAAGACGATCAGGAAGATGCCCTCACATCGGTAAAGAAATTAACACGTACCGGACTGGAAGAAGAAACGGTGGAAGATGCACGGGGAAATAGCGAGGAAAAACAGGTCAAAGTCTCATATGAATCAGAGAAGAAAGACTGCACATTTTCCTATGAATCCCTGAATACAGGAGTGAAAGAAAGCATTGTCCTGACAAAAGCACCCGAAGGAAACGTTCTGAAGTTCCATTTTAAAGCAAAAGGACTGACACCAAAGAAAAATGCAATGGATGGCGGGATCAGCTTTCTGGATGAGGAGACAGATGAGATCGTTGCATCTTTGGAAGCTCCAAATATAAATGATGCAACAGGAAAAGCATACAGTGAGGAACTGTATTATGACATTGAACCGGATGGAGAAGAAGATTCCTATCTTCTGACACTGCATCTTGATGAAGATTACTTTCAGGAGAAAGACCGGGAATATCCGGTAACGATCGATCCGACCGTATCATGGACCGGTTCCACAAACTTCTGGGATGTCTATGTGATCAACGGATCTTATAAGAATACAAACTTCTATGACAGCGGCATCACAGCCATGATGGCAGGAAAAGCCAAACAGGGAGTTTACCGTACCTATCTCCGCTTCAAGGATTTTACCAAGAAGATCGAAGGAAAATACGTGGATAGTGCAACACTTACGATGTATGAGACAGGAAGCAGCCAGAGCGGACAGACGATCGAGGCAAGGAGAGTCACAGGAGGATGGACAAGATCCGGATTAAAATGGAGCAACCGTCCGGGATACAGCACCAACTATGGAAGTGTGAAGACAACAGGAAAAGCCAGGAAAGGAAGAAGCATCAATCTGACCCAGTATGCAAGGGAGTGTGCTTCCGGAAAGATCACATCTTACGGAGTGATGTTAAAGAACTCTGATGAGACAAAGAGTTATGGACAGTTCTATGGTTCAAGGGCTTCCGCAAACCGTCCGAAACTGTCAGTGACTTACTATGACGGACCAACAACAGCAGCCAGTGCATC
>CABIYF010000006.1 GCA_902362875.1 Eubacteriaceae bacterium | reverse complement strand
TTAACTTTTCTACTCAAAAAAATACCCCCTTTCAGGAAACAAGTTTTTATTATTTTACTTGTCTACCTAAAAGGGAGCATATCATTGTACATCCTCTGTACTTTCCTGTAAGCTTTTGTAAGCTTTTCATCTTCTTACTGAATATCAACGACAATCTTCTTGTCACCTTTGTCAACCGAAGCCTTAACAACAGTTCTGATCGCTTTTGCGATTCTTCCCTGTTTTCCAATTACTTTCCCCATGTCACCTTCTGCAACATGAAGTTCTAATACGACTGCATCGGCAGTTTCTTTCTCTGTAACTGTCACTTTATCTGGCTGATCAACGAGGGCTTTTGCAATCACTTCTAATAAATGTTTCATGCACTGCCTCCTGTCTTAAATCTGACTATTTTTCGATTCCTGCAGCTTTTAATAATTTAGCTACTGTATCTGTAGGCTGAGCACCTGTTGCTAACCATTTCTTAGCAGCTTCTTCGTCGAATTTGATTACGCTAGGATCCTGATTTGGATCATATGTTCCGATTTCTTCGATGAATCTACCATCTCTAGGGGATCTAGCATCTGCTACTACTACTCTATAAAAAGGTGCTTTCTTCTGTCCCATTCTTTTTAATCTCATTTTTACTGCCATTTTGTTTTTACCTCCAAAAATCTTTCTTTTTCTAAATTAATTATTATTTTCTATAACTAAGGTCTAAAAAGGTAATTTAAATCCACCTTTTTTACCACCTTTGCCACCAAACATACCTGACATCTGCTTCATCATCTGTTTCTGATTCTGAACCTGTTTGCATAAGCGGTTCACTTCCGCAAGTGGAACTCCTGCTCCTGCTGCAATTCTTCTCTTTCTTGAAGCATTGATGATCTTAGGATTTGCACGTTCTTCTTTGGTCATGGAATAAATGATCGCTGCTGTCTTATCCATCATACTGTCATCAATATCAAGTCCCTGCATCTTGTTTCCAACGCCTGGGATCATAGATAACAGATTGGATAATCCACCCATCTTCTTCATCTGTTCCATCTGATCAAGAAAATCGTTAAAATCAAATTCTGCCTTCTTCATCTTCTCGGTCATTCGAAGTGCATCTTCTTCATTGATCGTCTGCTCTGCTTTCTCGATCAGTGAAAGTACATCTCCCATACCAAGAATTCGGCTTGTCATTCGGTCTGGATAAAACTGCTGTAAATCTTCGAGTTTCTCTCCCATACCTACATATAAGATCGGCTTTCCTGTTACGGAACGGATAGAAAGTGCTGCACCACCTCTGGTGTCACCGTCCATCTTCGTGATGATAACTCCATCAATACCGACTTTCTCATTAAATTCTTTCGCCACATTGACAGCATCCTGTCCTGTCATGGCATCAACGACAAGAATACTCTGGAATACATCAACTTTATCTTTGATCTCGATCAACTCTGTCATCATATTCTCATCGATATGAAGACGTCCTGCGGTATCCAGGATCACGATGTTATTTCCATTCTTCTGTGCGTGTTCCACGGAAGCTTTCGCAATATCTACTGGATTCTGCTTATCTCCCATTGTAAAGACTGGTACTCCGACTTTCTCACCATTCACCTGCAGCTGTTTGATCGCCGCTGGACGATATACGTCACAGGCTACTAACAGTGGTCGTTTTCCTTTCTTCTTATACTGTCCGGCAAGTTTTGCACAAGTTGTTGTCTTACCAGCACCCTGAAGACCTGCCATCAAGATGATCGTAATCTCATTGCCTGGACGAAGCTGAATCTCTGTCATCGTTGATCCCATTAATGCTTCCATCTCTTCTTTTACGATCTTGATTACCATCTGTCCCGGATTCAGTCCGTTTAATACATCCTGTCCTACGGCTCTTTCCTGTACAGATTTGATAAATGTCTTTACGACTTTGAAGTTAACGTCGGCTTCAAGTAAAGCTCTCTTAACTTCTCTCATTGCCGTTTTTACATCATCTTCTGTTAAACGGCCTTTACTTCTTAAGTTCTTAAATACACCCTGAAGTTTCTCGGATAAACTTTCAAATGCCATTGATTCACCTCATCTAAGTTATAAATCTTCTAAAACCTGATTGCATACAGATTCTATTTGCCTGATGTCTTCTTCCATCTGCTCTTTATCTTCTTTGAGAAGCCTTCTGGATAAGGTATGGATCTCTTTGATCTTCTCCTTGGCCGTCAAAAACTTCGCTACCAGATGAAGTCTTGCTTCATAATCTGCCAAGATCTTATCACATCTTCGGATCATGTCATGCACTGCCTGTCTGGTGATTCCAAACTCGGCTGCGATCTCGGTAGCTGTCATATCATTCAAAATATGTTCACCATAGATCTCCTTCTGATGTGCGGTCAGCAATTCGCCGTAAAAATCATATAATAAATTCTGTTCTACGATTCGTTCCATCTGATACTCCTGTAAAGCAATTTTCCTTTACCAGATGTTAGTTTAGCGAATTTCACTGCCTTTGTCAAGTATTTTTACTTGCACAATGCAAATTTTACTTGAAAAACTCTGGCTTTTCTGTAAAATGAAAAGAGCGATTCTATTTAATTATAAATCAAAAAGAAAGGTTATACAATGATTCAGGCAAATAATGTAACTTTACGTTTAGGAAAACGTGCTTTATTCGAAGATGTAAATATTAAATTCACAGAAGGTAACTGCTATGGACTGATTGGTGCCAACGGAGCAGGTAAATCCACTTTCTTAAAAATTCTTTCCGGAGAAATCGAACCTTCTAAGGGAGATGTATCCATCACTTCCGGACAGCGTCTTTCTGTTTTAAAACAGGACCACTACCAGTATGATGATCATATCGTCCTTGATACGGTTATGATGGGTAACCAGAGATTATATGAGATCATGAAGGAAAAGGAAGCTTTATACGCAAAAGAAGACTTCACAGATGAAGATGGTATCCGCGCCAGTGAATTAGAAGGTGAATTTGCTGATATGAACGGATGGGAAGCAGAATCTGATGCTGCTACCTTATTAAATGGTCTTGGAATTCCTAGTGATATCCATTATACAAAGATGGCTGACTTAAATGGTTCCCAGAAAGTCAAAGTCTTACTTGCACAGGCTTTATTTGGTAATCCAGATATCCTGCTGCTTGACGAGCCTACCAACCACTTAGACTTAGATGCTATTTACTGGTTAGAAGAATTCCTGATCAACTTTGACAACACTGTCATCGTTGTATCCCATGACCGTTATTTCTTAAATAAGGTATGTACACATATCGCAGATATCGATTATGCGAAGATTCAGTTATTCTCCGGAAACTATGATTTCTGGTATGAATCAAGCCAGCTGCTTACAAAACAGATGAAGGAAGCCAACAAGAAAAAAGAAGAAAAGATGAAGGAATTACAGGACTTTATCGCAAGATTCAGTGCCAACGCTTCCAAATCCAAACAGGCTACTTCCAGAAAGAAAGCCCTGGATAAGATTCAGTTAGATGAGTTAAAACCATCCAGCCGTAAGTATCCATATATCAACTTTAAGCCAAACCGTGAAATCGGAAATGATGCTTTGGTTGTTGAGAATCTTACAAAGACGATCGATGGTGTGAAAGTTTTAGATAATATTTCTTTCTTAATGAAACCTACTGATAAGATTGCTTTTGTAGGGCCTAACACTTTAGCTGCTACAACATTATTTAAGATCTTATCTGGAGAAATGGAACCTGATTCTGGTTCTTACAAATGGGGAGTGACTACAACTCAGTCTTATTTCCCAAAAGATAATACAAAAGATTTCAGCCAGGATGAAACGATCGTTGAATGGCTGACTCAGTATTCTGAAGATAAAGATGCAACATTTGTCCGTGGATTCCTTGGACGTATGTTATTCTCTGGAGAGGATGCTTTAAAGAAAGTTGGCGTTTTATCCGGAGGAGAGAAAGTTCGTTGTATGTTATCCAAATTAATGATCAGCGGAGCCAATATCTTACTTCTTGATGAGCCTACAAACCACTTAGACATGGAATCTATCACTGCTTTAAATGAAGCATTAAAAGATTTCTCTGGTGCCCTATTATTTACTTCTCAGGATCATCAGTTTGTACAGACAACAGCAAATCGTATCATGGAGATCACTCCAAACGGTCTGATCGACAAAGAATGTACTTACGATGAATATCTTGAAAACGACGAAGCTGCCAGAAAACGTCAGGTTGTTGAAATCGAAGAAGAGGACGAATAATTTCATTATTCTGAAATTTATTTTGAAAGAGAATCCTGCAATTTAGGATTCTCTTCTTTTTTAGAAAAAACACAGAGGCCTGCGATAAAACCTCTGTGTTTTTATTTGTATTCTTATTTAATTTTTCTGATCATAAGTATCTAAGAAGGAATGTTTCACTCCATCTTTCTTATAGGCAATGATCGTCTTTAAGTTGACATTCTCCACACTCTTGAAAATGTTAGACTCTACATATGGATTGATCTCTTTCATCTTTGCGATCAGCTGTTTTGTCTCCATTCGCTTAGACTTGGCTACGCCATCTGGATTGCATGTGGTACAAGTATCTGTAAATTTACATGCACACTGAATAAAGTGTAATCCATTGTAATCTCTCCAATGCTTGATATCGTCCTCGCGGATCAGATACATCGGACGGATCAGTTCCATTCCTTCAAAGTTTGTACTGTGAAGTTTTGGCATCATCGTCTGAACCTGTGCCCCATAAAGCATTCCCATAAGGATCGTCTCGATGACATCGTCATAGTGATGTCCCAGCGCGATCTTATTGCATCCAAGTTCTTTTGCCTTGCTGTATAAATATCCGCGGCGCATTCTTGCACACAGATAACATGGGGATTTTTCAATCTCATAAACTGCATCAAAGATGTCAGATTCGAAGACTGTGATCGGAATATCTAGTAATTTCGCATTATTCTCAATGATCTGTCGGTTCATCTCATTGTATCCAGGGTCCATTACCAAAAATACCAGATCAAAATGAAATTTGTTATGGCGTTTTAATTCCTGAAATAATTTTGCCATCAACATGGAATCTTTTCCACCAGAAATACAAATAGCAATCTTATCATTCTCCTGTACCAGATCATATGTCTTGATTGCTTTTACAAACTTGGAGAATAACTGTTTGTGGAACTTCTTGCGGATGCTCTTTTCGATCTCCTGTGTTCTTGTCAGTTCTTTTTTCTTGCCTTTTCCTTCGGCTTCTTTGTTATTCTGCTCTGTTTTCTGGTCGTTTTCCTGTTCTTCTTTCATCAGGGATAACAGCCATCCTGTGTATCCGCCTTCTAAACTAAGAACATCAATACCTTCTTGTGCTAATTTCTCTGCTGCCTCTTTGCTAAAGATTCCCTTAGTGCAATATAAAATAACTTTCTTGCCCTGATCAATGTATTCCTTTGCCTGTTTTCCAAGCTCCTCTTCATCTGCTGCCACAACAGCTCCTGGAATCATTCCATAAGATGTGTTTGATTCATCTCTCATATCAAGAAGCTGATAGCTTCCTTCTTGTAACTGTTTTAATTCTTTATATGAAATATTTATCTGACTCATGCTTTCAACCTTTCTTTCGTATCCTACTATATTTGTAGGGTTCCAATCACTTATTATAGAGAGAAAGCTTTCAAAATACAAGAGAAAATCGTATCATTTTTGCATCAGTTATTGTACACATTATTGATCATAAATCCATATCCGCTCCATTCCACTGGAATATATGTCTGATTTTTATTTTGTATTGCGTAAACTCCTCCACTTCCTGAAATCTTTGTATATGGATTCTTTGCTGATTTAGCTTTTTCATATTGCTGTAATACACTTGCATTTCCAAGCAGATTCTTCTTAAGCCCAAATTCTGATTGTTTTAGATTCAAATATGACAAAAAACCTGACGGTATATCTTCGATATGTTTCGCAATATCTTTCCAGTTTTGCGTATACTCATACGAATACACATCGATTGCAAGAATCTGATCTGTATACGCATCCATGATCATATTAACAGATTCATCTTCCTGTGCTGCATCCGGCACTAATGTCACATACCAAACTAAAAGATTTTTAACATTTGACACAGAAGTTTCCGTATCTGTTGTTGTAGTATTATTTTGTTTTGTAATGTATGTATATAATTTTTTATATGTAACTTTCCAGTCAGAATTCACCCGATAAGAAATCTTCATTTTCTCAAACAATTGATTGATCTGCTTTCTAGCTGTTTTTTCTACATCTCTTCCATCCACTGTTCTTGATGATGGTCTTACTGACACACTCAAAATATGATTATTGATAATTTTTAATTTTTCCAATGTTGTTTGTGTAGATTCCACTGAAATTTCCACCGGATTTAAAGATAAATTCTCACTTTTTCCAAAAGTTTTCCAGTCTGTCAATCTGGACTGAATATTGGGAAAAAAGCAAAAAAGAATCGTCAACAAAAATGCTGTTATAACTAAAAGAACATTTCTAATCTGTCTTCTCATAATGTCCTCCTTCAATGGTTATGATCGCAGTTGTTCCCTTTTCTTCCTGACTGATAAATTCCATATCACCTTTATGAATTCTCACTATTTCTTTACATAGAGCCAACCCTAAGCCTACTCCTCCTTGTTTTCTTGATCTTGATTTGTCAACCCGATAAAATGCCTCTGTAATTTTATCAAGTTCTCCTTTTGGCATTCCGCAACCTGTATCTGAAACATAGATCTTTGCCCCTTCCTGCGCTGGGCAACACTCAATTGTCAAAATACCTCCCACATTCATGGATTTTAAGGAATTATCGACTAAATTTAAAATCAATGATTTTAAAAGATCTGCTTCCACTTCACAAATCGTTGGCTTAAGATTTAAATTCACTAAAATTTTCTGTTCTTGCAGCCGATACTGCATAGAAGATATCACCTCATGAATCATTGGCACAAGATTTTGTTTCTTCATTTGAAACTCTTGATTTTTTAAAACAAGAAGATTCATTAATTTTAATGATAAATTTTGAAGACGCTTTCCTTCCGAATAAATATACCCACATGCTTCCTTTTGTTCCTCTTCTGAAAGATTTTCAATTCGCATCAAATCTGCATAGCCAATAATCGACGTAAGCGGTGTTTTCATCTCATGGGCAAGACTTCCCATAAATTCTTCCTGATTTTTTAATAGTTGATCTAATTTCATCAATTTTTCTACCAATTGCTCTGTCATATAGTTAAAATTAATTGAAAGTTCTCCAATTTCATCTTTTGTATTTACTAATACCCTGACCGAATAATCACCATCTGCAATCTGTTTTGAAACTTGTGATAATTTTTGCAATGGCCTTGTAAGAATTGATGCAAGAAAATATGATAAGATAATCTCCATTCCTATAACTACCATGAAAATCTTACGAAAACTTATGAGTTGCTGATGCCTTGTTTCATAAACTTCAGAAATATCATAGGAGCCTTGAAACACCATCGTTTCTTTTCCATAAGTGATCTTGCTTGTAATCTGATAAAAAACTTTATTTTTATTTTTAAATATCACAGCCCTCCCTTGTTTGCTCGAAAATCCACTACTGTTTCTAAAATTGTCATTTTTCCGATTATAATAAAGTGGCTGTTTCCACTGTACTACACCATCTTCTTCTTTTAACAAACGAACAGAGCTGTCTCTTAACAATCTTTGTCTGTTTAATCGTTTCAAAACACTTACAAACGTCTGGTTTTGATAAGTATCATCCATCTCATCAATTTCTTTTAACATTCTTAAGATCATCTCATAAGAATCTCTTGCTGATTTCTTTTCCTGTTTTATGGAAGCTTCATAAGAATACTGAATTAAAAGCATTCCTCCAAATCCAAAAGAAAATGATACGATCAGCATTGTCACGATCATTAATTTCCAACGAAATTTCACTTTGCTACCTCCAGACGATATCCCATCTTTGGAACAGATATCAAATAGTTTTCCCATCCAACTTTTTTACGCACTCTCTGTACATGAAGATCAACGGTTCTGCTTCCAGGGACATAATCTCCACCCCATACACGATCATAAATCATTTCTCTAAACAAAACACTTCCTGGATTTCTTGCAAATAACAGCAAAATATCATATTCCTTTTTTGTCAGATTAATATAAACACCATCTTTTAATACAGTTCTTGAATCTGTATCGATTTCCAATCCTAAAATTCGAATCATGCGATCTAGCTTTTTATATCGTCTTAATACAACTTCAATTCTTGCTAATAACTCCATAATCTCAAATGGTTTTACAATATAATCTTCTGCACCAAGTCTTAATCCATTTACTTTATCAGACAATTCTCCTTTCGCTGTGAGAAAGATCACTGGTATATCTAATGGTTTTACATATTCTAAAATTTCAAATCCATCAGCTCCGGGCAGCATAATATCAAGTAAGATCAAATCTGGATATTTCTTTTCAATCATATCGATCGCAGAAAGTCCATCATATGCACATTCGCAATGATAACCGACCTTTTTTAAACTTAATGCGATCAGATTTGAAATTGGTTTTTCATCTTCAACGATCATGATGTTTACCATATTTACTCTCTCCTTATTGTTATATTTCCTTATTGTTTTCTATCTTTGCTGCCCAAAACCGTTTTTTATCTTAACACTTTTATGCATCAAATTTGCATCAATTCATCTCTTATGTAAAATTTTCATAAATGAAAAAAGGAACAAAAACAGGCACAATTCCTGCTTCTGCTCCTTATTCTTACTCTGACCAAAAATTATACATACTGAATATTGGCTACGCTTGTACTAAACGCATAACTTACCATATTTAATATACTTTTTACAACTGTCGTACAAGCATGTACGATATATCTAATATCTTCTTCCACTGTATGTGCAAGTTTCATATATGAATTATGAATGCTTCGGATATAAGATGTCAATTCTTCTACGGAATCATACGCTACAACTTGTTCTTTAATCTTTAAAGCTTCTTCTGTCTTAAGAAAAGCTTTCATTCCATATTTTAAATCACGCTCATAATAGCAGTGATCTTTTACATTCCCTGGATAATGGTTGTTATGTGGAAATGTAAAATAGTCCGCAATATAATGAATGATCACTCCAAGACGTGCACAGCGTCTCATATTCATTCCTTGTTCTTTATCGTAATTGGCAATAAATTTCGAAATCTTATGTTCAATATCATCAAATGTAATATCAAACTTATGAGGTGTCGTCACAAAAGATGGTCTGCAGTCTGGCCAGATGCTTCCTACATAAAATGGCAATCTGTAATCAAATACATTATCAAGCTCCATAGAATCCATGATCTGTCCTGCAAGTGAAATATGTGATTTCTTTCTCATATAAATGATACTCCTTATATAGGGACAATATCCGAACTTATCTTCCCTGTCAGATATCGTCATTAACAGTTTTGTTACACCCTTTGATTCAGATTATATATCCTTGTCTGTCAATGTGCAACAAAATGGTGAATTCTTTATATTTTTTTAAGATTTCTACTCTATTTTATTTAATCTTCACAATATTTCCGTAATAAGTCTAATATCTTCGTGCTGTTAAACCCTTTTCTCGCAAAATATCCATAATATTTCTGAAAATTATCTTTGGTCACTGGCCCTTTTTGACGAATTCTTTTCTGTACCTGTTCTTCTAAGATATCATCTTCTTCGTATTCATACTCATCAAAGATTCGTTCCAAAATCTCTGTGCCAATTCCCTTCTTCCTAAGATCCATCTTGATCTGAATCCTGCTCTTAGTCCCTGCCTTATACTCCATATAACGGCGTACATATTCTTCATCATTGATATAGCCAAATGATTCTACATATGCAATCGCACCTTCTGTGATAAATTCCGGAAATTCTGCCCTCATAAGACGATCTTTTAATTCTTTTCTTGTACGATCCTGATACTTTAACAAGGACATAGCCTTTAACTTCGCCCGGTGAAGCAATAACTTGTTCAATTCGTCAAATTCTTCCTGTCCGACTTCGTCTTGTTCATGAAAACCTAATCGTCTTATCTCATTATAGTAAAGCAGGCAGTACTTTTCTTCATCGAAGAAAAGCCTGACCTGCTTTGTTCCTACTTTATCTAATTTGGTAATAACCATTATTCTTCTTCAGAAGCCTGAGTCTCTGCCTTAGGATCGTTGTTGGCATTCTCAGCATCTTCCTCTAACAGTCCATAGTGGACACGGATCGCATGTTCCACTGTCTCTGCGATATCTGGGTGTTCTTCTAAGTACTTCTTACTGTTCTCTCTACCCTGTCCGATCTTCTCTCCGTTGTATGCATACCATGCACCGCTCTTGTGAATGATGTCTGCATCTGCTGCAAGATCTAAGATATCTCCATACTTAGAAATTCCTTTTCCGAACATGATATCAAATTCTGCCTGTTTAAACGGAGGTGCTACTTTATTCTTAACAACCTTGATTCTTGTTCTGTTACCGATCATCTCTCCCGCCTGCTTTAATGTCTCTGTTCTTCTGACATCTAAACGGATAGATGAATAAAACTTCAGTGCACGTCCACCAGTTGTTGTCTCAGGGTTACCAAACATAACTCCAACCTTCTCACGTAACTGGTTGATAAAGATAACTGTACAGTTAAACTTGCTTACAACACCTGTTAACTTACGAAGTGCCTGTGACATCAGTCTTGCCTGAAGACCTACGTGGGAATCTCCCATGTCTCCATCAATCTCTGCCTTTGGTACTAATGCAGCAACTGAATCGACGATAATGATATCGATCGCTCCAGATCTAACCATAGTCTCTGTGATCTCAAGTCCCTGCTCTCCTGTATCTGGCTGTGAAATATAGAGGTTATCGATATCCACGCCGATATTCTTTGCATAAACTGGATCTAGTGCATGCTCTGCATCGATAAATCCTGCGATTCCGCCTCTCTTCTGCACTTCTGCTACCATATGCAGTGCTACGGTTGTCTTACCACTGGATTCTGGTCCGTAGATCTCGATGATACGTCCCTTAGGAACCCCTCCGACTCCTAATGCGATATCAAGACTGATAGATCCTGTTGGTGTTACTTCGATCGTACGGTCTGCCTGGTATTCTCCAAGTTTCATGACCGATCCTTTTCCATAGTCTTTCTCGATCTTGACTAATGCGGCATCTAATGCCTTTAATTTCTCTTCCTGTTTCATATATGTTTACTCCTTTTAATTTCAAATATTTATCTTATATTCTTCTATCATTTCATTTCCTGTTTAGAGTATAGCATATCCTCACACTAAAAAACAAGTGTTCGAGCGAATATTTGTTCGATTTTTTATTTCTGATCCTTCTTCTCTGTGGATTCTTATAAAAATTCTTCAACCAATGCATGTCTTACCATCGTTAATGCTCTGCATACGGCTGTTTCTCTGACTTTCTGTCTGTTACCATTGAACTGGTATTTGTTTACTTTGGTCTTTCCATTTACACTGACTCCTATATATACAAGTCCTGCTTTCTTCTCAGCAGTCTCTCCTCCTGGTCCTGCAAGTCCTGTAATTCCAACGCCGACATTGGATCCTGCCTGTTTTGCAACACCTTCTGCCATCTGTCTGGCTGTGTCTTCTGAAACCGCTCCAACAGTATTTAGCGTTTCTTCTTTCACTCCAAGATATTTCATCTTAGCCTCATTTGCATATGTAATGAAACTTTCATTTAAGACATCTGATGCTCCTGCAACATTAACCAACCTTGCGGTAAACATTCCTGCTGTACAGGATTCTGCTGCCGCGATCGTATAATGCTGTTTACTTAACATGTCGACTACAACATCTTCTAATGTTTCATCTTCTTTTGTCGTAAAAATCTTATGCCCAAATCTTTGATATAATTCTTCCGTTACTGGTGCAACAAGTTTCTTTGCTTCATCTTCACTTGCCGCTTTTGCTGTCACTCGAAGATGAACTTCTCCTAATTTGGCATATGGGGCAACTGTAGGATTCGTCTGCTTTTCGATCAAATCTTCAATCTTTGCTGCAACTCGGCTTTCTCCCATACAATCGATCTTCACAACATCGGAGTATAATACTTCTGAACTTAATTCTTTTATGATCGGTTCTACCTGATCATGGAACATTGGGAGCAGTTCACTTGGAGGTCCTGGGAGTAAAACTACTTTCTTCCCTTCTTTTGCATGGATGACCATTCCAGGGGCTGTTCCATTTTCGTTATATAAAACAGTACAATCTTCTGGCACTAATGCCTGTTTTAAATTATTCTCTGTCATGCTACGATGACTTCTCGCAAAATATTCTTTCAAACGTCTTAGTGCTTCTTCATCTTCTACAAGATCCTGTCCACATGCTTTCGTTGCAATTTCCTTTGTAAGATCGTCTTTCGTTGGTCCAAGTCCACCAGATAAGATTAAAATATCAGATCTTTCAAGTCCCTGTCTGATCACATTTTCTAATCTTTCCGGATTGTCGCCTACTGTCGTCTCAAAAAAAACGCTTATCCCCAATGAGGCTAAGCGTTCTGATAAGTAGGCAGCATTGGTATTCACGATGTTTCCTAATAAAATCTCTGTTCCTACGCAAATAATTTCTGCTGTCATAAATGTTGTTCCTTTCTGGATCTAGTTTCCTTCAGATAAAACCTGTTTATTCTTCACCAAATAATCAACTAAAGAAATGATCGTCAGGGCTGTTGCGATAACGATCAAAATATTCTCGATCATCACGGCTGTGCTTGTTCCAAGGTCAATGATCAGCATAATGATCATAAACATCTGAAAGTTTGTCTTAAATTTTCCCCAGTAGCTGGCTGCAATAACGATTCCATTATCAGAGGCGATCAAACGGAATCCACTAATGATAAATTCTCTTGCAATAATAATGATCGCTACAATGGATGATAAGCGATGCATTCCAACTAATGCGATCATTGCAGAACAAACCAATAATTTGTCTGCCAATGGATCCATAAATTTTCCGAAATTTGTTACCAGGTTATATTTTCTTGCAATATGTCCATCTAAAAAGTCTGTAAGACTCGCTAGAATAAATACAACAACTGCGATCCACTTGCTGTAATCCCCTGCATAATCTGTCAGCAGGAAAAATAAGAATACCGGGATCATAAGTGTTCTTAAAATTGTTAACTTATTTGGTAAATTCATAATCTACTTCTCCTATCACATCATATTCTCTACCCTGGGTAATTTTAACATAAACAAAGTCTCCTGTCATCAGTTCTTCTGGAGAATTTATAAAAACACATCCATCTACCTTTGGTGCATCCATATAAGAACGTCCAACGTAGATATCATCTTCAAATAAATATCCTTCTACCATGACTTTGATTGTTTTACCGACTAACTGCTGGGTATGTTCATAGGAAATCTCCTGCTGAAGACTCATCAGTTCATCTCTTCGTTCTTCTTTGACTTCTTCGTCAATCTGATCCTCAAATGTCGCTGCCAGTGTATCTTCTTCCGGTGAATAAGTAAAGACTCCTAAACGATCAAATTTACATTCTTCTACAAAGTTCATTAATCCTTCGTGATCTTCCTGACTTTCTCTTGGAAATCCTGTGATCAGCGTTGTACGGATCGTGATATCAGGAATCTCTTTACGAAGTTTCTTGATCACTGCTACAAGATCTTCTCTTGATGTTCTTCTTCCCATTCTCTGTAAGATACGATTCTCACTATGCTGAATCGGCATATCAATGTAATTGCAGACTTTCTCTTCTGTCTTGATCACTTCGATCAGCTCATCTGTGATCTCTTCTGGATAGCAGTATAACAAGCGGATCCATTCAATTCCTTCGATCTTGCAAAGTTCATGAAGTAATAACGGAAGCTGTTTTTCTCCTGTCAGGTCCTTGCCATACAGTGTTGTTTCCTGAGCTACCAGTACTAATTCTTTCACTCCTTCAGATGCTAAACGCTTTGCCTCATTCAACAGTTCTTCCATTGGAACACTTCTGAAATGTCCACGGATCTTTGGAATGATACAATAGCTGCATCGTTTGTCACAACCTTCAGCAATTTTTAAATATGCCATATGATTTCCTGTTGTTACAACACGCTCTACATTTGAGTTATCTGGAAGATAATCAATACTTTCGTAATGTTCAAAATGTTCTCCCGCATTTTCTTCTAATGCGTTATTCACTGCTTCTACGATAAAATCATAACTCGTTGTTCCAAGAACTGCATCAATCTCTGGGATCTCTTCTAAGATCTCGTCTTTATAACGTTCTGCGAGGCATCCAGCAACAACCAACGCCTTCAGATTCTGTTCTTTGTACTGTGCCATCTCTAAGATCGTATTGATACTTTCTTCTTTGGCATCATGGATGAAACAGCATGTATTAATTACAATAACATCTGCCTGTGTCTCATCATCTGTCAAAATGTAGCCATGCTTGGTCAAAAGTCCAAGCATAACTTCACTGTCTACTAAGTTTTTATCACATCCAAGCGAAATAAATAATATCTTCATTTCTCTTACTCTCCAAACAGTTTCTTAGATTCTACACAGTTTTTCATTAACATTGCGATCGTCATTGGTCCAACTCCACCTGGAACTGGTGTGATCGCAGATGTCTTTGGTGCAACCTTGTCATAATCTACGTCACCACAAAGTTTGTTATTTTCATTTCTGTGGATTCCAACATCAATAACAACTGCTCCATCTTTTACATAAGAATCATCAATAAATTTTGGTTTACCAATTGCTACAACTAAGATATCTGCGCATTTGCAGACTTCTTTTAAGTCTTTTGTATGAGAATGGCAGACAGTCACTGTTCCGTTCTCACGTAATAATAACATTGCCATAGGCTTTCCTACAATGTTACTTCTTCCTACTACCACACATTCTTTCCCATCAATTTCGACACCAGAACGTTTTAATAACTGGATCACTCCGGCTGGTGTACATGGTAAGAATCCTTTTTCTCCAATTACCATGTTTCCAACACTGACTGGATGGAATCCGTCAACATCTTTCTTAGGATCGATCGCTAATAATACTTCATCCTCATCCAAATGTTTTGGAAGTGGAAGCTGTACCAAGATTCCGTTAATCTTAGGATCTTTATTGCATCTATCCACGATCGCCATTAATTCTTCCTGTGTTGTCTCTTCTGGAAGCTCATAACTTACAGACTCGATCCCTACATACTCGCAGGCACGTTTCTTATTGCGCACATAAACGCTTGATGCAGGATCTGCTCCTACCTGAATTACAGCAAGGGCAATGTCTTTTCCCTCTGCTTTCAGCTGTGCTACTTCTTCTTTTACTTCATCTTTGATTTCCTGAGAAATCTTCTTTCCATCAATAATCTGCATTGTATTTCCTCGTCATTTCTTTTAAGTATATATTGCCTTTATTTTTGTTGATTAGAATAATCCTGTGATAACTCCATCGTCATTTACATCGATTCCTTCTGCTGCTGGTTTCTTTGGAAGTCCAGGCATTGTCATAACATCACCTGTTAAGGCTACTAAGAACCCTGCACCTGCATTGACATAGATCTCACGGATCGTAATATCAAATCCTTCTGGACGTCCAAGCTTCTTAGGATCATCAGATAAAGAATACTGATTCTTCGCCATACAGATTGGAAGATTTCCATACCCAAGTTCAGT
Organism: Eubacteriaceae bacterium; assembly: GCA_902362875.1. Taxonomy (GTDB): domain Bacteria; phylum Bacillota; class Clostridia; order Lachnospirales; family Lachnospiraceae; genus Anaerostipes. Next base: position 130,278 of record CABIYF010000006.1, on the reverse strand, counting down.
CAGTCTCTTCTTCTGACGTGCTGCAGCTGCTGTGTATACAACTTTATCTGCTCCATAGATCTTAGTTGCGATCGTTTCAATCTTTTCTTCGATCGTTGTATCATCATATGTATATAATGGTTTATAATGACTTTCTTTATTATCTAATGTACGAAGGATTGCTTTGGCAAGTTCGATTCCACCTTCTCCACCTTTTTCCCATACCTGAGATAATGCGAAATCACAATCTCTTTCTTCACAGAAATTCTTGATAAATGTAAGTTCTGCTTCTGTATCTGTTGCAAACTGGTTTAATGTTACAACAACAGGAACTCCGAACAATTTTAAGTTCTCGATATGCTTTTCAAGATTTACGATACCTTTGCTTAACGCATCAATATTTTCTTCTGCCAGATTGTCTTTTGGAACTCCACCATTGTATTTTAAAGCACGTACAGTTGCTACTAATACAACTGCATCTGGGTGAAGATCAGCCATCTGACACTTAATATCCATAAATTTCTCTGCACCAAGGTCAGCACCGAATCCTGCTTCTGTGATTGCGATATCTGCTAATTTTAACGCTAATTTTGTAGCCTGTACACTGTTACATCCATGTGCGATATTAGCGAATGGTCCACCATGTACAAAGGCTGGTGTATGCTCTAATGTCTGGATCATGTTTGGTTTTAAGGCATCTTTTAATAAGGCTGCCATAGCTCCAACTGCATTTAAATCTTTGGCTGTGACTGGTTCACGATCCATGTTATATGCAACAATGATCTTTCCTAAACGTTCTTTTAAGTCAGCCATGTCATTTGCAAGGCAAAGGATTGCCATGATCTCAGATGCTACTGTAATAACAAAATGATCTTCACGGACAACACCATCCACGCGGCGTCCAAGCCCGATGACTGTATTTCTTAATGCACGGTCATTCATATCGATACATCTCTTCCATACAACATCTCTTGTATCAATATTTAATTTGTTACCCTGCTGAATATGGTTATCAAGCATTGCTGCTAATAAGTTGTTCGCAGATGTGATTGCATGGAAGTCTCCTGTGAAATGAAGGTTTAAATCTTCCATTGGTACAACCTGGGCATATCCACCACCTGCTGCTCCACCTTTGATACCAAAACATGGTCCAAGAGATGGCTCACGAAGAGCACAGATTGTTTTCTTTCCAAGTTTGTTTAATGCCTGAGATACTCCGACGCTTGTTGTTGTCTTTCCTTCACCTGCTGGAGTTGGGTTGATCGCTGTCACAAGAACTAGTTTCCCGTCTTCGTTATTCTTAACTTCATCCATGAAATGAGAATCAAATTTTGCCTTGTATTTTCCATATAATTCAAGGTCATCTTCTTTGATCCCGATATTTGCTGCAACTTCTTTGATTGGTAATAATGTGGCTTCCTGTGCGATTTCAATATCTGTTTTCATAATGGTTTCCTTTCTATAGATAATCTTCTTTGTATTGCTCAAATTGTTCTTCGCTCATAAGAACTTTCCTTGGCTTGGTTCCTTCTTCTTCTCCGACGATCCCCGCCTCGCATAACTGATCCATCAATCTTGCTGCACGGTTAAATCCAATCTTGAAGACTCTTTGAAGACTTGCGATCGAAGCCTTGTCTTTGTCAATAATAAACTTTGCTGCTTCTTCAAAATATTCATCCCTCTCCTGAGAAGTCGTTGCTTTCACTGCTGCTGTCTGTATCTTTTCCTGAATATCTGCACCATAGCTGTCTTCAACCTGGTTCTCCTCTTTTAAGAATTCGACCACCTTGCCGACTTCTTCATCGCTGATAAATGCTCCTTGTACACGGATCGGCTTCTGATATCCGGATGGATAGAATAACATATCACCCTTTCCTAACAGTTTCTCAGCACCATTCATATCAATGATCGTTCTTGAATCAACTCCCGATGATACCGAAAATGCGATCCTTGAAGGTACATTGGCCTTGATCAGTCCAGTGATAACATTGACCGATGGTCTCTGTGTTGCGATCACCAGATGAATTCCTGCTGCCCTGGCAAGCTGTGACAGGCGCACGATTGCATCTTCTACTTCACCAGGTGCAACCATCATAAGGTCTGCAAGCTCATCTACAATGATAACGATCTGCGGAAGCTTCTTAAAATCTTCCCCTTCCATACCATTCTTGATCGATTCCTCGACCTTCTCATTATATCCAGTTAAGTTTCTTACATTCACTTCTGCAAACTTCTTATATCGCTCTCCCATCTCCATCACAGCCCAGTTTAACGCACTGGATGCCTGCTTTGGATCTGTAACGACTGGGATCAGTAAGTGCGGAATTCCCTGATATGCACTTAATTCTACAACCTTCGGATCGATCATGATCAGTTTCACTTCATCTGGCGTTGCCTTGTATAAAATACTCATGATCAATGTATTAATACAAACTGACTTACCAGAACCTGTTGCTCCTGCGATCAAAAGATGTGGCATCTTGGCAATATCTGACACGATCACCTGTCCAGCAAGGTTCTTCCCTACTGCAAATGCGATCTTTGATCTTGCCTGTGCAAATTCCTGATTCTCGATCAGTTCCCTGAACATTACCATCTGGTTTGTCTTATTCGGAACTTCGATTCCAATTGCTGATTTCCCTGGGATCGGTGCTTCAATTCGAATATCTGCTGCTGCAAGGTTTAACTTAATATCATCCGCAAGATTTACGATCTTGCTGACTTTCACACCCTGTTCTGGATGTAATTCAAACTGTGTAACGGATGGTCCACAGCTAATATTGGTAATTGTAACATGAACTCCGAAATCTTCCAATGTTTTTTGCAGTTTTTGTGCAGTCTGACGAAGTTCTTCTTTGTTATTTCCTGCTGCTTTCTTTCCTTTCTCCAATAAAGATACTGGTGGAAACTTATAATCTCCTTCTTTGGTCCGAACCTGAGGAAGAATCTCTACTGGTTTCGATGGTGTATTCTTATCCTTATTCACAAGAGATCTCTTCGATACATTCGGCTGTACTGGTTCAAATATTTCTTTTGGTTCTTTGTCTGTTTCTTCTTGTTCGATCAGATCATCAAAATCCTTCTGTATCGGTGTTTGTTTTGTTTTCTCTTCTGGTTCCATTGGAGGCATTGGAGATGCCTGTGATGGTTTCGGTCTTCCAGATCGTAAATCCGGAATATGCATCGATCGTTTCTTTCTCGGTGCTGTTTCTTTATCTTCTTTGGACACCTCTTTTGCTTTTCGTTTCTTCTTCGCTGGTCGTTCTTCTATATCTTCTTCATATCCTTCTACTGTAAAGAAATCAACTGCTTTCTTAAGGAAGGAAAGTAAGGATCTCTCTGTTACAAGGATCAATGAGATCACAGAAATCAATAACACAACCAAAACACTTCCTGCCCCTCCCAGTTCTTTATACAGGATTGAACAGATCAATGCTCCCAGATACCCGCCTCCTCTGTGGGTTCTTCCACTAAATACAAAGGCTGAATAAGCATCTCTTACTTCTATATTATATATCATCTGAAAAATTGTGGATACCATACATAACAGCAGGATTGCAAAACATGTCTTCTTCACTGCAAGACTGCTGTAATCATTGGAGATCAATAAAATTGCCAGAATAAAGCTTAACGCCGGAATGACGTAATGGGTCGTTCCAAACGCTCCAAAGAAAAATGTACTGATGCTGTTTCCTATGTATCCGCATATTCCAAAATTACTTAAAAATAAAAAAATGAAAAGAGCAAAAACAACTAATACTGCAATCTCTTTATAAAACGGTGCAAAATCCTTTTGTCTTGTGCGTGTCCGTTTCTTTGCAGAAGATGTCTTTCTCTTTCTTGTCTTCTTTGCTGCCATAGAAATTGTTACCTCTCTTTGTATACATTTTGTATACATAATCTGCGTATTTTCTTATTTTACAATTAATTATCAAAATACGCAAGTCCCACCATAGAAAAAGGGAAATGTATTTATCTCCCATACATTTCCCTTTTCTTTTAACATCTTAATATTGTGCAGTTTCTGGAGGTACAAAATCTTCTGCTTCTTTTACAAATTTCTTAACCTGAATTTGTGCTTTCACAACAGGTATATTGGTTCCGGCTCCTGCAACACATCCACCTGGACATCCCATTCCTTCGATCAGATAGCCCTTTTTCTTCCCTGCTTTCGCCTGTAGAAGCATCTTCTTACACTCTGCGAGTCCTTCCACATGATCGATCTTTACTTCTGTTCCAGGATAGTATTCATCAATACATGCCTTGATCGCTCCAGCTACTCCACTTGCAACTGCATACCCACGTCCTGCTCCAAAGGCATCATTTAACTCTTCTTCTTTTTCATATGTGTTAAAATCGATTTCTTTCGCATCAAACATTCCAGCCAGTTCTTCAAATGTGATCACAAAATCAACCTCACTTCGCACTGTCCGTCTGGATGCTTCTAACTTTTTGGCAACACATGGCCCTACAAAAACAATTTTTGCATTTGGAGATGTAATCCTTGCCGCTCTCGCCGTTGCTACCATTGGCGTTAATGCATTAGAAATTTCATCGATCACCTCTGGAAAATATTTCTTTCCAAGCATAGACCATGATGGGCAGCATGATGTCAGCAAGAATGGTAGTTTCCCTGTAGCTACACTTTGAACATAATGCTTTGCCTCTTCTAGTGCCCCTGCATCTGCTCCAACTGCAACTTCCCACACATCTGCAAACCCAATATCAAGAAGTGCAGCTTTAATCTTATTTGGCGTCGCTTTTGGTCCAAATTGTCCGACAAATGCAGGTGCTAAGATCGCGATCACTTCCGCACCTTCATTCATTGCCTTGATCAACTGGTAAATCTGAGATTTATCTGCAATAGCCCCAAACGGACAATTCACCATACACATTCCACAAGAAACACATTTATCCGGATTGATCTTAGCTCTTCCTGCATAATCTGTTTCAATCGCTCCAACTCCACAGGCATTTGCACAAGGACGTTTCCTCTCATAGATTGCACCATATGGACAGACCTTTTTACATTGTCCACATTTGATACATTTTTCCTGGTCGATATAAGAATATCCATCTTTAAAACTAATTGCTTTCTTCGGGCAAACTTCCATACACGGATGTGCCATGCATCCCTGACACTGCTCTCCTACAATAAATGCCTTCTCCTTACATTCATTGCATGCAGATGGAATCACCTGAAGAAGTGGCGGCTCATAATACTTCTCTGAAATATTGCTCTCATCAATTCCTTTCGTAATTCTTGTTGGTTTATCCGCTGGATTTAATGACATTCCCATGGCAAGCCTCAGTCTCTCACCTACGATCGCTCGTTCTCTGTAAATGCTATCTCGATATTTTGCAACTTCTCCAGGTATGATCTCATATGGAAGATCTTCAAGATCCTGTAAGTTTCTTTGTTCGTAACCAAACTTTGCGATCTCTTTGAAAATTCTTCTTCTCACATTCCGAACTGGTGTCTGTATTCCTCTCATGATATTCCCTCCTCTAATGATGCCTTAAGATAGTTTGTGTTTTTTTTAACATACTTGTTATTTTTATCATATACTAAAACAGGAATATTATAAAGGTATTATCTGTTTTTTATTCAAATTTTCTATTTATTTTCAGACTGATTAATTATTTCAATCAATCTGTCTGTTGCTTCTTTTATTCCACCCATCTCATCGATCAATCCTTCTTTCACCGCTTCCTCCCCTGAAAGGATCATGCCAACATCTTTTACCTGCTGTCCAATATGAAGCATCAATTCTTCAACTCTTTCCTTTTTCATTTTACAATGATCACTAATAAATGTCGTAATCCGATCTTGAATCTTTTCAATATTACGATAACTTTGAATAACCCCGATAAATGTTCCAGAACTTCTCACTGGATGAATCATCATTGTTGCACTTTTCACAATAAAAGAATGATCTGCTGCCACAGCAAGCGGTACTCCGATCGAATGACTTCCTCCAAGAACAAGCGATACGGTTGGTTTGCTTAGAGATGCAATAAGCTCTGCGATCGCAAGCCCACATTCCACATCTCCACCGATCGTATTGATCAAAATTAAGATTCCTTTTATACTTTCATCCTGCTCAACCTTCGCTAAAGCCGGTATCATATGTTCATATTTTGTTGTCTTTGCATTTTGTGCAGATAACTGATGCCCTTCGATCTCACCAATGATGGTCATTGTAAAAATCCCATTCTCCTGCAACTGTCCAAATTTTTCTATTTCTTGTCTCTCATTATCTTTCATACCAAATTCTTACCTTCCTGTATCATATTTTTTATCTTTATTATTTAGAACGATGCTCTGCAATTTGTACTAAAAAAAGAAGGAAGCATCTTCTTACTTCCTTCTTTAGTATGAAATCTAATTCAATTTCTATTCATCAATTTCAAAAGAGATTAACAGATCTTCCTGATTTACCTGTTCTCCTTCTTTGACATAGATCTTATCAACCTTACCATTGACTGTAGATACAACAGTTGTCTCCATCTTCATGGCTTCGACTGTCATCAGAGGCATGTTCACTGTAACTTCGTCACCTTCATTTACAAGGACCTTACCAACTGTTCCTGGAATTGTTGATCCAAGATGTGCAGGATTAGATTTATCTGCTTTGACTCTTCGGTCTGTCTTAACCTCTAAGTTCTTATCAAGGACTTTGATCTCACGGATAGATCCATTAACTTCAAAGTCTAACAGACGGTATCCGTCTTCATCTGGTTCAGACATATCAATAAATTTGATGATCAGATATTTACCTTCATCTAATTTCAGTGTTGTCTCTTCACCTTTTCTTAATCCATAGAAGTATACGTGGCTTTCAAGTCCTGTTACATCATTGTAAGCCTCGAAATGTCTGCAGTAATCTTCATATACTTTTGGATATAATGCGTAACTTAATGTCTTCTGGCTTAGAACATCTGGATCTTCCATATTCTCTGTATAGAAGTTTTCCTTTAATCCCTTTGCGATATATTCGAAGTCTTCGTCTGGTAATAAGCTTCCTGGACGTACATTGATCGGTTTCTTATCTTTTAATACAATCTTCTGTAATTCTTCTGGGAATCCACCTTCTGGCTGTCCGATCATACCTTCAAAGTATTCTACAACAGAATCTGGATAAGATAAATCTTTACCAGCTTCTAAGATATTGTCTTTTGTTAATCCATTCTTGAACATAAAGATTGCAAAGTCTCCAACAACTTTAGATGATGGTGTTACTTTGACGATATTTCCTAATAAATGGTTGGCATCTCTGTATAATCCTTTGATCTCTTCAAAGTCGTCTGCTGCACCCATTTCTTTAACCTGTGCTAACAGATTAGAGTACTGTCCACCTGGGATCTCATATTTGTAAATCTCTGTGTTTGGTGCATCCATTCCACTCTCGAACTGTTTGTAGATTGGACGGATTCTTGCATAGTACTGGCTTAATTCTGTTAATTCATCTGGGTTAAGTCCTGTATCACGCTCTGTTCCCTTTAATGCTTCTACTAAAGAGTTCATACATGGGTTACTTGTCATGGAACTCATAGAACCGATCGCACAGTCAGCGATATCAAGTCCTGCTTCAGAAGCCATTAATAATGTGCTGACACCATTTCCTGTAGAATCATGTGTATGCAGGTTGACTGGAATATTTAATTCTTCTTTTAATGCACTTACCAGTTTCTTCGCTGCATATGGTTTTACAAGTCCTGCCATATCTTTGATCGTAAAGATATGTACACCTAAGCTTTCTAATTCTTTCGCTTTCTTTACATAGTAGTCTAATGTATATTTTGTCTCGTTAGGATCTGTGATATCTCCTGTGTAGCAGATGGTTCCTTCTACGATCTTACCTGTCTTTAATGCAGTCTCGATTGGCATCTTCATGTTCTCAACCCAGTTTAAGCTGTCGAAGATACGGAAGACATCAACACCTTTTTGAGATGCTTCATCGATGAATTTCTTAACGACGTTATCTGGATAGTTGCTGTATCCTACAGCATTGGATGCACGAAGTAACATCTGGATCAGTGTGTTTGGCATATGCTGTCTTAATAATTTTAATCTCTTCCATGGAGATTCTTTTAAGAAACGGTAAGCTGTATCATAAGTAGCTCCACCCCATGCCTCTACAGAGAATGCATTCTCCATAAATGCGTTTGTCGCATCAGATGCTCCAACTAAGTCTTTTGTTCTCATACGTGTTGCCATTAATGACTGTTGTGCATCACGCATTGTTGTATCTGTGATCAGTAATCTCTTCTCGTTTAACAGACTCTGTGTGAAGTCTTTGGCTCCCATCTCTAAGAACTTATCTCTGGAACCATAGATCTTCTTTGTCTCATCATATTTAGGAAGAGTTCTTGCTTCGAAATCTGGTTTATCAAGAACCGCTTTCTGTACGTTTACCATCTTATTTCCTAAGAATTCAAGGATTTTTGTTGCTCTGTCCTGACTCTCTGGAAGTAAGAATAATTCTGGTGTATCTTCAATAAATGTTGTATAGCATTTTCCTTCACGGAATGTCTCATGGTTTAATACGTTGATCAGGAATGGAATGTTTGTCTTAACTCCACGGATACGTGTTTCTTTTAATACACGGATGGATTTGTCAACGGCTCTTCCAAATGTACGGTCATGAGAGATTGCTTTTACTAATAAACTGTCATAGTATGGTGTGATCTCTGCTCCTGCGTATGCATTACCACCGTCTAATCGGATTCCGTTACCTGCTCCAGAACGATATACTGTGATCTTACCTGTATCTGGCAGGAAGTTGTTCATTGGATCTTCTGTTGTGATACGTGTCTGGATAGAGTATCCATTACATGTCACATCATCCTGTGATCCAATTCCGATCTCATGAGAATCTAATGTATAACCTTCAGCTACAAGAATCTGTGTCTGTACGATATCGACTCCTGTCACCATCTCAGTAATTGTATGTTCTACCTGTACACGAGGATTCATCTCGATAAAGTATGCGTTGTTATCTGCATCTACTAAGAACTCTAATGTTCCGGCATTCTTATATCCTACGTGTTTTGCAAGACGGATAGATGCTTCAAAGATCTGCTGTCTTACTTCTTCTGGTACACTGAATGCTGGTGCGTATTCTACAACCTTCTGGTGTCTTCTCTGTACAGAGCAGTCACGGTCATATAAATGAACGACATGTCCATACTGGTCACCAATGATCTGAACCTCGATATGTTTTGGACTCTTTAAGTATTTTTCAACGAAAATCTGATCGTCTCCAAATGCTTTCTTGGATTCATCTCTTGCTTCTGCATATTCTTTTGGCATCTCTTCTGCTGAGTGAACGATACGCATTCCACGTCCTCCACCACCATTGGAAGCCTTTAACATTACAGGATATCCAACCTGGTTCGCAATCTCAGTCACTTCTTCCAGTCCGTGAACCGCATGGTCTACACCAGGAATGATTGGAACGTCTGCTTCAATTGCCATCTGTTTGGAAGAAATCTTATCTCCCATCTTGCGCATTAAACTTGAAGATGGTCCGATAAATGTGATTCCATTCTTCTCACAGGCATCTACAAAGTCAGGATTCTCTGATAAAAATCCATAACCTGGATGGATTGCATCTACGTTCTTCTCTTTTGCAATACGGATGATCGTATTGATATCAAGATAGGCATCGATAGGTCCTTTGTCCGGATTTAACTGATAAGATTCATCAGCTTTGGAACGGAATAAGGCGTAACGATCTTCTTTTGAAAAGATACCAACCGTTGTAATTCCAAGTTCATTTAAAGCTCGGAAAACTCGGATCGCAATCTCACCACGGTTTGCAACCAATACTTTTTTAAACTTCTTTAATTCCATGGTCATAACTCCTTTTCGAGGTTTATCATTTTAAAAAAATGTATTTTTAAAATTGATTATATCGCAAAACGTCTTTTTTTACAATACTTGTACGAAAAAAGAACCCTGATTTATAAAAATCAGGATTCTTTGATGAAAATCTTATTCTTCTGTTTTTTCTTCTTCGTTAGCTAATGCTTTCATGCTTAAGCTGATCTTCTTGTCATCTTTCTTGAAGTCAACAACTTTAGCTTCGATTTCCTGTCCAACGCTTAATACGTCAGATGGTTTGTCGATATGTTCTTTTGCAATCTGAGAAACATGAAGAAGTGCATCGATTCCTGATTCTAATTCAACGAATGCTCCGAAATCTGTCATACGTGCAACTTTACCAGTTACAACACTTCCTACTTTGTATTTCTCTTCTGCTTTTAACCATGGATTCTCTTCTGGGAATTTTAAGCTTAATGCGATCTTTTCTCCCTGAATATCCTTGATCAGAACTGTTACTTTATCTCCAATATTGAAGACCTTCTTAGGGTTTTCAACACGTCCCCAAGACATTTCAGAAATATGAAGAAGTCCGTCTGCTCCACCTAAATCGATGAATGCACCGAAGTCTGTTACGTTCTTAACAACTCCTTCTACTTTCATTCCTGCTTCGATCTTCTCGAATAATTCTTTCTGTTTTTCTTTCTTAGCAGCTACTAATAACTGTTTGCGGTCTCCGATGACTCTTCTCTTACGAGGATTGAACTCACTGATAACGAATTCGATTTCCTGTCCTTCGTATTTCTTTAAGTCTCTTTCATAAGAATCAGAAACTAAGCTTGCTGGGATGAATACACGTGCTTCTTCGATCAGTACGCTTAATCCACCATCTAATACCTGTGCTACAGGTGCTTTTAAGACTTCTTTGTTCTCGAAAGCTTCTTCTAAACGTTTGTTTCCTTTTTCAGCTGCTAATCTCTTATAAGTAAGAAGAACCTGTCCTTCTCCATCATTCACTTTTAATACCTTAGTCTCCATAGTATCACCAACTTTAGCAACAGTTGTTAAATCTACGTTGGCTGAATCATTAGAGTATTCACTTCTTGTTAAGATACCATCAGCTTTGTATCCGATGTTTAAGATGATCTCATCTGGTTTTACATCGATAACTGTACCTTTAACTACCTCTCCGTTGTGAATTGTCACAAAACTTTCCTCTAATAATTCTTCAAAACTCTTTTCTGTCATGCTAGCATGAACCTCCTTGATAATTTTCTGTGGGGTTGAGGCCCCCGCTGTAATACCTACCTTACCAGTCGATTCAAAAAGTTTCAAATCCAGGTCTCTAAGTGTCTGCACAAAAAAGGTGTTCTCACACTCTTTCTTACTAATCTCATATAACTTCTGGCTGTTGGAGCTTTGCTTATCTCCGATCACAACCATTGCATCTACACCCTTAGCGATAGACTTTGCTTCCAGTTGACGCTCTTCCGTGGCATTACATATTGTATTACATACTCCTATATCATAACCCTTTTTATTCAGAATTTCAACTAAATCTTGAAATTTCTTGTAATTAAATGTCGTTTGTGATACGAGAGTGGTTGGCTTGTTAAGATCGATCCCCTCAAGCTGGCTTGCTTCTGAGATGATATAAACCTCTCCGGTACACCATCCTTTGATTCCCTGAACTTCCGGATGCTGCTCGCTTCCGACGATGATCACCTGATTACCCTCATTGCCTGCTTTCTCTACGATCTTGTGAATCTTTCTGACAAATGGACATGTTGCATCGACTAGTTCTAACCCTTTTTCATTGATCAGATCATAAATCTCTCTTGCAACTCCATGAGAACGGATGATCACGATTCCTTCTTCCAAAGCTTCTAATTCTTCTCTGGAATTGATCACTTCCACGCCTTTTTTCTTCAGATCATTGACAACCTCTGAATTATGAATGATCGGACCGTATGTGTATACATTTTTCTTTCCTGCTTCTTTGTAAACTGTGTCAACCGCACGTTTTACCCCGAAACAAAATCCTGCTGTTTTGGCTAAAATAACTTCCATCTTTACCCTCACTGTTTGTAAATGAATCTTCGCAAATTCAATTATTTTACTTTCTCAAATTCTGCAACGATCGCATCTACAACTTCTTCGATCGTCATATCAGAGGAATCGACAAGCACTGCATCTTCTGCCTGTTTTAAAGGTGCGATCTCACGTTCCATATCCTGACGGTCACGGATAATGATATCTTCTTCAATCTTGTCAAAATCAGCTTCCACACCTTTTTCCACTAATTCTTTGTAACGGCGCTCGGCTCTTACTTTAGAAGATGCTGTTAAATAAATTTTTAAGTCCGCATTTGGCAGTACGTTTGTTCCGATATCTCTTCCATCCATTAAGATGTTAGCTGTCTTGGCAAGATCTCTCTGAAGATCAAGAAGTGTTGCACGAACCATCTTATAAGCAGATGTCTTAGAAGCCATATTCCCAACTTCTTCTGTGCGGATCAGTCCATTTACATTCTCTCCATTTAACAATACCTGCTGCACTCCATCTTCATAGTTGATGCTCACATGGATATCTGGACACGCTTTATTAATCGTCTCTTCATCCTTTGGATTGATCTCATGTCTGATAAAATAAAGTGCCATCGCACGATACATTGCCCCTGTATCCACATAAATAAATTCTAATTTCTTCGCAATTGTTTTTGCAATCGTGCTTTTTCCTGCTCCTGCTGGTCCGTCAATCGCAATACTATACATTGTTTCTTCCTCCTGATTTATCTTATATTAATTCATTCCTGCAAGATATCCTGTTGACCATGCGATCTGAAGGTTAAACCCGCCTGTGACCGCATCAAGATCTAATACTTCCCCTGCAAAATATAATCCTTTGATCTTCTTTGATTCCATCGTTCCAGGATCGATCTCTTTGACATTGACCCCGCCCTGTGTGATGATCGCTTCCTTAAATCCTCTGACTCCAGTGATCGTAAGTTCCAAATGTTTTAATAAAGAGACGAATGTTTCTCTTTCTTTTTTCGTGATCTCATTGACCTTCTTATGTTCTGGAATTCCTGATAGTTCTATAATAACAGGAATCAGCTTTTTCGGCAAAAGATGATCCAAAGAATTTACAAAATCTTTGTTCAGTGCCTTATTAAAATCTTTTAACACCCTGTGATCTAACTGTTCCTTTGTAAGTGCTGGTTTCAGGTCAATGATAAACTTTAATTCTTTTCCCTGATGTCTTCCGATATAACTGCTTGCACTCAAAACAACCGGCCCACTGATTCCAAAATGTGTAAATAACATTTCTCCAAAATCATCATAGATCTTTTTGCCATCTGCTGTCATTGTGACGGCAACATTTCTTAGAGATAATCCCATCAGCTGCTTGCAGAAATCTTCTTTGATCTCAAATGGAACAAGTGCTGGTGTAAGTTTCGTCACTTTATGTCCTGCTTTCCTTGCGAAATCATATCCATCACCAGTCGATCCTGTTGCCTGATAAGACATTCCACCTGTTGCTACAATGATTTTATCTGCTTTCACAGTATCTCCAGATGCAAGTCTTACTCCTGTTGCTTTTTCCTCTTCAATCAGAATCTTCTTGACCGTTGTATTTAAATAGATGTCAACATTTTCTTTTCTAAGTCCTCGCTGCAATGCTGCAATAACATCAGAAGAATGATCGGATACTGGAAATACTCGGTTTCCTCTTTCTACTTTGAGCGGGCATCCAAGCTCTTCTAACAATTCCATCATTGCATTATTCGTAAATGAATAGAAACCACTGTACAAAAACTCTTTATTCGTTACGACATGATCTAACAATTCTTCGACCTCACAGGCATTTGTCACATTACAGCGGCCTTTTCCTGTGATAAATATCTTCTTTCCTAATTTTTCATTTTTTTCGTATAAAGAAACATCGTTTCCACATTTTGCTGCCTGATATGCAGCCAGCATGCCAGCAGCACCGCCACCGATAATGATTACTTTCATAGGTTACTTCCTTCTATAATGTAATATTAAAACTCGATTTCAGCTTTCTTTCTTGCCGTCTCAAGTACTTTCACAACCGCAACAGTCTCATCCAAGAATTCCTTCGCTGTTTCATAATCTTTTTCATCGATCATTCTTGCAAAGTCTGTAAATTCCTGTGTCATACGGTGATGATGCTCTGGTGCTTTATATTCTTCTGTAATTGTTGCACGAACCATCGCTCCTGCTGCGTCTTTTACTTTCTCTTTAACATTTTCATTGACATAGATTGTCTTCAGTTCAGAAGCAATATTCGGTTTAGAATCTATCTTCATAAATCCTTTTTCGCCCTGAATGCTGACATATCCCGGACTGTCTGAATCCTTACTTCCAGTACAGACTGCGCTAAATCCATCATATTCCATCACAAGTGTTCCTGATGTATCGATTCCATTTGGTCCAACATTCGGATAATAAGTTGCATTCTTTGGTTCCCCGAACAATCCCACACAATAATGAACATTATATACATTGATATCATATAATGAACCTCCATAATACGCTGGATCAAAAGAGTGTGTGATATCTCCTTCTAAATATGCATCATAACGGCTTGAATACTGAGAATAATTGCACAGTGCCATACGAATATTTCCTAGTTTATTTAAGTTTTTCTTCATCTCATAGAACACTTCATTGTGAAGTACTGTAATTGCTTCAAAAATAAATAATTTCTTTTCATTTGCGATCTGTGCCAGTTCTTTGGTTTCCTCATAAAACCCAGTAAATGGTTTTTCAAGGATTACATTTTTTCCTGCTAATAATGCCTGTTTCGCATATGGATAATGGGCACTGTTGATCAGGCCAATGTAAACGGTATCAGCTTCTGTCTTTTTCAATAACTCTTCATAGTCTGTGTAGACTTCTTTGATCGCATACTGTTTTGCAAGTTTTTCTGCCTTATCCCTGCTGTGAGGTCTTGCAAAAACTGCCGTTCTCTCAATTGTTTTCACTGGTTCCATTGCAAATAATGCATCTTCGATGATCTTTCCTGTTCCAATCAGTGCAAGTTTCATAAGGGTTCCTCCATTTCGTATCTTTATAATAATATTTCAATATCTTTTTTCATCTGAACAATATCTGCTTCGTCAAGACAAACTCCCAAAGCTTTCGCATTGTCTTCAATCTGTTCTGGCTTTCTTGCTCCGCCAAGAATATGAAGTCCTTCCATCATATTGGCTGTGAACGCAATAACAAGATTGCTGTAAGAACACTCATATTTTTCAAGATATTTTTTCCATCCAGCTAAGATATCCAGCACTTTTTTTCTTGTCTCTGGCTGGAACGATGGATTGTTATTTCTTACATCTCCCTGTGGAAATGTTGTATCCATTGTAAATTTCCCTGTAAGCAGCCCTTGTTCTAATGGAGAATACGCCTGAATCGATACCCCAAGTTCCTTGCATACCGGCATCAGTTCTTCTTCCACTCTTCTTGTCACAATGCTGTATTTCTCCTGAATCACGTCAAGCTGACCGTACTGGCAGTATTCCCTGATATCATCTGCTGTAACATTTGATGCACCGATCGCTCTGATCTTTCCTTGTTTCTTTAATGTCATCAATGCGTCCATCGTCTCTTCGATCGGATAGATCTTCTTATCGGTTGTCTGCCAATGTGTATACAATACATCAATATAGTCTGTTCCAAGCGTTAAAAGACTATGATCCAAATCCTCGATGATACTTTTCTTTGAAAGATCACGATAGACTTTCGTTCCATCAACTTCTTTATGGAATACTGGTGTTTCATGTCTCCACTCCAGTGCACATTTTGTTGATAAGATGATCTGATCTCTTTTTCCTTTGATTGCTTTTCCTACAACATCTTCACTGTGATACAATCCGTAGATTGGTGCTGTATCGATCCATTTGATTCCAAGATCGATCGCCTTTTGAATTGTTTTGACAGAGAGTTCATCATCATTATCTCCCCACCAGCTTCCACCACCGATTGCCCATGTTCCCATTCCCAGAAATGGTACTTTGATTCCACTTTTTCCTATTTCGATCAACTTTTCCATTGTGACTCCTTTCTAAAATCTATTTTTTCATAGATTCTTCTTATGGATGAATAAACATAGCATCCCCAAATGAGAAGAATCTGTATCTTTCTTTAACTGCGATATTATAAGCATTTAAAATATGTTCTCTTCCAGCAAGAGCAGAAACTAACATTAATAATGTAGATTCTGGCAGATGAAAGTTTGTGATCAGTCCATCAATTACTTTAAATTTATATCCTGGATAGATAAAGATGTCTGTCCATCCGCTCTTAGCATGGAGTGTCCCATCTTCTTCTGCAACAGATTCCAATGTTCTTGTACTTGTTGTTCCGACAGAAATAACTCTTCCGCCATTTTTCTTTGTCTCATTGATGAGTTTCGCATCATCTTCTTCGATTCTGTAAAATTCAGAGTGCATATGATGATCTAGGACATCATCAACTTTTACCGGACGGAATGTTCCAAGTCCTACATGAAGTGTTACATAAGCAATGTTCACTCCCATATCTTTGATCTGCTGTAATAATTCTTTTGTAAAATGAAGTCCCGCAGTTGGTGCAGCTGCTGATCCGTCATATTTTGCATAGACTGTCTGATAACGGTTCTTGTCTTTTAACTGATGTGTGATATATGGTGGTAATGGCATCTGGCCAAGTTCATCTAACACCTCTTCAAAAATACCTTCATATTCAAACTTCACCAGACGGTTTCCTTCATCGACAACATCAATGACTTCTCCGACTAGTTTTCCATCACCAAAAGAGATTCTTGCTCCCGGACGTGCTTTCTTCCCCGGTTTTACAAGTGTTTCCCATACATTGTCCTGTTTTCTCTTCAGCAGTAAAACTTCGACCTTTCCACCAGTTTCTTCTTTGGCTCCGATCAGTCTCGCTGGAATGACTTTTGTGTTATTTAACACAAGACAATCTCCCGGTTTTAAATAATTTACGATATTATGGAAGACATCGTGTCCGATCTCTCCTGTATTCTTATCTAATGTTAATAATCTGGAACTTGATCTGTCCTCAAGAGGATCCTGAGCGATCAGTTCTTCTGGTAAATCAAATGTAAAATCTGATACTTTCATTTTATTTGTATCCCTTCTATCTATTTCTTCATTTTTTCAATCTTCAAATACATTTTAGTATAACACGAACAGACATCATCCGCAACGAACATCAGATAACCTGATGAGCAAGCCATTTTCTATTTCTAAATCGTACCATATAGATAATTGCTCTGATCGTCCAGTCGGTAAACATTCCGATCCATACTGCAATTGGTCCCATATGGAACACTCTTGCAAGTACCATCGCAAGTACTACTCTGCAAAGCCACATACATAACATGGATGTTGTCATTGTAAACTTGACATCTCCTGCTGCCCTGAAACCATATGGCGGAATAAATGCCATAATCCACACGATTGGTTTTACGATCGTGATACATGTTACCATGAAAATACAAAGTTTTGCGCTTTCCGGCTCCATACCTCCAAAATAAGTGATTGGATAAGTAAGTCCAAACATTAACAGACACGTAATGATCAATACAACTTCTGCTGCAATGGATATCTTCTTTATATAATAGACTGCCTCTTCCTTCTCTCCGGCACCAAGGCATTCTCCAACCACTGTCATCAGGCCGATTCCCATTCCGATCGACATGATCCCATTTAAGTTTTCGATGATATTGGTCATTCCCTGCGCGGCGATCGCTGCTGTTCCCATCAGTGATACAGTGGACTGGATTGCAAGTTTTCCAAACTGGAACATTCCATTTTCAATTCCTGACGGAACTCCGATATGTAAGATTCTCTTAATTTCATCCCATTGTGGGCGAATTGAAAAATAGTCTCTAAGCTGTACCTTCATCTTTGGACTTCTCAATTTGTAAAGTACCGCAACCATTGCAAATGCTCTGGCGATCATCGTTGCTGCGGAAGATCCTGCCACACCAAAATGAAATACCCATACAAATACGAGATTCAATGCGACGTTAATACCATTTGCCACAAATGAAATCTGCATTGGAAGTTTGCTGTTCTCCTGCGCTCTTAAAATGCAGGCTCCGTCATCATACAATGCAATAAATGGATATGACATTGCAGAGAAGAAGAAATACTTCTTCGCATTGTCCATGACTGCTGGTTCCACCTGTCCAAAGATCACACCAAGAATCTGATCACTAAACAAATGGCATGCAATTGCAATGATCAGTGACATGGACAATGTAATAAACACTAACTGTCTGGCCGCATTGGTTGCCCGATCCTTCTTCTCACACCCAAGATAATGCGAACAAACAACCGTACCACCAGATGCCAATGCAAAAAATGCCTGTACGACCAGAATATTGATGGAATCCACCAAGCTGACCGCTGAAATCGCTGCCGATCCCAAGTTACTGACTACCAGAGTATCTACCGTACCCATAAACGAATTTAAAAGCTGATCTACTGCCAATGGTAACATAAGGGCGATCAGCTTCTTGTTTGTGAAACGTCTTTCTTTCATATTTTTCTTTCTACATCTCTTTTCTATCTTTATTTTCCTAACCAAAATATACATTTTCCATTCTATTAATATGATGTTCTTCTGTCAATATCAGAATTTTAATTTTTTATTTTCATACTTCGTATATGTAAAAAAGAAACCAGATGCTCACAATGATTTGCATCTGGTTTCTTTTTTTAGCTGTAGATTTTGATTTTTTTGAAAGTTTCTTAGCTCTAAACCATCTTTGATAGACTTTCCGTTTTTTCTTTGGCACTTTGATTTTTGCTTTCTTTGATAAACCATAAAAAGCATTTTTTGCAATCTTCTTTTTCTTTAAATATTTTGATTTAATCACGATCCTCTTCAATTTTTTGCGTTTGTTGAACGCTTTTTTTGCAATTCCTGTTACTTTTGCTTTTCTGCCATCAGACAGTTTGATCTTTGTTGGAATCGTGAATTTTTTTACTTTTTTGCTCTTGATATAAAGAAGCGTCACTTCTGCTGACTTACTTGTGCTTCTTGTGATTTTGTATACAGCTTTTTTATAGGTTACTTTTGTGCCGACAGCAAGTCGTTTTTTGACTTGGGTAGTATCATTTTTAACCGTTGTTGTATTGTCTGGTAACATTTCAGTTTTCCTTCATAGGTATTATCAAATGTGGATAGCGAATATCCAAGTTCCTCTTGAAAATATTTCAAAAAATCATCTGTATTGATAAATGCAGATGATGTTGTATAGTGTTTGATTTTTTGGTTGTCTTCTTTTGAAATGCTGTACCAATCTGTACTTTTTTTCGAAACTTTAAGTCTTTTCGTATCAGAAGGCGTCTCTTTTCCTGTCATGGATATTCCACCTGCAGCAAGGCACTGTGAAACAAAGTTTGTGCAATTATTTTCAAATGCTGGGTAGGATGGATTTCTTTTTAAGGCATAAGTTCTTGCATATTCTACGGCTTTCACAACATCATAATGATCATTCGGATTACTATCTGCCACTTGATAATCAGACGGTACCTGCTTATTTTGCGCTTGAATATGATACTTTGTATCTGACACTTTATAGGAAGGAAGCTTCGCAAATCCAGACTTTTTTATAGATTGTTTTGGTTTTCCATGATACAGCAGGAAGTTTAAAACAGCTTTTGAATCAGCAAAATATTCTCTCAAAAATGTTTTGCATGGATTGGAATAAAACATGGTATCTACACACACGATCTTTCCATCAAATCCTGCACACTTCATGAAAAATTGCGCCCGGTTTGCATATAGTTCCTGTGTACAAAAGTAAACCGTTTTCTTCGGTAATTTTTCTGCAGCTCTGGCGATCGTTTCATAGGAAGAAATTCCTGATGCATCACGCAAAATATTTTTTGCCAGAATTCCATGACTGATAAGATATCTGCACATAACACTCGTTTCTTTTTTTGTTCCAGAAACCAGAATCGATGAAACCCGTTTCTTTTTATATAACATTTCTGCGGTATCTAAACGTTCTTTACATTTTGCATTTGGCGTATCATCCAAAACAGAAGTTCCTGGTACAATTGCAATATCTCTGACCGGTAAAGTATTAATGCTCTGTCGGTAAATTTTTTCGCCTTTATATGAATTTTGTATGATACCATAATTGATCGCTGGAACTAAAATCATGCAAAGAATGATTGCGAAACCAATGATACAAAAACGTAATAGAATTGTTCGAGTTTTTGATTTTTTGACCTTTTCATGTTTTTTCAAAATTTTCCCCTTGATCATTCTTCTTATTTATACTCTGAATAGCTGCAATTTCTTATATTTCCTTTGATATTATTGTAACATCAAAAAGAAAGAACGCACGAGAACGATTCGCCATGAATCATCCTTTTACGTTCTTTTCATATAAAAACAATATTCGTAATTCTTTCTCTATCCTATGATACGTCTTGCACAGATCGGTGTTCTGTAATTTACATTTGAAATCTTAATTCCACCTCGTGGATATGGTGCCGAATTACTTGCATGTACCACATGTCCGCCGCCGATATAAAGCGCTACATGATTGATACTTCCACCATTTCCATAAAACACCAGATCTCCGGCTCTCAAGCTGCTTGTAGATACTGCTCTTCCTTCTCCCGCCTGAGAACTGCTCGTACGGCTGATACTGTATCCAAACTTCGCCATGATCTGCTGCGTAAATCCAGAACAGTCAATTCCTCCTGTCAAGCTGTTTCCACCATAACGATATGGATTTCCAACAAACTGCTGCGCATAACTTGCAATCCTGCTTCCAGTCGCTGATGAACCACCAGATGATACTGATACAGAAGATTCCTTTGTTGCCGCCGCTGAACTTGTTGTGCTTGCAGATGTTGTTTTACTATCCGAAGTATGATTGCTTGATGTCGTAGATACTGATGCACTTCTTTTTGCTGTTTGAGCTGCTTCTTCTGCTCTTTTCTTTGCTTCTTTCGCTTCTTGTTCTGCCTGAATCTCTTTCATGGATTTTGCTTTTCCAAAAGAATATGTTACTTTGGCATAATCCTTTGACACATATCCTGTCTCACCATCGACTTTGACTTTTACCCAGTCACCGGATTGATTCTTCACTTTTAATTTATCATCTTCGGATACCAATGTAACAATCTTCGAATCCGTAGATGCCTTCTTGCGAACTCTCAATGTTTCGGTCTGAACTTTCGCTACCTTCTTCACATTTTCTTTTGCAAAATTCTCAATCTCATCTCCAAAGACAAGATATTGATTCTTCACATATCCTGTGACATTTCCTGATCTTACTTTCGACCATTCTGATCCTTTCTTCAGCACAGTTGCGATATTACCTTTTTTCATTTTTCCTATGATCTTCGCATTTGTACTGCCTGTTTTTCGAATGTTCAATGTCGTTGTAGAATAAATATCTGCAACTGCCTTATTCGCATATTCACTGGTTGTTGTATTGGTTTCTTTTGTCGTATTTTTCTCATCTGCTTTTATATTTCCTGTCGTTAACACACTCGCGGCAATCGTAAGCATCGCCATCGACAGTCTCATTTTCCTCGTCACCATAATGTTCCTCCTGTAAATGTTACAATTTTGTTAACTCGAGTATGTGTGTATTATAGCACTTATAGTTAGTATGTCAATACTTTTAATTATTATTTCGTAATATTTCTGTAACATTTTGTCTGTTTTTGTAACATTTTGTCGAGGTGCTTTGTATATTGAAGGGTAGATGTTGGGATTTGAATAACCGTCCGTGTATATGAGAAAAACGAAATAATAGCATAGCAAATCCAGAACCATTGAAATTTTGCCGTTATTTTGACAGGTTCGCAACAAATTTGGTGCAATGTTTGAGCGAGGCGAGTTTTGCAAGGAAAATTTGCGTATAAGCGACCTGTCAAAATGACGTGCATAAATTTCTGGTCTGGATCTGCTATGCTATTATTTCGTTTTTCTCATATACAATGAACCGACTACCATTCAAACTACATTTTTTCTGGAAGCTGCGCCAAAACAATCGCCACAAACATCAACCCACACCCAATCAATTCTCTCTGACTTAAATTCTGATGCAGCACAAGAAATCCCGCGATCACAGATGTCACAGACTCCAAACTAAGAATCAATGATGCCACTGTTGGATTCATATGTTTCTGCCCCACGATCTGCAATGTATAAGCAACACCGCAAGACATCACTCCAGCATACAAAATCGGCTTCCACGCAAGCAAAATCATGCCGATCTCTGGATGTTCAAACAACACCATAGGCACGAAGCAGATAATTCCACATACAAAGAACTGTATACAAGATAATTTAACTCCATCGTTAAACTGCGTGAAATAATCGATCACCAAAATATGAACAGAAAATGCGATTGCACATAAGAATACATAGATATCTCCTTTTCCAATGGAAAATTCATCTGTGATACATAAAAAATAAAGCCCTGCCAATGCGATCACAACACTGATCCAGACAGACATCCCGCATTTTTTACCTAAAAATATTCCTAGAATTGGTACGATAATAATATAAAAAGCTGTGATAAAGCCTGCTTTTCCTACGGTTGTGTACATGATTCCAAATTGCTGCAAGGTACTTCCTGTTGTCAGTGCAATCCCACAGCAGACTCCTCCAAGCAGTAATCTTTTTTTCTCAGATAATATCATCTTCTTCTTTGATTTTCCCTGATTTAAAATAGCGATACAGGGAATCAGTACGATACCTCCGATCAAGCTTCTTACACAATTAAATGTAAATGGTCCCACATACTCCATTCCGACACTTTGTGAGACAAATGCACTTCCCCATATAATAGCTGCCACCAATAACAATAACGATCCTCTGATCTGTTCTTTCTTCATATTTTTAGTCCTTCTCTTTCGTTTACATATGTGTTTTATTTTACTACGGCTGTTTTTTGTATGCAAGCAAAAAGAAGGAATATAACATGACCTGCGATACAGCTCATAAATTATATTCCTTCTTTTTGAGTTTAAGAATTGTATCTATATTTAACTTTATAGTTACCTATTTGTAGAGGGTTAGTATTTCTTCCCCTGCGTTACAACCTCCAATATGATTCAATGCGATACTTGCATATTCTGCGTTATTGCTTATCACTACCGGAGTCGTCATAACGTATCCATCTGCTTTCATATCTTCCAAGTCAAACTCACAGATGAGTTCTCCTTTTTTTACTTTCTGTCCGGCTTCCACCTTCATATGAAAGCCTTTTCCATCTCGCTTGACCGTATCAAGTCCCAAATGAATGAGAACTTCTGCACCTTCCTTTGATTCCATAGCAAGTGCATGCTTGGTACGGAATACCGCCGCAATGATACCATCTACCGGTGCATATAATTTTCCTTCTTCCGGATTGATCGCAAAACCTTCTCCTAGCATTCCTCCAGAAAATGCTTCATCTCCTACTTCTTCTAACTCGATCACATTTCCTTTGATCGGACAGGCAATACTTTCCTGCTGTGTTTCTTCCTTGGAGTGTGTATTTTCTTTCAGTAATTGTTTGATTTCTTTCTTTGCTCGTCTGGTTCTTAAGTAATCTTCGAGTTCTGATTTTAATACCGTCACATGCGGTCCATAGATGATCTGGATGCTGTTGCCTCGTTTTAGGATTCCTCTTGATCCTGTCTCCCTGATCATAGCATCATCTACCAGACTTATATCTTTCAGTCCGCATCGAAGTCTTGTAACACAACAGTCAATATCTCCAATATTCTTTTTGCCTCCAAGACCAGCTGCGATCTTCGCTAATAATTCTTCTGAAAAATCCTCTCTATATTCATATTCGGAGTCATCTTCAAATTCAGTTGTCACCTCTTCTTCTCTTCCCGGCGTTTTGATGTCAAGTTTCAAGATCAGAAAATGAAATAAGAAATAATATACAATAAAATAAACAATTCCAAGTGGTATCACCATCATCCAGTTTGTCTTTTCCTGACCCTGCAGAATTCCAAAAAAGAACAGGTCGATCAGTCCTCCTGAAAATGTTAGTCCAACTGTGACTTTTAATACATGCATCATCATATACGCAAGTCCTGCAAAAACACAATGAATTGCGTATAGTCCCGGAGCGACAAATAAAAAGGTAAATTCCAATGGTTCTGTAATCCCTGTAAGCATTGATGTTAATGCTGCGGAAATCATAAGTCCACCGACCACTTTTCTCTGTTCAGGCCTTGCACAGCGGTAAATTGCGAGTGCTGCACCTGGCAGTCCAAAGATCATCAATGGAAATTTTCCTGCCATAAATCTTGTCGCTTCTACATTAAAATATGTTGTTGCGGGATCTGCCAGCTGGGCAAAAAAGATATTTTGTGCTCCATCGATCATTTTCCCCGCCACTTCCATCGTCCCACCAAGTGATGTCTGCCAGAATGGAAGATAAAATACATGATGTAATCCAAATGGAATCAACGCACGCTCCATCACTCCATAAATAAAAGTTCCAAAATATCCAGACGCTCTTACGATTCCTCCAATGGAATACATCAGGTTCTGGATCGGCGGCCAGATAAAGAACATTAAAATTCCAACACCGACATATACAATGGTACAAATAACCGGCACTGCCCTTGTCCCACCAAAAAACGATAAAACTTCTGGAAGTTTTATTTTATAAAAACGGTTATGTAGATATCCAACACCAAGTCCAACAATAATTCCTCCAAATACACCTAACTGCAATGATGTAATTCCAAGGATCTGGTCGGTTGCTCCCGTATGCATCGTATAAGTATCACCATGCAAAGAAAGCATCGATGAAATAGCTTCGTGCATAACAAAAAAAGACAATGCACCTGATAATGCTGCTACCGCTTTCTCTGCCTTTGCCATCCCAATTGAAACTCCCATTGCAAATATCAATGGAAGGTTGTCAAATATAATACTTCCACAATCGCTTCCAACTTTAATCACTCCATACAAAATAGTCCCCGGACCCATGATCTTCATCAGATGATAGGCCCGAAGCATCGTTTCATTTGTCAAAGATTGTCCAATTCCAAGCAAAAGACCTGCAACTGGCAAAATAGCGATTGGAAGCATAAATGCACGTCCTACTCTTTGCAGAACACCAAATATCTTTCCTTTTTCTTTCATATAAAACTTCCTTATTTTATATTTTTATAATCCTTCTTGATCTTTTTTGTTCATCATTATAATGTAGAGATCATAACTTCCATTGTTCCATCGAAAGTTACTTCTTCCTGATCGGAACAGATAACGAAATGATCACCTTTTTTTACTTCATTTCCTTCTAATGTTCCAGTTCCTTCTGTGATACTTACCATCATAAATGGCTCATCATTTTTGATCACATTTTTACCAGTTAACTCATAACGGTCAACTTTAAAGAATTCACTGTCAACGTATCTTGTCTTTGTACCATTTTCTAATGCTGTCTGTGGAAATTCTTTATTCTGATCTACATTTGCTGGTACATTTGTTACATCAATAGACTGCTGTACATGAAGCTGTCTTTCTTTCCCATCTGCACCTTTTCTATGATAGTCATATACACGATATGTGATATCAGATGACTGCTGTGCTTCATAGATTAAAGAACCGCTGCAGATCGCATGTAATGTTCCAGACGGGATATAGAAGAAATCTCCTGCTTTGATCTTAAATGAATTTAACAGATTATCATAATCATCATTCTCAATTGCTTTGACAAGTTCGTCTTTTGTCTTTGCATGGTGACCCATAACCATCTTTGTTCCTTCATCTGCCTGAAGTACAAACCAACACTCTGTCTTTCCAAGAGAATCTTCATGTTCTTTTGCATACGCATCATCTGGATGCACCTGTACAGACAGGTCATTTTTTGCATCAATGATCTTTACAAGTAATGGGAACTGGTCTCCTTCGATGTTACCAAATAATTCTCTATGATTTTCGAATAACCAGGATAATGTCTGTCCTTTGTATTCTCCATCTGCGATCGCACAGTCTCCGTTCTTATGTGCAGAAATTGCCCAGCATTCTCCTGTATGATCACTTGGAATATCATAACCATAAATATCCTTTAATTTTGTTCCTCCCCAGATCATCTCTTTAAATACTGGTTTCATTCTTAAAATATGTCCCATAATACCTTCTCCTTTTTCATCTCGTAACTTTAACGTTACTCTTATTTTTTGATCTTCGCATTTTTCTTCGATGGCATAATGTTACGTTTCAGCACATCAAAGAAACTTAAAGAACGTACAAGGCGTTCGGATGGTATATACTGGTTAATTGCACGTAGTACTTTCTTTGGTTCTTTGGATGCAAAAGAAAATGTACCATTCTTCTTTGTCTGGATCGCATAACGTGGAATCTTCTTTCCTTTAAACATCACAGATGCGATTACATAATCAACTTCTTCCCATGGAATCTGGATGTAATCATTGACATTTCTTGTGTTAAAAAATTCAAATCCTTTGTCTCCAACCATGATTTTCCCATAGTTTGTAAGTCCTTGATAAGATGTTGCCTCTACTACAACATCGACTTTTGTATTGATTGATTGTGCCATAAGCCCTCCTTCGTTTTGTAAGCTCTCAGTTTCATTTTATACAATTTTCTTTGCTTATACAAGATGACTTTTTATTTATCTTCATTCATATATTTTTTATCTTCTTATATAAGCAAAAAGCCCGGACATCCGGGCCTTTTGTATATGTGCTTGATTATTCTTATAATAATCCAATAACGTGTCCACCAATACCAACGATGAATAATGCGATGATAATGATGATTGGAGAAACGTTTTTCTTTAATAACCACATGCATAACAGTGTTAACAGTAATGGTACAAATCCTGGAATCAGGGAGTTTAAGTTGTCCTGAAGAGTTGTAACTTTTACTGGATCAAGTGCCATACCGGATGCCTGCTGTGATAATGCTGTCTTAATTCCTTCAGCTCCTGCTGGAAGTTTAGCCCAGTCGATGTAAGCTCCTTCACTTAATGTAACCTTAGATACTACAGGTGTAAAGTTGATACTTACCCAACGTTCGATCAAGGCACCAAGAACGAACATACCAAGGATAGATGCTCCTTTTGTTACTTTCTGAAGTAATCCACCTGATAAGTCTTCTGTGATCTTTGTTCCTACATTGTAACCAAATTCCTGTGTATACCACATGAATGCCCAACGAATTACATTCCATAATACGAAGAATAAAATTGGTCCAAGGATACTTCCACCCATCGCAAGAGAAGCTCCTAAAGCTCCAAGGATAGGTCTTGCTGTGAACCAGAATACTGGATCACCAACACCAGCTAAAGGTCCCATCATTCCGACTTTAACACCCTGAATCGCACTGTCTTCTACAGGTGCACCATTTGCTTTATCTTCTTCCAGGGCCAGTGTAACACCGATAACTGGAGATGCAACATATGGATGTGTGTTGAAGAATTCCAGATGACGTTTTAATGCTGCAATCTGATCTTCTTTATTTGTATATAATTTCTTGATAGCTGGAATCATTGCGAAACACCAACCACCATTCTGCATACGTTCATAGTTCCAAGAACCCTGAAGGAAAGTAGAACGTAATGCTACAGATAATCTATCTTTTTTTGTTAATTGAATTTTATTTTCTGCCATTTTTCTTACCTCCTTCTCAATCAATAATCATTTAAAATATCGCCTAATGGGTCACCAGTATTGCTTCCACCGTTACCAGATCCTGCATTTTCAGACAGTTTCAGGTAAATCAGTGCCATAGATACAGCGATAACACCTAATGCGATCAGTGTTAAGTCTGAAACAGCAGCCAGACAGAAACCAATTGCGAAGAAAGGCCATACTTCCTTTGTTGCCATCATGTTGATAACCATTGCGTAACCTACAGCTACGACCATACCACCACCGATAGACATACCATCTGTTAACCATGCTGGCATACTATTTAATGCAGCAGATACGGCAGATGATGGAATTGCAAGTAATGCTGCTGCTGGGATCGCGATACGGATACCCTGTAAGCAAACTGCAATGATATGCCATGCTTCTACACCTTTGAAGCTACCTTTTGAAGCAGCTGCATCCATCTGATGAACACAGATAACGGAAAGTGTACGAACGATCATTGTTAAGAATAATCCTGCTACTGCTAATGGGATTGCTACTGCGATGGCAGTATCAACACCAGCTCTTCCCTGTCCACCCTGAACAAGAATGATTGCAGATGCAACGGCTGCTAATGCAGCATCTGGGGCAACGGCTGCACCGATATTAGCCCATCCTAAAGCGATCATCTGAAGACTACCTCCAAGAATGATGCAAGGAACAAGCTGTCCGGTTACAAGTCCGATTAATGTACAAGCTACTAATGGCTGATGGAACTGGAATTCATCCAGGACACCTTCCATACCAGCCAGGAATGCAACGATAACAACTAATACCATTGAAATAACTGACATGATAATTCCTCCTATATATTTTTTATAAATTGATTATTTAAGTTCTGCTTTCGCTTTCTTAAGCATTTCATCCATATTTTCTGGAGAATCGCTTGGTACTTTACGTACATTGAATGTAACACCTTTGTCGATCAATTTCTCGAAAGTTTCTACATCATCTTTACCCATTGCAACAGCTTTTGTTACTACAACTTTACCTGTTGAATGAGCTAATGATCCTAAGTTGATCTCTTTGATATCAACTCCACCTTCGATTGCTTTTAATACATCCTGAGGTGTTTCAAACAGGAGCATTGCTTTTGTCTCACCAAATCTTGGATCTTTTGATACTTCGACCATCTTCCAGATTGGGATAACGTGCGCTTTTACTCCTGGAGGTGCTGCCTCAATGATCATTCTCTTACGAAGATCATCTTTTGATACGGCATCAGATACAACAATGATACGGTCTGGGTTTACCATCTTTGTCCATGTTGTAGCCACCTGTCCATGTAATAAACGTGTGTCGATACGAGTAAGACCGATCTTAATGTGACCGTCTCCAAGTACTGTTCCTTCTGGGATCGCTCCCTGAGGTGCTGCTGCGGCAGCTGGTGCAACTTCTTCTTTCTTAGGTTCAAGAGATTCTGGATAGATTCTCACACCTTCTTTTCCGCTTCCGGAAATCTGAGCTGCAACTTCATGTGCTGTGTCCATCATCATACGAGAAGCGTATGCATCGACTAACATTGGAAGATTTAATCCAGCAACGATTGCCCATTTGTCCTCATGTCCAGCAATTAATCCGTTGGCCTGGTTAAATGGAGTTCCACCCCATAAATCAACCATAATCAGCACTTCATCCTGGTTTTCGAATCCGGCAATGGCATCTTCCATCTGTTTTTTGATGTCTTCTGGTCCCATGCTTGGCTGTAATGTACAAGCCGCAACATTTGGCTGGTCACCAAAAATCATGGACCCGGACTGTAAGATACCCTTGGCGAAATCACCATGTGTAGCAAGAATAATTCCTACCATTTTTTTATTCCTCCTTTTCTATATTTTCATAAGCTAATTAATTATATATTTTATAAGAAAACCTTATAAATAAAAAAACCTGATTCAAACCCGCACCTCCACATCATCCAAATCCCCTGCAAAAATACTTTCACAAAGAAATCTGGACTTTCTGGAAAATCCATGATTCAAATCAAGTTTAGCCTGCATTACCAGTAACAATCCTGATCAACAATATAAACTTTTATCTTGTAGTAACTCGCTTGATATGTACGGTTAAATACATAAGTTCTTCATCTGTAATATCATGATTGCAAGTCTTCTTCACGTAGTTCTTAATTTCATCTACGCACCCAATACATTCGTGATACTTATTCCTTATGATCTCCTGGAATTCTGTATCATCACTTTTCACTTCCTTGCCCATATAAACTCTCTGTGCAAAGAACTTTAAATGTGTGATAAATCTCTCATAAAAAACAGATTCCTTACCAATCTGTTCTCCAAAGTGTTTATCCACGATCTTTAAAATATCGTTCACAAGCTTCGTCATCGAAACCATCTCTGTCATATCCAGATCAAGTTCTGCATTCACAATATGTAATGCGATAAACGCTGCTTCATCCTGTGGAAGTGTAACTTTCAGTTCTTTCTCGATCATACCGATCGCTACTTTCCCGATCAGGTATTCCTGATAATAAAACTTCTTGATCTCCCATAAAAACGGATTCTGGAACGGCACTCCCATCTCGACTCTCTCAATCGCAAAATTGATATGGTCTGTGAGTGAAATATAAATATTATCATTAATATTCTTCTGCAGCGTATCCTTTGCATACTGAATGATCTTATTACAAATCTTCACTCTCTCGATCGGAATATCAGTTAACATCTCCTGAAAACGCTGTGTCATACCATGGTCTTTCATGACGTAAGTCTTCTCAATCTGACTTGTCTTGATCTCATCTCCTTTATGCTTCTGAAAGCCAAGGCCCTTACCCATCAGTACAACTTCTTTATGATTCTTGTCTTCTGAAATTACAATGTTATTATTTACAATCTTTGTAATCTGCACAACCCTACCTCATACTCTCCAACGGAAAGACTTTAGTCTTACCAGCTGCGCATTTCACAAAAAAAATAAACCGCACTTATATGCTTCCACTTTCCCTGCTGTGAAATTCAATAAGTTGGTTTAGCCTGCACTACCAGTAACAATCCTCCTCGTAATCTCTTGTTAACTTATGTTTATATTTTAACAAGGTCTTTTCACTTTGTCAATAGAATAATTTAAGAATTTTTTTATAATTTGTTTATTCTTTTTAAATAATTATAATCTCTTTTTTACTCTGATAGGAACTATACCACAAATTTATGTTCTATGCAAGATGTCTTTTTGTATATTTGTGATATTTTTTCCAATCGCAACTTTCGATCTCGTGAATCCAAACCTTGTACAATCGCCTGAATTATGATATTATGAGGTATCAATTACGAGGTATTAAAATATGTTAAAATTAATTTCCATGATTGGATCGATCATAGATAAAGCACAGCGGGATCATGTCACGGCATTTTCTGCTCAGGCTGCTTTCTTTACGATCCTTTCATTTTTTCCGTTTATGATCGTCGTACTGAGTCTTTCAAAGTATTTTCCGATCACGCCAAACGATATGATAGAACTCGTTCTTACTTATCTGCCGCCTAAGTACAGCGGAATGGTCGTACCGATCATAAGATCTTTAAATGGAAAACTTACAACAACTTATATGTCGATCACAATCCTTACTTTATTGTGGTCTGCATCCAAAGGAATCTTATCTATGATGACAGGCCTTAACACGATCCATGAGATTCCAGAGAAAAGAAACTATTTTGTTTTACGTTTTATTTCAAGCATTTATATCGGACTTTTAGCGATCGCCGTATTATTTGGCCTGATCCTTCTTCTGTTCGGTAACTCTTTACTGCTTCAGTTATACCGCTTTGAACCAGTTCTTGAGAATAAACGTGTATTTTTTGCAGCTGTGCGGTTTTTACTTGCATTTTTTACGTTCATGATCGTCTTTATTATCATGTATCGTTTCCTGCCAAGTGAGAACTTTAAGACAAAGCAGATCCTTCCGGGAGCATTTTTTAGTTCCGTTGCATGGTTTGTACTGTCATTCTTCTTCTCCATGTATTTTGATAATTTTTCTTTTTTCAGTACTATGTATGGAGGACTGACCAGTATCTTACTGACCTTGTTCTGGCTGTATTTTTGTATGATGATGCTCTTTATTGGAGCCGAGATCAATCACTATTTTATATCGCAGTCGGCAAAGAATAAGAAGGATTCTTATTCTAATAAGAAAAAATCTCATATTCCCTATGAACTCAAATAAAAAATCCGGGATGCCGATATCAGGCAGCATCCCGGATTTTATGTATCTGATTATAAAATAAAATGTTTTGGCACTCCATTTTCGTATGGAATCTGTACTTCTCCCTGAATCAGTGGTTTCAGATATGTAAGAAGCCCTTCTTCAATGTCATTTCCTTCTTCGTTGATCCATTCCATCGGAACTTTCTTTTCAAAGTTTGCAATCTTAGACAGATCTGCAAGTTCAATCTCTACCTGATATGGATCATCACAAGTTCTCTTTAACGCAGACATCATTCCGCTTTCTCCGCGGATCGCACTGACTGCTGCGAATGCTCCGAGATTTCTTGATTCGATGATATCTGTTTCACTTAACATATATCCAGCACATCTCTGAAGAATATTTAATTCTACAGATCTTACTTTGCATCCGATCTTCTCACCAACTAAACCTTCCAGATATTTTCCGATTCCTGACAGGTATTTGTGTCCAAATGCATCTTCTTTTCCGGATTTTGTTTCTTCTCCAACATAATGTCCTGTGGCATCTTTCACACCTTCGCTGACTGCCACGATGATATTATTCTCTTTCTCAAGTGCCTTGTTCACGTCTTCGATGAATTTTTCTTCATCAAATACTTTCTCGCACAGATAGATCAGCTGTGGAACTCGTCTTTCTTCTGTTCTTGCGAGTGCGGAAGATGCTGTCAGCCATCCGGCATTTCTTCCCATAACCTCTACGATCGTTACAGATGGTACATCGTATACAAAGCAGTCACATGCAATCTCTGTAAATGCAGTTGCGATGAATTTGGCAGCAGATCCAAATCCAGGACAATGATCTGTCTCTCCGAGGTCGTTGTCAATTGTCTTTGGTGCTCCCATGACTTTGATATCATCAATATTATTCTCTTTGCAGTAAAGAGATAATTTATATACCGTGTCCATGGAATCATTTCCACCTGTGTAGATAAAATATCCAATATTATTCTTTCTTAAAATGCGGATGATCTCTTCAAATTCTTCCGCATTTTCTTTTGGATCTTTTAGTTTCCAGCGGCATGATCCCAAAGCTGCTGCTGGTGTTACAGATAATAAATCCCTTTTTTCTTTTGTATCACATACTTCGTCTAATTTTACAAAGTTCTCATTCAGTACACCTTTAATTCCATTCAGCGCTCCATAAACGTGTTCAACCTGATCACTTGCGATTCCTGCATCAATCACACCTGTGATCGTTGCATTGATTGCTGCAGATGGGCCTCCTGACTGGGCAACTAGCATATTCTTCATAGTTTTCTCCTTTATAACTTTTATAATTGTTCTAATTGATTATACATTAACTCATTTGTTCTTTTCAACTTTTTTGAGTGAAATAATGCTCATACATCATTTTCTTTTTCTTTACGAATTCCTATCAATCTACTATAATTAAGATAAATGTACGCTGACAAATACACATTCAGGCGTACGAATATGACAAATGGAGGTATGAGTCATGAATACAAATTTTATGAAACTTCGTGATGTTATGAGATCACAAAACATTACATATTATCTCGTTCCAAGCGAAGATCCTCATCAATCTGAATATGTGGATGATTATTTTAAATGCAGACAATATATTTCCGGCTTCACTGGTTCTGCCGGGACTTTTCTGGCTGGTTTAGAACAGGGATGGCTTTGGACAGACGGGCGTTATTTTACACAAGCTGAACAACAGATTTCTTCTGATATCACCTTAATGAAACAGGGCGTTTGTGGTGTTCCTACAACTTTGCAGTTTCTTGAGCAGAATCTGCACTCTGGTGACATTCTTGGAATGAACGGGCTTACGATCTCTGCTTCCTACGGAAAGAAAATCTTAAAACTTTCCAAAAAATACGGTTTTGAATTCCGCTTTGATCTGCGGCTTGTAGAACATATCTGGGCTGAGAACGGGCGTCCTGCAATTACAAAAACTCCTGTTTACCGCCATGATATCAAATACAGCGGTGAACATACCGATTCAAAACTTGACCGTGTACGCCAAAAGATGGAGGAAATCGGTGCTGATGCCTTCTTCCTTTCTTCACTTCCGGATATTGCATGGTTATTTAATCTGCGTGGTGATGACATTGCATGTACTCCGCTGTTTTACAGTTATGCATGGATCACAAAGGACCAGTGTTATCTGTTCCTTAGAAAAGACTGTATTTCCGCTGTCGCATTCCAGCGTTTTAAAGAACATAACATTATGATCCGTGATTACGCCGAAATTGATTCTTTCTTAAAAGACCAGCATACAAATGTCTTATTAGACCCTGATCTTACAAACTATTACCATTATAATCTCTTGTTTAAATGCAAGATCACAGAAGGTAAAAATCCTACCGAACTTATGAAATCCGTCAAAAATGAAACCCAGATGCAGCATTTAAAAGAATGCCACATCAACGACGGAATCGCTATGACGAAATTTATGTACTGGCTGAAAACAAACGTTGGAAAACTTCCTATGACAGAACGTACAATCTCTGACCGTCTCGAAGAAGAACGTAAGAAACAGCTCGATTACACAGGATTAAGTTTTGAAACGATCTGTGCTTATAAAGACCATGCTGCTATGATGCATTACCAGTCAACAGAAGAATCCGATGTTTCCGTAACGAATGAAGGGATGTTGTTGATCGACTCTGGAGGACAGTATTATGGTGGTACAACGGATGTTACCAGAACTTTTATCTTAGGTCCGATTTCTGATGAAGAACGAAAATATTTTACACTGGTATTAAAATCCATGCTCACACTCGCCGATGCCAAATTCCTGTCAGGATGCCGTGGAAGCAATCTTGATATTCTTGCGAGAGAACCACTCTGGGAAGAAGGCGTTGATTACCGCTGTGGAACCGGCCATGGTGTCGGATATTTTCTTGGTGTCCATGAAGGGCCGAATGCTTTCCGCTGGAGATCAAACCCAGAAAATCTTGATGCCGTATTGCAGCCTGGTATGGTTATTACTGACGAGCCAGGTGTCTATGTTCCTGGCAGATATGGTATCCGTACAGAAAATATGCTTCTTTGTAAAAAATGGCAGCAAAATGAATATGGAGCTTTCCTTCATTTTGAACCGCTAACCCTTGTGCCTATTGATCTGGATGGTGTTGATCTGTCCTTATTCAACGAAAAAGAACGCAGACTCCTGGCTGATTACCAGAAGCTGGTATATGACAGTCTTGCTCCTCATCTTACTGAGGAAGAAGTTTCATGGCTTCAAACATTATTACTGTAATCTTTTATTTTTGCGATCAATATTTATATAATCAAAGAGACGGACATCCTTCCGATATCCGTCTCTTTTCTCTTATTCTTTTGTTCTGATCCACTGTTCTTTGATCTTTTGATAACTTCCATTGTTGTTAAGAACCTGCAATGCTACATTAAATTGATCCAGATACTTATATCCCTTTGCAAACATAATACCATAGTTACTTTCCTCTGAATTAAGCTGCTCATCTAACACATTGAGATTCGTTGTATCTTTGTGTTCCTTCATATATGCCTGAATTCCCAGTGCATCATAGATCGTTGCATCAATCTTCTCGTCTTCCAGATCCTTAAAAACTTCTTCTGCCGTCTTATATGTCTTGATCTTATTATTATGTTCTGCTATATATTCCTTTGCGTATTCCTCGCTCGAAGTTCCTGTGACAACTCCGATCTTCATTCCTTCCACATCCTTGCGGTCTGTAATTCCCGTATTCTTATGAACCACGATCTGAAGATACGTCTCATAATATGCGTCTGTAAATGAATACTCTCTCTGTCTTGCATCTGTGATTGAAATTCCGGCGATCGCAAGATCGATCTCTTTATCCTTGATCTTTTGTTCAATCTGCTTCATGCTGAGTGGATAAAGTTTATATTCAAACCCTAGATAATCACTGATCTTGTCTAAAAGATCGATATCAAATCCCACAATCTTCTTTTGTTCTTCATCGTAATATGAAAATGGAGCCATATCATTTGACACTCCGACTTTCAGCGTCATTCCTTCCATGGTTCCTTGCACTTTATCTGCCTGTATGACCTCTCTTTTTACTTCTTTTTGTGTATCTTTCTTCTGCCATGGCACATTACATGCACTTAGACAGAACATCAGGCTTAACATCATGATCGAAGCTAATATCTTCTTCATCTTTACTCTCCTTTGATTGTATTTATCCTCATGATAGCACCGGCAAAATCATAAGTCAATTTTCTCTTCCATTTTTTTCAACGTATAAAGTTGCTTTATTCTGTGCATCATTTTACTAAACGAATCACAAATGGAGGAACTTAATTATGGCACGAAATAAAGTAGAAATCTGCGGCGTCAATACTTCATCTCTCCCTTTGCTTTCCAATGAAGAAAAAGAATCTTTATTTGAAAAGATCGAACAGGGTGATACCGATGCCAGAGAACAATATATCAAAGGCAACCTGCGTCTTGTTTTAAGTATTATCCAGCGTTTTTCCTCAAGCGGTGAAAATGCAGATGATCTGTTTCAGGTTGGATGCATCGGACTTATGAAAGCCATTGATAATTTTGACCGTAACCTCAATGTCAAATTTTCTACTTATGCCGTTCCGATGATCATCGGGGAAGTAAAACGATATTTAAGAGATAACCACAGTATGCGTGTCAGCCGTTCTCTTCGTGATACTGCGTATAAAGCGATCAGCACAAGAGAATCCCTCACAAAGAAATTAAATCACGAGCCAACGATCGATGCGATCGCAAAAGAAATCGATATGAAAAAAGAAGATGTCTTATTCGCGCTTGATGCGATCGCTACTCCTCTTTCTCTTTATGAACCAGTCTATCAGGATGGCGGGGATACTCTGTATCTGATGGATCAGGTAAAAGACAAGAAAAACAAAGAAGATGTCTGGGTTGAATCTATCGCGCTGAAAGAAGCCATGGACCGGCTTCCCGATCGCGAGTACGATATTATCAAAATGCGTTTCTTTGAGGGCAAAACGCAGACCGAGGTTGCCGATGAAATTTCCATCTCACAGGCTCAGGTCAGTCGTCTTGAAAAAAATGCACTAAAACAAATGAAGAACCACCTTGCGTGATTCTTCATCTTTCATTATAAGATATTCTTCTTTTTCAGGATATAGACAGCGATCAGACATACGATAACAGAAAAAATAGAAATCGCTGCAAATCCATATGCTTTCGTCGCAAACGGCATTCCGACACCATTGACGTTCATTCCATAAAGTCCAGAGATCATCGTCGGCAATTCTAATATAATCGTGATCGCTGCAAGGAATTTCATCACCTGATTCAGGTTATTATCAATGATCGAACCAAACAGCGACATCGTACTTCTTAAGATATTATGGTAGATATCTGTCATCTCCATCGCCTGCTTGTTCTCGATGATAACATCCTCCAGAAGTTCCTGATCTTCTTCGTAATGTCTTAATCCGATATGTTTTCTTAATTTCTCCAGCACTACTTCATTGGACTTTAATGCTGTTGTAAAGTACACAAGACATTTTTCCAGATCATAAAGCTGGATCAGATCCTGATTCTGGTATGTCTCATGTAACAGATCTTCTACCTGATTCGCTCTCTGATCGATCACTCGCAGATAATACAGGAACAACGCGGCATTATTATAAAGGATCTGGTAGACAAATCTCGTCTTCATGTATGTATAAAAATTCGATACCAGACCGTCCACAAACTGTTTTAAGATATTCGTCTGTTTTAAACATACCGTAAATACGATCTTCCTTGTAATAAAGATTCCCAGAGGAATCGTCTCGTACCATTTCTTCCCGTCCTCTTCTTCTACAACCGGAATGTTCACAAGTATCATCGTATAGTCATCTTCATTCTCTAATCGGGAGCGTTCTTCTGTATCCAGTGCTGCTTTCAGATCATCCATGTCGATCTTATAATCTATCGATATATTGGTAAGTTCTTCCATCGTTGGGTCTGTGACCATCACCCACGATTCCAGTTCGATATGATCTAATTCTTCTAATTCTTTTTTTCCTTCATAATTCTTGTAAATCTGGATCATCTTATCGCTCCTCTCCGCTTCCATACTTATTAAGTATAACCGATAAGAAAAGCTCCGTCCAGTTAAAATCTTGAGTTTTATCTACTCTTTACTCAAATGGGTATTTCATTCCCCACTGTGTCTTAACACTTGTCAGAATCTTCATTGTATCTCTTGTAATCTCTGGATTATCATCATTGTAATCTCCACTGACTGCTGCTTCCATTGCCTCTACTTCATATCTCAGTGCATCTTCCGTTTTTCCAGCTTCGACTGTCTCCACTTCTCCAGTCTCTGTATTGGTAATCGTTGCCTTGCAGGCTCTTGGATATTCATATACTTCAATATATCCCTTATCACCTGTTACAACTCCTCGTTTTGGCTGTTTTGCACGAAGTGTCAGACACATGACAACCATCTCTCCTTTTGTATTCTTCATGATAATTCCTGATTGTTCATCTGCTCCTGTCTCTAGGTATTCAACAGTTGTAAGGATCGTATTCGGTATTTCACTTAAAAATGTTCTTGCAAATGATGTCGCATAAACTCCGATATCTAACAATGCTCCTCCTGCTGCTTCCAAGGCAAAGAATCTGTTTGTTGAGTCGTACCCCTTATTACTTCCAAAATTGACCTGAACCATCTTTGTCTTTCCAATGGCTCCTTCTTTGATTCTTTCTTTTAATTTCTTATATAATGGCATATGAGAGATTGTCATTGCTTCTCTTACAACAACATTCTTCTCCTTTGCAAGTTCTAAGACTTCTTCTAACTGTGCTGCATTGACGGTAATTGCTTTTTCACATAAAATATGCTTTCCTGCTTTGACTGCCTGCATCATATTTTCATAATGTCTGCTGTGTGGTGTTGCGATATAAATGATATCAATGTTGCCATCGGCAAGCATTTCTTCATATGTCTTAAATACGTGTTTTACTCCATATGTTTCTGCAAATTTTTCTGCTTTCTCGTAAGTTCTGTTGGCAACTCCGTAGATTTCATGTCCCATCTTTGTAAATGTCTCTGCCATCTCATTCGCAATTGTTCCACAACCTAAAATTCCCCATGTACTCATCTTTCTTCTCCTTTTTATCTCTGCATGATTCTGATACCATCTGTTCCTGCTACAACTGCTTTTGATGCCACCTGATAAAATAGTGATGTCTCAATAACTCCGGTGATCTGCTTTAAGTCCTGATCCAGTTGTCTAAGATCCTTAATTTCTTCAAAGTACAGTTCTAATAGTTTTTCGTCTCTTTCTTTTACTCTGGCTCCAAGTTTCTGTGCTTCGCCTGTGACATAACTTGCTGCCTCTGGCACAACTTCAAGAACAACTGGTACTTTACAGTCAAGTTCCTCTACAACCTTTGTCTCGTCCACCAGCAGTACATACTCCTGTGCCATCTTGGCAATGATCTTCTCTTTTGTATGGATTCCGCCGCCACTTTTGTATGCATTCAGATTCTGGTCCACTTCATCACATCCATCGAATGCGATCTTTACTTCTTTGGCATCATTCGTATCTATCACTGTAATTCCAAGCTGTTTACATACTTTCTTTGTCTGATCTGATGGCGTTACTGCTTCTACATCTTTTCCCGCTTCTTTGATATATTCACAAAGATAGCTGATCGTCTCACCGCCTCCAAGTCCGATCGTACCATGATCCGGTACCAGCTTGAGAGCTTCTTTGGCACACAAACGTTTCATTTCGCTTTCCTCCCTGTTATGCAAAGCTTTATTTTATATCTTTATATTATCACGAAATTTTATTTTGTCAATCCTGGATTGCTTTTTTTCTGGATTCAGTATAAAATAATAGAAAAAAGAAAGGAGTTTTTTCGTTATGAAGAAAACATTCAAAGACCTTTTTAAATTAGCAACTGCACTTGCTACCATTGCAGGTATCGCATATGTTGCCCGTGATCAGATCAAAGCGATCATTGATAAGATCAAAGAAGTATCTGGAGATGATATTGATGATGATTTCGATGAAGATTCTTTTGATGATGACTCTTTCGACGAAGATGAAATCTTCCATGAGCCAACAAAAGATGACAGAGACTATGTTTCCATCAATATCACAGAAAGTGATGACAGTGCAGACGCAACAGATGAAGCAGGGGAAACTCCATCTACAGAAGACGAAGAGTAATACAATTTAAGCACAGAACAAAACAGGCAGCCGGTCATTGATGACTAGCTGCCTGTTTTATTTTGTGTTTTATCTTTTTGTTTTGATTTTCTTTACATATCCGTAGCTTCCATACGCTTTTCTTGACAATGTCTTTGTCTTCTTCTTTGAAGTCTTATAGCTGTATTTCACTGTACGATATGGACGGATCTTATAGTAATATGTCTTTCCTCTTTTTAATCTCTTATTCGTATAAGAACTTGTCTTTGATGATACTGTCTTGATCTTCTTATAACCAGATGATTTTCTTGTGGAACGATAGATCATATAGCCGCTGACCGGTGTTGAAAGCTTTTTCCATCTTAATTTGATGGTTGTTTTTGTCTTTTTGTAAGATGTTATCTTTACTTTTCCGGCCGGTTTCACTGTCGCATGAAATCCCAGATAAATTGGGTCCATCGCACCGCCGATCACACATCCCTGTCCGTTATCTCCAATCCCATTTTCATAAGTCTTTCCATTGACATTTCGATATTCTACGGAAAGATCATCAAAGATTACGTCTGCCGTTGAAATCTTCTTCTGACAATAAGCTTTTGCCAGTTGTGTTTTTAATGACTTAAGATAAGAGGACTTGCATACTAAAGTGACCGTATTTTTCTGTCCCGGATTGCCATTTTTTGCACCAATCGTGATCTTTCCATTTGTAAATGTGAAACTATTATTGGTTTTTGTCTTGTCATTGTCCATATTCAAAAGGAAATTTTTAAGACCATATGTACCGAGCGCCTTATATGTGTAAGAAACCTTTGGATTCTTTGCGTAAACATCAACGGTTCCTGATACCTTATAATAGTCTTCCAGATCATAGTTGTATTTTGACGTTCCAGACCATGGACTCAATGTATGAAATCTTGGTGCATCATGTTCATCTGTAAGAGCTGGTGTGCTGTACGCAAGCGGAATCTTTTTAAGAATCGTTCCATCTGCACCTTTAACCAGTATCCTTGCATTGAAATTAAGTTCAGTTTTAACTGTCTTGCTTGAAAAATTAGCTTCAATCTCTGCTTTATTCTTTGCCCTGCTCTTAATCGTCAGTTTGATGTCTTTCTTTCCAAGTCCGTTATCTGTGGATGTATCCATCTCTGCCGTGATATGACTTAAATCTCCCGTCTCTGTTGTCAATGTAAAACATCTTGGATTCGGCAGATAAAGTGTCTGATCGTAATATCTTGCCAACGCTGACAACGTATATACTGTGATCTCATTTCCATCCTCATCCGTTGATGTATATGGCTCATCCTGATCTGTAAGTTTATTGCATGTTATCTGAATCCCATCATCTTCTGCGGCAGATACTGGTATCGTTGTAAACAACAATGTCATACTCATTAAAACCACTAAAATCTTCTTCATTGACATCATCCTCTCCTTCTGAATCTCTCTGATTCCCTTGCGGCAATTAATGTGTTGCCTCTTCTAACATTCTCTTTAAGTCGTCAACGCTGTAATGATAATGTGTGTTACAGAAATGACAGTTCACCTCGATCGGCTCTCCATCATCGATCATGCTCTGAATCTCATCTTTTCCAACAGAAATAACTGCTTTTTCTACTCTCTCTTTGGAGCAGTTACAATGAAACTGTGTTGGAACTTTCTCATAAATCTTCATATCCATATCGCCTAAGAGATCTTCCATCATCTTCTCTGGCGTATGTTCATGTTCTAACGCATAAGTCACTGATTTAAATTCTGCGATCTTCTTCTCTAATTTACTGATCGTCTCTTCTTCTGCATATGGCATCATCTGGATGATAAATCCTCCTGCCTGGCGGACTGTATTATCTTTGTTCATCAAAACTCCCAGTGCTACGGATGTAGGAATCTGCTCACTCGCTGCAAAATAGTATGTTAAATCTTCTGCGATCTCACCTGATACTAAATGTGTCTGTCCTGAATAAGGCTCTTTTAATCCGATATCTTTAATCACTGTTAAAACACCAAGGTCTAAAGCCTTTCCAACATCTAATTTTCCTTCTTTGCTTGGTGGGAGCATTACCTCTGGATTGTTGACATATCCTTTGACATTTGCTTTGGAATCTGCGGTAACTGTCAATCCACCGATCGGTCCGCTGCACTGAATCTGTAATGTGATCACATCACTGTCATTCTTGCACATGCTTCCCATCATGGCTCCTGCTGTCAATAATCTTCCAAGCGCTGCGGTTGCTACCGGGCTTGTATTGTGCTTCTGTCTTGCTGTCTCTACGACATCTTTTGTATACGCAGCAAAGAAACGTACCTGATCATTTGCTGCTGTTCCTCTGATAATATAATCGTTCATCTTTTTTCCTTTCAGTTTGCAATAAAATATAGTCTTTGTGTATCTTCTTTTACTTCATCCATCGTCTCTGCATCCAGAACACGAATGGATGAAAAACCTGCTTCTTGAAGAAGTCTTTTAATCTCCTCTTCCTCATAAGCCTTCTGTAAATGTAATTCTTCGTACTTATTATAGGTACCTTGTTCATTCTGAATAAACAGACTCAGCTGATATTCGTTGATGCGGTCTTCATCATCATAATAATTATCCCAGATAAAGCTTGCATCTTCCCGATCCTCCGCAAATGTATTGCATGCAAGGATCTCTCTGTACTTATAATGGCTGTTCATATCAAATATAAACACGCCGTCTTCTTTTAAGAATCTCTTAACCCTTACAAATGCTTCCTTTAAATCCTCTTCCTCAAGGATATAATTCATGCAGTCGCAGATACTTACCGCTACATCAACCTTCTCTGGAAGTTCTAAGGATACCATATCCTGCAGTACATACAAAATATGATCATCTTCTTCACTCGCTGCGATCTCTAACATATCCATAGAGTTATCAACGGCTGTCACATGATAACCTTCTCTTGCAAGTCTTCTTGACATCTTGCCTGTCCCACATCCAAGATCCAGTACCTGTGCATCCTTATCTATCTTATATTCTTTAAATACATTCAAAATATTTAAAAGCCATTCATCATATGGTGTCTGATCCATAAATTCATCATACACCCTTGCAAAATCTTTGTAACTTTCCATCTTATCCTCTTATAATAATGGGGCCAGCAGTCTTAATACACTCTGTGCCAATGTCTTTTTTAAACTTCCCTGGCACTTCTCTTTTGTAATCCTCTGGCTGATCTCAAATGTTTTCTCCATATCATGTTTTACCTGCATCACTGCATCATTCTTGTACATAAATACACCATTCTCAAAATGCAGATACAGACTTCGGTAATCCATATTGATCGTTCCAACGGTTGCCACTTTATCATCACTCGCAAAACATTTTGCGTGAATAAATCCTGGCGTATATTCATAAATATGAATTCCAGCCTCTACCAGCTGTCTGTAATAAGACTGTGTCAGCCAGAATACCATCTTCTTGTCCGGAATTCCAGGGGTAACGATCTTTATATCGACTCCTCGTTTGGCTGCCAGACAAAGAGCTGTTATCATCTCATTATCAATGATCAGATACGGGGTGTAAATATAAACATAATGGTTTGCTGTATTGATGATATTTAGATATACATTCTCGCCTACAATCTCATGGTCTAACGGATTATCTGCATATGGCTGGATAAATCCTTTTCCCTGAAATGCTTCTTCATAATGCTTATGAGGAAGAAATGCTCCATATCCTTCATCCGTCTTGCGAATGGCATTCCACACCTGTAAAAACATAACTGTAAAGTTCCATACCGCATCTCCAGTTACCTTAAGTCCGGCATCCTTCCAATATCCGAAACGCTCGATCTTATTGATATATTCATCCGCTAAATTAAGACCTCCTGTATAGGCAGTATGCCCATCGATCACAACAACCTTGCGGTGGTCTCTATTGTTCCATGCAGTTGAAACTAATGGTTTGATCGGATTAAATGCCATTGCCATAATACCATAACGCTCAAGTTCTTTATAATATTTGTATGGGAGCAGATCTACGCAGCCTACATCATCATACATAAAACGGACTTCCACTCCGTCATTGACACGCTCTTTTAAAACCTCCAAGATCGTATCCCACATATATCCTTTGGAAACAATAAAGAATTCCATAAAAATATAATGTTTCGCTTTCTTAAGGTCTTCAATCAGCTCATCAAACATCTCTTCCCCTGACGGATAATACTTTGCATCCGAATTCTCATAAATCGGATATCCTCCGTACTGGTCGATATATT
Organism: Eubacteriaceae bacterium; assembly: GCA_902362875.1. Classification (GTDB taxonomy): domain Bacteria; phylum Bacillota; class Clostridia; order Lachnospirales; family Lachnospiraceae; genus Anaerostipes. Next base: position 86,216 of record CABIYF010000006.1, on the reverse strand, counting down.
TTGCCTGTCCTGCCACCTGATAATCCTGCTGCTCCAGACGTTCCATCACTCCATAGTCCTGTCCCAGAAGAAATTCTGTATCTCTGATCGATTCTTCTAGTTTAAAACGAAGCTTCTTCGCTGGCTGTTTATCTCCCAGAACCAGATACAGAAACCCTCCAAAGATTGGAAACAGCAGAATCGGGATCGTCCATGCAAGTTTATATGCCGGATTATCATCTTTGTTCGCAATATAGATCACAACCAGAATACTAAAGAAACGGAAAATCCACTCGATCACCTTGGAATATTCTCCGATCACAATAAACAGATATGTCATCCAGATCAACTGTAAAATGATCGCAACTGCCACAAATACCAGTCTGCGCAGTAAAAATTTAAGAATTTTTGAAATTGGTTTTGTCAAATGCTTTGTTATCTTCATCTTACATCCTTACTTTCTCCAAAAGCTACTTCTTTTCATCATAGCATAAACATCCGCCAATTTCAATTTTTGTTTTTAAATCTATACAAGAATCTTACAAAAACTATTTCATAAATCCAGACATCATACAGCCTCCTGCTGCACCGCATTCCATGATCTGCTCTATATTTTTCTCATCGATCCCTCCAATTCCATAAACTGGAATATCAACTGCCTGTACCACATTTCTTAAGAAATCCAGCCCCCTTGGCGGCAGTCCCTTCTTGCAGTCCGTCACAAATACATGCCCTGCAAACATAAAGTCAGCTCCAAGCTGCTGTGCTTTCACCGCCTCTTCCGGTTTATGGATTGATGTACTGACGGATTCAAAATCCGTCAAATTCCCTGCTTCTTTTAAAAAGACCGGGTATGGAAGATGAATCTTTTTGATTCCCAATTGTCTTGCAACATTTATAAAATTATGGATCGTAAGTGATGCTTTATTTCTATCACAGATTTCCTTGCATTTCTTTGCGATCTCATAATATTGTTCTTCCGGCAGATCTTTTTCTCTTAAAACAATTGTCTTAACATCTTTCTTTGTGAGCTCTTCGATCACATCAAAAAACGGACGTTTACATAAATTTCTGTTCGTCACTGCAATAAAACATGGTTTGTTCATTTTACCTTCCCTTCGTATCATCTGTTTGTTGATCATTCTTATTCTTTTGTTTCATCTTACGGTTCATGATCCCGCCAAGCCTTCCTGTCTCACTTGCAGACAGCAATTTCCAGCCATTTTCCTTTAACTTGTCGATCAGCCCAAGTTCTACGGCAGTCTCATATTTTAACCGTTCTGTCTCATTCATTTCTTCCAATGTCTTTTCAATAAAATCTTTTTCCTTTGGCATTCTTTTTCTTCCTTTCTGATTTGTCATTTACTCTTAGCGTATGACAAATCAGAAATTTCATACATGAACCATGATCGTTTTTTGCAATGTCACGGAATATATATATATTTCTTTTACATTTTTTCCTGTAATCTTCTCCAATGCCTGTTTGTAGGATTCCATCTGTGCATGATATCTGTGGATCAGAATTCCTTCTTCTCCTTCTTTTGCTCTGTCTGTTTTATAATCAACAAGGACCATTCCATCTTCTTCCTCAAAATAGACATCAATGATTCCTTGAACAACCACGAGATCATCTGTTTTTGCCTCTTTGTCCATCTCTGAAAATGGGACTCCGGTTACAAACTGACGTTCTTTATATAACTTTGCATTCTTGGCTGCTTTCTTCATTCTTTTTCCAAGATCAGAGCTTGTGAGTGCAAGAATTTCTTTTCGATAGATCACTTTTTCATGCTCTTTTTTCAATTTACCAAGCTGAATCCATTCTTTGATATCCTCATTTAAGCTTTTCATCGTATGATCTTTGGAGAAATCCAGTAATTCTAACACTTTATGAATGATCGTACCCTTTGATGCTGCTGAAATTTTCTCATTCTTCTTTATGAAAGACGGCACTCTCTTTTCTTTTTCCTGATGAATAGATGAATGAATCTGTTCTTCCTCATCTGCTGCCTGACTCATACGTTTGATCTCGGATACTGAATATTTTAAACGGCCTTTTGTCTCTGCCTCATTGCGGTAATGATAGGCAAACTGTTCTTTCATCTCTTTGACTTTATCTTTTGAAATCCCATCTTCCAGGCGTTCATAAAAAATCTGGCGGTTCATCTCGTGGAGAAGTTCATTTCCCTCCTGCTGCCATAAGAGGTCTTCCAGTGTGTATATCTTTAACTGATAATCCTTGACAGGAACCCTTGGAAGTGCTTCCCGAATCCAGTCTATATAGCTTCTTGCAGACAACAGCTCAACCGATGCAATCTCTCTTTTATCATCCCAGTCAAAATCCGCTGACTTGATTCCTGTAAGGATCAGTTTTTCCTTCGCTCTTGTCATGGCAACATAAAGGACTCGTAATTCTTCTCCTAACGACTCCCTGTTCATCTGATTTTTGATCAGATTCTTCAGGATCGTTTTCTTTCTTGTCCTGTTTATCGGATCAATATGATCTGCTCCGATAAAATAATCTCCATGAAAGATCATACTTCCATTTCCATCTCTTAGATTAAATTTCTGATGGATCTTTGCCACAAAAACGATTGGATATTCCAATCCTTTACTCTTATGAATACTGGATATACGAACAAGATCCTGATCCTCACTCATCGTATTTGCTTCTCCATAATCCATATCATATTCTCTGCACTGTTCCATAAAGCGCACAAAATGGAATAATCCCTTGATCTGGCTGCTTTCAAATGCTTTCGCCTGCTCAATAAGCATCAAAATATTTCCCTGCCGCTTCTTTCCCTGCGGCATAGCTCCTGCATAATGATAATATCCCGTTTCCTCAAGCGCCATCCATATCAGCTGGGTCAGAGGCAGATATGTTTTTGCATCTCTTAAAAGTTCCAGAAGTTTTAATGCTTTGCTGGAAGCCTCCATCTTATCTTCTGTCTCACAAAGGCACTCATAGAGAGAGTCTTTTCCTCCATCCACCTTTAAACGGCCAAGTTCTTCTTCTGACATTCCGATCATCGGAGATCTTAATACCGCTGCAAGATCAATATCCAGGTAAACATTATCAACCACAGACAATAAACTTAACAAGGTGCGAATCTCCACCGTATCAAAATATCCTTTCTGGCTGTTTGCAAATGCAGGAATTCCGGCATCCATCAGTTCTTTCTGGATCACTTCTGCATTGCCTTTCATAGAACGGAGCAAAATGACGATATCACTATATCTGGCTTTTCTTAAAACGGTATTACCTTCCTCATCTTTACCTGTGACCATCATTGGTTCCTCGCCATTTACCATCTCATGAATCCTTGATGCGATCATTCTTGCTTCTAAAACAACTGCATTCTCCTCGGATTCTTTGACTTCACCAGCTTCTAACAGCAGGATTTCTGTCTGTGCGTCACAGCCTTTCTCAAACTCCATCGTTGGAACAAGTGCAACATTCTGGGTGTATTCGATATTTCCGAGACTCTCATGCATGATCTGGTAAAATACATCATTTACAAAGGTAAGAACTTCACTGCGGCTTCGGAAATTGTTGCGCAGTTCGATCAGCTGATATTCTTCTCCCTTTTGCTGGTATCCGTGATATTTTTCAAGAAATAATTCTGGTCTTGCCAATCGGAAACTGTAAATACTCTGCTTAACATCTCCTACCATAAACATGTTATGTCCACCCTCGGCTTCTTTCGAAACACTGCGCAAAATCGCATCCTGAATATAGTTACTGTCCTGATATTCATCGATATAGATTTCCTCGTATCCGTCGGATTTTTCTTTTGCGATCTTGCTTGGTACCGGATTTCCTTCCTCATCATAATGATCGATCAGAAGATCCAGCGCAAAATGTTCCATATCATCAAAATCCATGATATTTTCATTTTTCTTTTTCTCATCGTAGCGTGTCATAAATTCTCTTGTCAGATTGATCAGGCCTCGAAGCGGACTTTTCACCCTTTTTAACTCATGGAAAATTTCGGATTCATTTTCATAAAAATAGGCTGCTTTTAAATCCTCCAGCAGATTATACGCCTGTATTCGCAAAGCTTTACATCGTTCCTGTGCTGCCACGTCAATCTCATCTGTTTTCTTCTTGCGGCCGGAAAGTCTTGGTTTTTCGATTTTTACAAACACTTCGCATAACTGTGAAAATGTCTGTGCCTGTCTGATGTTTGTTGCGATTTCAAGATCCTTCCTCAATGTCTTCTCGTAAAAATACGGTCCTTGTGGTGACAGTGACACTTCCAATGCTTCTTTGATCAACCCCAATGCACCATCAATGGAAATTTTGGCATCTCTTAAAATGATATTCATAAATGGCGCCTCTTCCATCTGCTCCAAGGTCTCCACCGAAATATTTTCTTCTGCCTGATCAAGCCATTTGAAAGGCTCTCTGTGGCTTCGTGCATTTTGATATAATTTCAGAATATACTCACTGATGATATCATCATTTTTTCCTGGAGAATAAGATTCGATCAGATTGATAAAATCTTCTTCTTTCTTCTCATAAGCTTCTTCTAACAGATCGTCTAACACTTCTTTGCGGATCGCCGACAATCTTCCTTCATCTCCCGGTGCTGTATTCGGATCAATCCCAAGTACATAAAAATAATCACGGATCAGATTCATACAAAAACTATGAATCGTTGTGATCTGTGCTTTATGGATCAGGGAAAGCTGCTTGACAAAATGCTGGTTTCCTGGAAATTCACGCACCTTCTCATCAAGTGCCGCCATGATCCTCTCTTTCATCTCGCCTGCCGCTGCTTTTGTAAATGTTACGACAAGCAGATGATCGACATCGAGCGGATGTTCATCATCCGTGATCTTTTGTATGATACGTTCTACCAGTACCGCTGTCTTTCCGGAACCTGCCGCAGCAGATACTAAAATGTCGGCATCTCTTTGATCAATGACTTTCTGCTGTTGTTTTGTCCAAGGCATGTTTTCCCTCCTCTAATGATACTTTCTGAATCTTCTCTGCCTGATCGACTCCTTCTTCATAGGCACAGATATTCTTAAATTCACAATACTCACAAGGTTTTCTTCCCTCATATTCATATGGCCTGATCGAAATATCACCGCGCATCAGTGAATTTCCAAGATCTGTCATCTTCTTTTCTACATATTTCCCAAGATTTAATAACTGTGTTGTATTCAAAATGGATGATCTCTTATCATATCCTGACTTTGTCGCCCGAACCGGCAGTGTCAGATACCCTTCCGGCCCTGTATGTTCCATATGATCGATCAGCTGGAAATCTTCATTGACAACCCCGCTCATCTTAAGATCTTTCAAAATCTTATCATCTGCTTCTCTCTCATGCTCTACGTTCACAACCGGATCATCCATATGAAAATAAAACATTCCAGCCGGATAGACTCTCTTGCCGCTTTTCTTTTCATATAATTCCATCATCGCATTCATATAAATGATCAGCTGCATCTGCAGTCCATGAAAAATCTTCGCGAAATCAAATTTTTGTTTTCCTGATTTATAATCAATGATCTTTAAGTATTTATTTTCTTCATCTTCCACACTGTCCATGCGGTCTACCACACCGGAAAAGATCATTTTCTCACCGTCCTCCAATGCAAATGTCATGGAATCCAGATGATTTTCTTCTCCAAAAGCAATCTCATATTCTTCCGGCGTGAAATCGCCCCTCTTAATGTGCTGTTCCATCGCCCACACTGCGCGCTTTGAAATACGTTTCATTCGTTCTAAAACGTATTCGTTCCTATGACTGCTCTCAAAAAGTTCTTTTTGAACATCTGTCACTGCCTGCTCTACCATAGCTTCCACGAATTCATCCCTTGACTCATCATCTGCAAACTTCCAGTCACTGCGCTTTCCGACAAGTTCCATCGTCTTATGAAATACTTTTCCCATATCTGTCGGCAGGATTTCATGTACCAGACGTTTGCGAAGCTTCAGTCCATACTGCATAAAATGAGAGAATGCACATCCGGCAAATTTCTCCATCCTTGTCACGCTTCCAGAAATCGTATCTCCATAGAGTTCATGAATCAGTTTCTTGCTAAGCGGCAATGCCTCATTCGTGTAAAATCTGGCATCCACATATTCCGTAACTGGTTCCATGCCTTTCAATGCATGATATAACGTCTGCATCCATCTCATTTGATCCGGTGTTTCATCTTCTTTCGTAAGTTCTATCTCCTGCAGACAAAGAATCATCTGATCCAGCGCTTCTTCCTTTGTATATCCAGTCTTTATCTCCTCTTCCTGTACCTGAACTTTTAATTTCGGAAAGATACGTAAGATTCTTTCAATAAAATATGACGGACGGTTATTATTACCTGCTGCATCCATCATACGATAGGACAGATACAGGCGGTCTGATGGTTTTGATATCGTAAGATATAAATAAAACTGCTCCATATATGCAGACTGTTTGGCACCCGGTGCGAGACTTACCCCGTAATTTTGAAGGATTTCTCTCTGATGATCACTGACTACTCCGCCTCCATCGTTTGCTGCCGGGATCACACCTTCATTGACACCTAGGAAAAACAAGATCTTTACTTCCTCTGTTCTCGTTCGTTTCATATCACCGATCACAACCTGGTCAAGACTCGGCGGGATCACACCGATCTGCATCTCTTCCAGACCACTTTCAAGGACACTGAGGAAATCATCATAAGAAAGTTTTTCATCTCCCAAGATCTCTGCCATCTGTTCTAACAGATCGATCACCTGATCATATACCTTCGCATACGTCGCTGCCTGGATCAGATCTCCTTTCTCCTCAAACATCTCCCGCTTCTTTTCCATCTTTCCTTCCACATCAAGCATTTCCAGAAATTCATACAGATAAATAAGTTTCCTCTTTACAGTACTTCCACGGCGTTTTAATCCTGTCTTTAATTCCTTGACTTCTTCGATAAACCGGATTCTTAATTCTTCTGCTCTCTGTATCTCCTCGTCCGAGAAAAGTTTCGACGTAAACGGACGGTTCCATCTTGCAAATCCACGGACTCCGCATGCCAGCACATAATTTTCGAGAAAATCAGCTTCTTCCATTGTAAAATTTGAAAATCCTGATTTTAAATATCGAAATACCATGTCATACGAGAAGTCTTTCTGGATCATCTTAAGAACGGACAGAAGTGTCTCAATACATGGATTGTTTAGAAGCTTTCGGTTCACATCCACAAAATATGGAATATGCAGGTCATCAAAACTTTTTTCCAGTTCATTTTGATAACTGTCAAGGTCCGCTGTCAATACAACAATGTCTTTATATCGGTATCCCTCTTCCCTGACAAATCGTTCGATCTCATTTGCCACGGCTCTGCTTTCCTGTCTTGGATTCATAAAACAGCGGATCTTTATGTCTTGTGGTGCTTCCTGATATGTCTCATATGGATATCTTTCGATATTTTGTTCCAAATGCCTTAATTCCTTCGAATCTCTTTCATCCGGCCAGCATATGATATCCGGCATAACTGGTGTTCCTGCCTCCTGTGCCAGCTTGATCAGTTCGTATTTTTCTTTTTTTGACATGGCAAATAGTTCATATTCCCGATACTGGCTTCTGACATAACGTCCATCCAAGGTCAGTCCAACATAGACATTTTTACCGATCTTTAACAGTTTCTCCAAAACCTTTCTCTGAATCGGTGTAAATCCCGTAAAACCATCGAGATAAAATGTTGCATCCTTAAGTTTTTTGGACTGATCGATCTTTTGAGCCAGCACATCCAGAAGCTGTTCCGAGATCAAATATCGTTCTTTGATATAATCTTCAAATTGATCCATGACAAGAAGGATATCATCCATCTTGGAACGCAGTCCTTCTTCTTTCATTGCATCCGTGATCTTTCTAAGATCATCCATGGACACATCATACTGATATACCTCTGCAAAAAATGACTTCAGCTCATCAATAAATCCCTGTTTTTTCATGCTTGATCCAAAGACCTTTAGTTCGTCTTTATGCTGCTCCATGATCTTTCTTATGACCATGGATTTTCCTTCATCTTCTAACAGATCCTTTGGTATATATGATAATTCTTCAAAAACACGATACGTCAGACGAAAAAATCCAACCACATCAATATTAAACGTCCCATGACGTGGATGTCTTTCTACAAGCTGTCTTTGCGCATTCAGCGTTGACTGGTCTGGTACGATAAAGAAAAACTCCTCATCCTCATGTTCCATGGAGTCTTTGATCATCTGCTCATAGATAAAATTCGTTTTTCCGGATCTTGAAGATCCTAATATAAACTGTAATGCCATATCTTTTCCTCCGTTTTATATCATTTTATTATATCCTATCCTTTATTTTCCGTAAAGATGTTCTAACCGCAGCTTCCCATGCATAAAATACAGATAGAATCTTTTAGGAGGATAACTATGTCATCAAAAACGAAAATCGTCGTATTTAAAGCACGGGAACTAATTTACACCGGAATTTTTATTTTACTTGGGATTCTTTTGATCCTGCTTTTGATCTTTATGTTTGTACCAACACATAAATCATCCAAAAAAGCAAAAGAAACTTCCGGTTACGCACAGGGAGTTTATACCTCTCCATTAAAACTTGGCGAAAATGAACTCGAACTTCAGGTCACTGTAAAGAACGGAAAACCTCAGCATGTTTCCCTGAAGCATTTAAATAAATCCATCAAAACCATGTATCCTCTCGTTGAACCATCCTTAAATGAGATCAACAAGCAGCTTCCAAAAGTAAACAGTATTGATGAAGTCAAGTTTAACGGTCAGAGCCAGTATACAAACACCTTATTAAAGCAGGCAGTTAAAAATGCATTAAAAACGGCACAGGAATGATTTCCTGTACCGCTCTTGTATCATTCATTTTTATTATTTACTTTTCGCTGAAATTCTCTCATAAAATCGTGTGACCGCATAAGCTGCCGCCGGTATCTGCATAAAAATATATGGATATACATACTGGCCTTTTGTCTCCCAGAACAGATGGAACAAAAATCCACCGATCAAAAAGATCAGTCCAAGTGCTGCTTTGTCGTATTCTTTTAAATACCTCATTCCAAAAATCCATACCGCTGCCAGAAGAAAAATAATATACGCTTTCATTCCAATATAAAGAAATGTATCATATTTTTCATCATTAAATAACCGGTGAAGCTGCTTTGTCTTTACATGTTGTCCGGCTTCCGCTTTCGGTCCTGAAAAGACAGATTCATATAATGGGTCTGTCCATGTTGTTATAAGTTTTCTGCTGAAGAATTTATAAGCTTTCTGTGGATGTCTCCTGTAGTGTTCCATGTAACCAGACACCATCTTTTCTCCTTGTCTGGCTGCTTTTTCCCTGTCATAATGCTTGTTTACATAGACATCGATATATTTTCTGTTATACCATCCTCCAGAACGGACATGATTATCCGGGTCTGTTCCCATGGCAACCCATAAGATACTCGGCACTCCTTTGCTTACTTTTTTGCCTGTAGCCGCCTCAAATCCTGTTGTCATAACCATCTTTCCTGCAACAAACATCACGATAAGCAGCACCATAAACTTTAAGTAATTTTTGTTATTTTCTTTGAAATACTGCAAAAGAAGATAACAAAGACATGCTGCCAACGCTATAATAAAATTTTTCTTCATAAGGACTGCCATCGTCAGAAAGATACTGCTTAAAATCTTATATTTATGCTCTTTTGTCCTGACAGCGGCCAAAAGATTATAGACTCCTGCTGTCAAAAGGAAAAATCCCGGAATCAATCCGTATGCAAATGTAAGAAAGAAAAACTGCGGCAAAAACAAGAAACTCAATGTAATCGCTGTAAGATTGACTTTATGTTGATCGTCAAATATCTCTTTCGTAATCTTATACACAAAATAATTAATACCAAAGATTGCTGCAAGATTGATCCCAAACAGCAGCTTGGCATCATGACTTATAAATCCCAGTATATACTCATATATCAAAAATCCGATCTGATGGGGATACCTGTAGGTATAATGCCCCTTATTCATCGTCGAAAAATTTCCATGATGCATCGCAACAGATGCTTTATGCACAGACAGTGCATCGTATCGTAATACAGAATTTATATTAACGATCACATAAATTCCTGCCAAAAGATACACAATCGTGAAAATAAGAAACAATTTTCTCTCATCAATTCTATCTGAATACTTAAACAATACATAAAATAACACCATAATTCCAATCAAAAACACAGCTGTCATAAACAGATTGGTATCACGGATACTAATATGTTCTTTGATATTCATAACATAAGTGGAAAATCTTAGATTGGTCATTGTGAGAATTGCGAGTATCACAAAAGAAATAGTATATATCATACCATTTGATATGCGATAAAGTGATTTTAAAGCTTTCATAACTTACTCCTTTTATCCTTATTGTATCAAACGCTGCTTTCGCAGCTTAAATCCCTCTTTCAATATTAAACAACATAATCATAAAATCTGTCTAGAATTTTTTTCTTAAGTTTTTCTTATCCTATTTCATATAGTTTTTACATTTTCAAGGAAGAAGCCTGTTTTTGAAATTTTCCTGCAAAATAAAAAGGCACAGGATTCGGTGTTCCTGTGCCTTTTATTTTATTTCTTGTATTCTTCTAATTTCTCTGTTTTTGTATTTCGTTTGTAGATCTTTCCATTGTCTTTATCTACATAGAAATCTCCATATTTCTTACCGGAATCATCGGATGCATCGTAGATTTCAAAATGATATCCACTGGCTCCGTCTTTGTATTCCTGTTCGTCTCTCGTCTCATTACGCACTTCGTATTTGCCGTCTTTGTCGTCTGTCTGCAAACGGTTTAATAAATAATCATGTGCATCATCATAGTTATCAAATCCATTTACCACGTCATCGACTGCATCTCCAACTCCGTCGGCTACATCATCAACCGCATCTGCTGCGTCATCGGCAAGATTGTCTGCCGTTGAGGTTGATGCATTGTTATTCTCCGTCGTGCCTTTGGTTGTGGAATCTTTTCTGCCATTGCCGCATCCGGTAAACACTACAGATACTGCAAGCACAAGTGCAAACATAAGACTGGTAAGTTTGATCGTCTTTTTCATCTTGTATCTCCTTTTCTTCTTAACATCTTGATACTTATATTCTGTCCAGAAGAAAAGAAAATATTTATTTTGATATGAAAAATTTTATTTTGTCTGATCTTATTTTCTTGTAAGTTTCAGTGCGATCTTATCTCCGATCCACTGTCCTACCTGAACGATGATCACTAACGCAACAACTGTCACTAATAAGACACCTGTCTGGTAACGGTTATATCCATACATGATCGCAAGGTTACCGATTCCACCGCCGCCGACAGCTCCTGCCATTGCAGAATATCCAATAACACTTACGAATGTGACTGTCAACGCACGAACCAGTGCTGGTGTTGCTTCTACGAATAATACTTTACGGATGATCAAAGATGTACTTGCTCCTGTTGCAACCGCTGCTTCGATCACACCTTTATCAACTTCACTAAACGCACCTTCCACAAGTCTTGCATAGAACGCGATCGCTGCGATCGCCAAGGATACAGATGCCGCGATCGGCCCGATACTTGTTCCTACAACCAGTCTTGCTAATGGCTGTAATACGATGATCAGGATGATAAATGGAAGGGAACGGATCACATTGATGATCGTTCCTGTGATTCCATTGACAACTCTGTTTTTATAAAAAATCGGATTGGATGCCAGGTGCAGAACCAGTCCTAAAATTGTACCAAGTACTGCCGCTGCGATCATAGAGATCAGTACCATCTCAAAGGTCTCAAAGGATGCCTGGGCAAATTCTGACTGGATGATTTCCATTGTTTCATTCATATTATCTTCCTCCTAACCTTTCTAATTTGTATACATTCTTGCTGATATACTCTAATGCTTTCTTACGTTCCTCATCTTCTCCGCGTAAGATAACGATCAGCATACCGAATGGTTTATTTCTGATGTAATCAACTTTACCATTGATGATGTCCATGGTAATATCATAATTCTTGGAAGCAACACTGATCACAGGATCGTAGGAATCATCTCCTGTGTAGCTTAAACGAAGGATCTCTTCATTCGGCTTTGCTTTTAATCCTTCTGGTACCTCTACATTTAAGACACGCTGTACCAGACTCTTTGCGATATCTGACTTTGGATCTGCAAATGCAGAATAGATATCTGTCACTTCTTTTAACTGGCCATCTTCCATAAATGCAATGCGGTCAAATAATTTCTTTGCCACATCCATCTCATGTGTGATAAATACAATTGTGATATGAGTCTTTTCATTGATCTCTCGTAATAATTCAACGATCTCTTCTGTATTCTCAATATCCAGGGCTGAAGTTGCCTCATCACATAACAGGATATCTGGATTATTCGCTAATGCTCTTGCGATCGCAACTCTTTGTTTCTGTCCTCCACTTAAGTTTGCCGGATATGCGTCTGCTTTCTCTGGAAGATGTACGATCTCTAAGAGTTCTTTTACCCTGTCCTTAATCTTATCCTTTGGATAATTGTTTGCATATAATGAAAATGCTACGTTCTCAGCGATCGTTGATCCGCTGATCAGATTAAAATGCTGGAAGATCATTCCGATATTTAATCTTGTTTTTCTCAATTGTTTACGATTAAACTTTGTAATGTCAGCTCCTTCAACGATCACTTCTCCATTGGTTGGTCTCTGTAACAGGTTGATCACACGTACCAGAGTACTCTTTCCGGCACCACTTGGCCCTACGATTCCGAAAATCTCTCCTTTGTTGATCTTTAAACTTACATTATCAACCGCTTTGAATTCATGACTGCCATTTTTAAAGGTAACATCTATATTTTTTAATTCAATCATGACCTTATCCTTTCTATCTTTCATTGCCCTTATGTCTTTTATCTTTGGACTTCTTTCTTATCTTAATAATCAGATAAGCTATTGACCATCAGTTTCCTGACAGACAATAGCTTAATCATAACAATTTCAGTTGATCTTTTCAATAATTTCTTGCTTCTTCCATAAATTACTTATGGTTTATATTTATATCATACTCCTAGAACAGAGGTACAACAGCTCCGTCATATTTGTCGTTGATATATTTCTTAACAGCGTCGCTCTTTAAGGCTTTAACCAGTGCTTTTGTTGCATCAGATTTTTCATTTCCTTTTTTAACTGCTACGATGTTTCCATATGTTTTAGCACCGATAGAATCTGCATCTTCTGTTGCTAATGCATCTTTGTTAACTTTCAGTCCTGCTTCTAATGCATAGTTTCCGTTTACAACTGCGATGTCAACATCTTTTAATGATCTTGGAATCTGAGCTGCTTCGATTTCTTTGATTGCTAAGTTTTTCTTGTTCTCTACGATATCTTTCTTTGTTGCTGTTAATCCGGCACCATCTTTTAATTTGATCAGTCCCTGATCCTGTAACAGTAATAATGCTCTTGCTTCGTTTGTTGTATCGTTAGGAACTGCTACTGTTGCACCTTTCTTTAAATCTTTTAATGTTTTTGTTTTTCCTGGGAAGATTCCAAATGGTTCATAATGGATTGTTCCTGCAGATACTAAATGTGTCTTCTTCTGTTTATTGAAGTCATCTAAGTATGGTTTATGCTGGAAGTAGTTTGCATCCAAATCTCCAGATTCCAGTGCTGTATTTGGCTGTACATAGTCAGAATATTCTTTGATCTCTAACTCGTATCCTTCTTTCTTTAATTCTTTCTTTGCTACTTTTAAGATGTCTGCATGTGGAGATGGGCTTGCTCCAATGACGATCTTCTTTGTTTCTTCTTTCTTATCACTGCTGTCTTTCTTTGCTCCGCATCCTGCGAATGCTCCGATGATAACTGCTCCTGTTAGTGCTAATGCGAGTGCTTTTTTTAATTTTCCTTTTCTCATATTTTTCACCTCATACTCTTTCTATTATTTTTGTTGTGTTATTTATATGTTATTGTTTCAACTGATTGAGTTTAGTATAACAGCGGGTTAAGAGTTTGTAAAATATGTATTTCTTTTAGTTTGATATAGTTTTTGGCTATAGCAGAATTTGTATGTTGATATAACAAAAAAGACAGAACCCTAAATTTCTTTAGAACTCTGTCTCTTCCTATTAAAAGTGAGCGTGCGGGGATTCGAACCCCGGACAACTTGATTAAAAGTCAAGTGCTCTACCACCTGAGCTACACACCCTTATGTAATTGTCTTTTAGCTAAAAATAAGCAAAATAACAGGGTGGGTAATGGGATTCGAACCCACGGCCTCCAGAGCCACAATCTGGCGCGCTAACCAGCTGCGCTATACCCACCGTAATGTATTGCTTCTATCTATTAAAATATGTTTAAACATAGAAAAACGAGCCTGAAGGGATTCGAACCCCCGACCCACGGCTTAGAAGGCCGTTGCTCTATCCAACTGAGCTACAGACTCAAACTTTATAGGATTCCTATAAAATTAAAAAGCGGGTGATGGGAATCGAACCCACGTGATCAGCTTGGAAGGCTGGAGTTCTACCATTGAACTACACCCGCTTATAGTCGGGGTGACAGGATTCGAACCTGCGACCTCTTGATCCCAAATCAAGCGCTCTAGCCAAGCTGAGCCACACCCCGTAAGTGTTATGTATTTTTGTCGCTCACAACAAGGTATATTTTACTACGTTCTGTTATGATTGTCAAGAACTTTTTTCATTTTATTTTAATTTTCTTTGCTAAGGCAAAAAATACTGCGGATGACAGGAGTTGAACCTGCACGTCGTAGACACTAGAACCTAAATCTAGCGCGTCTGCCAATTCCGCCACATCCGCATAATGAGCGTGCGGGGATTCGAACCCCGGACAACTTGATTAAAAGTCAAGTGCTCTACCACCTGAGCTACACACCCTTATAAAATTATCAAAAACTGGGCTAGCTGGACTCGAACCAGCGAATGCAGCAGTCAAAGTGCTGTGCCTTACCACTTGGCGATAGCCCACCATCATTAAACTAATGATCAGGGTGGGTAATGGGATTCGAACCCACGGCCTCCAGAGCCACAATCTGGCGCGCTAACCAGCTGCGCTATACCCACCATAATGTATTCCTTCTATATTAATATATCCAGATATAGAAAAACGAGCCTGAAGGGATTCGAACCCCCGACCCACGGCTTAGAAGGCCGTTGCTCTATCCAACTGAGCTACAGACTCATAACTTTATAGGATTCCTATAAAATTAAAAAGCGGGTGATGGGAATCGAACCCACGTGATCAGCTTGGAAGGCTGGAGTTCTACCATTGAACTACACCCGCTTATAGTCGGGGTGACAGGATTCGAACCTGCGACCTCTTGATCCCAAATCAAGCGCTCTAGCCAAGCTGAGCCACACCCCGTAAGTGTTATGTGATTTTGCAACTCATAACAAGAATATCTTATCATATTCTGTCATGCTTGTCAATTCTTAAAAAGAACTGCGGATGACAGGAGTTGAACCTGCACGTCGTAGACACTAGAACCTAAATCTAGCGCGTCTGCCAATTCCGCCACATCCGCATAGTGAGCGTGCGGGGATTCGAACCCCGGACAACTTGATTAAAAGTCAAGTGCTCTACCACCTGAGCTACACACCCATATATAGTTTTCTTATCTGCTTGCATATCCCACAAGCAAAATAATAGGGTGGGTAATGGGATTCGAACCCACGGCCTCCAGAGCCACAATCTGGCGCGCTAACCAGCTGCGCTATACCCACCATATATTCTTGCTGTCCATCCGAACAACAAATAATAAAACGAGCCTGAAGGGATTCGAACCCCCGACCCACGGCTTAGAAGGCCGTTGCTCTATCCAACTGAGCTACAGACTCATAAAGAGCGGGTGATGGGAATCGAACCCACGTGATCAGCTTGGAAGGCTGGAGTTCTACCATTGAACTACACCCGCTTACAGTCGGGGTGACAGGATTCGAACCTGCGACCTCTTGATCCCAAATCAAGCGCTCTAGCCAAGCTGAGCCACACCCCGTAAGTGCTTGTCTGTTTTGTTATTTCCTCAACAGCAAGATTTATTATATAGAATCGCTCCTTAAATGTCAACAACTTTTTTCAAGTTTTTTTATTTTTTCTTTACACTTTGCCACAAACCGCCTGTTTATGCGGTTTTTCATCCTATATTTTTTTCATTTTTAATGTGATATTTTCAATCTGTTTTGAATTTTTCCTCATCCTCGTCATAAATTGTACCAAAAAAAGAACACCCAAGATCAGGGTGTTCTTCAAAAATTTCAGTTCTTATCTGTGATCAGATATTCGCCTTTGGAAAGGAAATTCTTATTCTACTTCCTCGATATCTTCTTCTTTCACATCCGTATCATCTTCGTCATCGAAGAAGTCATCGTCAAAATCATCATCAAAGTCTTCATCAAAATCATCCATGTAATCTGGTGTCAGATATTTGTATACCGCAAATGCGATTCCTGCAACTGCTGCGACCGCTCCGATGATCGCTAGTGCCCAGACGATTTTGTTATCTTCTTTTTCTTTTTTTGTGATGATGTCTGAAACTTTTGCCATTTCTAAAATATCGCTTAATTTTTCCATGCCGTTTCCTTCCTTTCTTGTGTGTTTTCTTTATTATATCACTTCTGACTATATTTTACTAACTTTTTCGTTCATTTTATTCGACTTTTTTTAGCTTTGCAAAGGAAGCGAACATTTTTTTCACTCCCACTTTCTCAAAGTCGACAGTCACCTCATAATCACGGCCTCCTGGCACGATTTCCAGCACTTTTCCTTTTCCAAATTTTATATGTTTTACCATATCTCCAACACTATAGGATAAAGTGTCCATTTGTGTTGAAGCAAATGATTTTGCCTGATATGGTTTTCTGAATTTATGTCCACGATTTGCTGAGAATAATGCTTTATCCGGACGTTTTTCTTTCAGATTGATTCCTTTATCTAATTGTAATAACTGTTCAGGGATCTCATCAATAAATCTTGAAACTTTATTAAACTGTGTTCTTCCCTGCATCATTCTGCGTTTTGCCGCACTTAAATAAAGTTTCTTCTTTGCTCTTGTGATTCCAACGTAGCATAAACGACGTTCTTCTTCCATATCATCGTCATTTTCAGACATCACTGTCATATAACTTGGGAAGATTCCATCTTCCATTCCACAGATAAATACATATGGAAACTCCAGACCTTTGGCACTGTGCAGTGTCATTAACACAACGCGGTTATCGGAGTCTTCCAGATTATCAATATCTGCTACCAGAGCGATCTCTTCTAACAGTTCTGATAAACTTGCCTCCTCTGCTTCCTGTTCATAAGTTACTACTTTATTTAAAAGTTCATTGATATTTTCAATTCTGCCTTCTGCTTCTTCTGTTTCTTCTGCCTTCAGATCTGCGACATAACCTGTTTCATCTGTAATATATTTAAATAACTCTTCTAAGGAGCCTTCTTCCATCTTACGGCGGAAATCCCGGATCAAATCGGCAAACCCATTGATCTTTTTCTTTGCATTTCCAAGAGTATCAATATGATCTGCTGAAAAACATGCATCTAAGAAGCTGATATTATGTTCTACGGCATAGACATTGATCTTTTCAATCGTTGCCGCTCCAATTCCTCGTCTTGGAACGTTGATGATTCTTCGCACCGCAAGATCATCCAGTCCATTGTCGACTACTTTTAAATAACTTAAAATGTCTTTGACTTCTTTTCTCTGATAGAAGTTTGTGCCGCCAACAATGCGGTATGGAATATTCTTGATCATAAAACTTTCTTCAAATACACGAGACTGTGCATTCGTACGGTAAAGAATCGCCATATTCTTATAATCATAACCTTCTTTAGCTAAAGATTCGATCTCATCAATAATCTGTCTTGCTTCTTCGTATTCTGTTCCATACTGATGGAATTCAATCAAATCTCCTTCTTCATTCTCTGTCCAAAGTTTCTTTGCTTTTCTTCCTTCATTATGTTTGATCACTTCATTGGCTGCATTTAAGATATTCTTTGTAGAACGATAGTTTTGTTCCAATTTGATCGTAACAGCTTCTGGAAATACATTTTCAAAGTTTAAGATGTTCTTTACATTCGCCCCTCTGAATTTGTAAATGGACTGGTCATCATCACCTACAACGCAGAGATTCTGATATTTTCTTGCAAGCATGCTGACTAACTGGAACTGGATCGTATTCGTATCCTGATACTCATCAACCATGATGTAGCGGAATCTCTCCTGATAATAATCAAGCACTTCCGGATGAAACTGGAATAATTCCACGGTCTTAAAGATCAGATCATCAAAATCCAGGGCATTATTTGCCTTTAACTGCTTCTGGTATTCTTTATAGATCTGTGCGATCTTTTTCTTCTTAAAATCATACTGATGTCTTGTCTCATATTCAGAAGGTGTCATAAATTCATCTTTGGCAGATGAAATCTCATTGATGATCTTTCTCTCCGGCATCATCTTTGTATCAATCTTATACTGCTTACAGATCTGTTTGATCAGAGATTTCTGATCGTCTGCATCATAAATCGTAAAACTGTTTCCATATCCAAGTTTATCAATATGTCTTCTCAAGATTCTGACACAGGTAGAATGGAACGTACTGACCCAGATATGTTCCGCTCCAAATCCAACGAGGTCATCAACTCTCTCTCTCATTTCCTTTGCTGCTTTATTTGTAAATGTAATTGCCATGATATGATAAGGATTCACACCCTGATCCATCAGATAAGCAATCCTGTGTGTCAACACACGAGTCTTTCCAGACCCAGCACCAGCAAGAAGCAAAAGAGGTCCCTCTGTACAAAATACAGCTTCCTGCTGCTGTTCATTTAATGTATCATAAATTCCCATAAATAATTTCCTTTCTCAAAGCTTACCTGCTATTATACCTTATTGAGCGAAGCGAGTCCAGTCCATTACATCTGTTGTATTTTCTCTTGTCATCTGGTTTAAATAACCTTATAATATAGTCATAAGATAAGGAGAAATCATTATGGAATTTGAAAAACAACTCGAAGAATGGATGAAACTTGATTATGTACTTCCAGAAGACCTTCCAAACATCGAATTGTATATGGATCAGGTCACTACTTTTTTAGAAGAGCAATTAAAGAATACAAAACGTTTTGAAGAAGATAAGATCTTTACAAAAACCATGATCAACAACTATACGAAGAATCATCTTCTTCCACCTTCTAATAAGAAGAAATATTCAAGGAATCATATGATTCTTTTAATTTATATCTACTATTTAAAGAACTTTTTATCAATTTCTGATATCAAGAATCTGTTAGATCCTCTGAATGAACATTTTGAGGACAAAGATTCCAAGTCTTCTTTTTACAAGATTTACGATGAGATTTTTCATCTGGAGCATAATCATAACAGTTCCATCAAAGATTCTATTACCGAAGCCTTTGATAAAGCAGCTGATACTTTTTCAGATCTTGAAGACTCAAAGGAAAAAGAAAAGCTTCAGCAATTCGCATTTATCACTTTGCTCGGATATGACATTTATTTGAGAAAACAAGTAATCGAGAAGATGATCGACCAGTTATACCAGCCTGAACAACCTGATAAGAAAAAAAAGAAGAAATAGGCATCTGCCTATTTCTTCATTCGTTTAAATACCATATCATAGCCATCACTTCCATAATTCAGTGAACGATTCACCCGGCTGATGGTCGCCGTGGAAGCACCGGTCTTATCTGCGACTTCTAAGTATGTATGCTTATCATATAACATAGATGCCACTTCAAATCTCTGAGCTAACGATTCTAATTCATTTACCGTACAAAGATCTTCAAAAAATGTAAAACATTCTTCTTCTGTTTCTAATGTTAGTACTGCCTGAAATAATCTTTTGGCCGCTTCTGTCTTGATTTTCTTGCTCATTAGCATTTACTCCCTTTCTGATCTTATAGTTCCACTATACTATATCAGAGTGTTAAAGTAAAGCAATATTTTCTTTATGCCTCTTCGATAGCTGCTTTCATAACACCAATTTTCTCAAGATATCCTCTTGTCTCAGATACAACATCTCCATTCAATGCAAGCAATGCTACAAGGTTTGGGAATGCCATTAATCCGTTACAGATATCTGCGATGGTCCATACTGCACTGACTGTCATAAATGGTCCGATAAATACTGCTAAAATATAAAGCCATTTGAATGCTGTGATCACGAATTTCTTTCCATTTACCAGATATTCTAAGCATCTTTCGCTGTAATATGCCCATCCAAGGATTGTTGTGAATGCGAAGAATACCAGACACATCATTAATATAAATGCTGATACTTTGGCTGGGAATGGAAGTCCTAATGCAAATGCTTTGGTTGTAACTGCGACTCCTTCAAGTCCCATATCCCATGCGCCTGTCATAACGATTGCAAGTCCTGTCATTGTACATACAATAATTGTGTCAATAAATGTTCCTGTCATAGAGACAAGTCCCTGACGTACTGGTTCATTTGTCTGTGCTGCTGCCGCTGCGATCGGTGCTGATCCAAGTCCTGCTTCGTTAGAGAAGATTCCTCGTGCAATACCTTTCTGCATCGCAACTGTCATTGCTCCGATTGCTCCACCTGCTGCTGCTTTTAATCCAAATGCTGACTGTACGATCTGAACAAATGCTGCTGGCACCTGTGGTAAATGTGTAAACACAATGATCAGACAGACACCGATATATGTCACTGCCATAAATGGCACGATAACTTCTGACACTTTAGAGATTCTCTTGATTCCTCCAATGATAACAAGTCCTGCACAAACTGTTACGATAATTCCTGCTACAACGACACTGATAGAATAGTTCATTCCAAATAAGCTGATCGTATGTACATTAGATGGATCAAAGAAGTTATTAACTGCTGATGTGATTCCGTTGACCTGTGTAAATGTTCCGATTCCAAATAGACCTACCATTGTTCCAAATACACAGAATAATTTAGCAAGCCATTTAAAGTTTTTCCCCATTCCTTTTTCAATGTAATAGAATGGTCCACCAAGTGCGTGTCCATCTTCTGCAATTACTCTGTATTTTACTGCTAACATTCCTTCGGCGTATTTTGTTGCCATTCCAAAAAATGCTGCCAGCCACATCCAGAATAATGCTCCTGGTCCACCTGCGACAATCGCTGTTGCACATCCTACGATATTACCAGTTCCGATCGTTGCTGAAAGTGCTGTACATAATGCACCAAAACTTGTGACTTCTCCTTCTCCATCATCTTCGTTATGGAATACATAATGAAGTGCCTTTCCAAGATGTCTGACCTGTAATCCGCGAAGTCTGACTGTCAATAAGATACCTGTAAAAAGGATCAAAACGATCAGAGGCATACCCCAGATAAAATTGTCGATGTTGTTTAGTGCATCGTTTAGCGTGTTTAACATTTTTCATTCCTCCAAAAATAAATCTTTGCGAATGTAAACTTTGAACAGCTTGATTTTTGTATATCTTTGTATACAAAAAAGAGCTGATAAAATCAGCTCTAAAGAGTATCGAATACATTGCTTATAAAGCTCTGTCCTTTTGCCTGAGAGATTAGTTCAGTTTCCTGAACTGTACACCTTCGGCGCTCACTTATGAGACTCTCCAGAGTTCATTTCTTTTTGTTCATCAGAAAGAAATGCCTATGTTTATTTTTCCTATCCGCAATATTTACTTTATATGATGATTCTGATATTTGCAAGTATTTTTTTTAATAATCTGACATTTTCGGCGTACTATACAAAAACATTTGTCTTTCTGCGACATACATGTGCAATATTTTCCACGAAATTTTTTCAATAAGTTTCTTTGCTTTTTTCCTGATGCTGTGTTAAACTGATTCAGATGCGCTCAATGCGTATGGAAACATTGATTAAAGGAGATAATTTATAATGAACAAACACAAAAGAAGCACTTTCTCCGGAAAGCTTGGCTTTGTCTTATCAGCTGCTGGTGCTTCCGTAGGACTTGGGAATATTTGGAGATTCCCGTACCTTGCTGCAAAGTATGGCGGCGGAATCTTTTTACTTGTTTATATTATACTGGCACTGACCTTCGGTTACACCTTGATCATGGCAGAGACTTCTCTTGGACGCATGACAAGAAAAAGTCCTGTTGGAGCATTTGGAAGTTTCGGAACTTCTCGTTTCGTATCTCTTGGTGGATGGATCAATGCGATCATTCCGATTTTGATCGTTCCTTACTATTCGGTAATCGGTGGATGGGTCATCAAATATCTGATCGAATATTTTTCCGGACACAGCAAAACACTGGCTAGTGATGCTTATTTCACAAGTTTTATTTCCAATGGGACTTCTACAGAGATCTGTTTTTTGATCTTTACGTTATTTACTCTTGGAATCATTTACGCAGGTGTTCGTAATGGAATCGAACGCGTTTCCAAATTTATGATGCCGATCCTGATCGTTTTATCACTGATCATCGCTGTTTATTCTGTGACAAGACCTGGCGCTATCGAGGGCGTTAAATATTTTCTTGTGCCAAACTTTGAGCATTTTTCATGGATGACGGTGGTATCCGCAATGGGACAGATGTTTTATTCTTTGTCGATCGCCATGGGTATTTTGATCACATTTGGTTCTTATATGAAAGAAGATACTTCGATTGAGAATTCTACGGAAAATGTCGAGATTTTCGATACAGCGATCGCAATCATGGCTGGACTTATGATCATTCCTGCAGTTTTCGCTTTCTCTGGCGGTGATGCAGCGACATTAAAGTCTGGACCTGCATTGATGTTTATCACAATCCCAAAAGTATTTGCAAACATGGGATTCGGAACTGCGATCGGTATCGTATTTTTCTTATTAGTGCTGTTTGCGGCTGTGACTAGTTCCATTGCGCTTACAGAAAGTGCTGTTTCAACCTTCGAAGATGAATTACACTGGAGCCGTAGAAAATCGACTGTCTTCATGGGTGTGATCATGATTCTTCTCGGAACACTTTCCTGTCTTGGATATGGTCCGCTTGCGAATTTTAAGATTCTTGGAATGCAGTTCCTTGATTTCTTTGATTTTATGACAAACTCCGTGATGATGCCGATTGCTGCGATCGCTACCTGCCTTCTGGTATCCAAAGTCGTTGGAGTTGACAAATTAGAAGAAGAGATTACAAAAGACGGACAGCCTTTTAAACGAAAAGCAGTTTTCTGTTTTATGATCAAATATCTGTGTCCGATCTTTGCAGCGATCATTTTGATCAGCTCTGTAGCAAATGCATTCGGAATTATTACGATGTAAATTAACTTATAACATTGCATACATTCAATGATACACAAAAAGGATGACCGATCTCTCAGTCATCCTTTTTTATATCATTTCTAAATTGTCTTTGAAAGATTATGCCTCATCGATTGCTTTACCGATGTCATTTCTCTTATATTTGTTTGCAAAGTCGATCCATTCTGTTGCTTTGTAAGCATTTGCTCTGGCAGCTTTCAGATCTTCTCCCTTGGCTACAACACCTAAGACACGTCCTCCGTTTGTCACGATCTTATCGCCATCAAACTTTGTTCCCGCATGGAAGACATAGTATCCATCTTTGTCTTTAAATGTGTCTAATCCTTTGATCTCGAATCCCTTGTCATATTTCTCTGGATATCCGTCAGATGCTAAGACAACGCATACTGCTGCATTATCTTCAAATTCTAATTCTACATCAGATAATTTTCCATCGATGCAGGCTTCCATCACATCAATGATATCGTTCTTCATTCTTGGAAGAACGACCTGTGCTTCTGGATCTCCGAAACGTGCATTGTATTCTAAGACTTTTGGTCCGTCTTCTGTGATCATTAATCCTGTAAATAAGATTCCTGTAAATGGTCTTCCCTCTGCTGCCATCGCATCGATCGTTGGCTGGTAGACGTATTTTTCACAGAATGCTTCTACTTCATCGTTGTAGAATGGGCTTGGTGAGAATGTTCCCATACCACCAGTGTTCAGTCCCTGATCTCCGTCTTTGGCACGTTTGTGATCCTGTGCAGATGTCATGCATTTGATTGTTTTTCCATCGCAGAATGCAAGAACAGATACTTCTCTTCCTGTCATAAATTCTTCGATAACGATCTCATTTCCAGCGTCACCAAACTGTTTGTCAAGCATTAATGTCTTAACACCTTCTTTGGCTTCTTCTAATGTATTACAGATCAGTACACCTTTTCCAAGTGCTAATCCGTCGGCTTTTAATACGATCGGCATCTTGGCTGTCTCTAAATACTTGATCGCCTCATCTGGATCTGTAAAGTTCTCATATGCAGCTGTTGGGATATTATATTTCTTCATCAGATCTTTGGAAAATGCTTTAGAACCTTCGATGATTGCTGCATTCTTTCTTGGTCCAAAGACACGAAGTCCTTCTGCTTCAAACGCATCAACGACACCACCAACTAATGGATCGTCCATACCAATGATCGTAAGATCAATTGCGTTTTCTTTGGCAAATGCAACCAGTTTATCGAATTCCATTGCCCCGATATTTACACATTCTGCAAATTCAGCAATTCCGGCGTTTCCTGGTGCACAATAAATCTTGTCTACTTTTGGGCTTTGGGCAACAGACCATGCGATCGCGTGTTCTCTTCCACCGCTTCCTACGATTAAAACTTTCATCTTTCATTTCCTTTCTTTCGTGATCTGAATGATTTATAGATAAATAACTCTTCCGTCTTCGACTTTGATTCTTCCATTGGCGATATCATCGATAGCTTTTGGCATAATGACCCATTCTGCCTGTTCCATGATTCTTCGCTGAAGAACTTCCGGAGTGTCTCCCTGTTTGATCTCCACTGCTTTCTGGGCAATGATCGGACCTGTATCTGTTCCTTCATCAACAAAATGAACAGTTGCTCCAGATACTTTCACTCCTCTTGCCAGAGCCTTCTCATGAACTTTCAGCCCATAATATCCTGTTCCGCAAAATGATGGAATTAAGGATGGATGGATATTGATGATACGATTCTCAAATTCATGAATGATCTTCTCTGGAATCACAACTAAGCATCCCGCAAGAACGATCAGATCGATCTTACGGTCTACAAGTTCATTATACAATGCTTCGTTAAATAAATCTCTTGTCTCAAAATCTTTTGGAGAAAGTGCAACTGCCTCGATATCATGTTTCTTCGCACGCTCGAGTGCATATGCATTCTTATTATTGCTGATCACAACGTCAATCTTGGCATTTGTGATACTTCCATTCTCGATTCCGTCAATGATAGCCTGAAGGTTTGTTCCTCCTCCGGAGACAAGTACTGCCACTTTTAGCATAAAGTAACTCCTTTTTCTCCTGCTTCCATATGACCTACGATATATGGTGTATCTCCTGCTGCTTTGATCGCTTCCATTGTCTTGTCAACGTCTTCTTTATCAACTGCAACTACCATTCCAAGTCCCATGTTGAATGTGTTGTACATCATCTCTTCTGCGATATCTCCTTCTTTGGCAAGAAGTTTAAAGATTGCTGGTACTTCATAGCTGTCTTTCTTCACAACTGCTCTCATTCCTTCTGGAAGCATACGTGGGATATTCTCATAGAATCCACCACCTGTGATATGGCTGCATGCTTTCACTGTAACACCAGCGTCTTTCACGCTCTTTAATGCTTTTACATAGATTCTTGTTGGAGCAAGTAAAGCTTCTCCTAATGTTTTTCCTAATTCATCATAATATGTATTTAGGGATTCTTTGCTCATGTCAAATACTTTTCGTACTAAAGAGAATCCATTGCTGTGAACTCCTGTAGATGCCATACCGATCAAGACATCTCCGTCTTTTAAGTTCTCTCCTGTGATCAGGTCTTTTCTATCACATACGCCAACTGCAAATCCTGCAAGGTCATAATCTTCTTCTGGCATAAGTCCTGGATGTTCTGCTGTCTCTCCACCAATTAAGGCTGCATCTGACTGTACGCATCCTTCAGCTACACCGCTTACGATCTCAGCAATCTTCTCTGGATAGTTCTTACCACATGCAATATAGTCTAAGAAGAATAATGGCTCTCCACCAGCACATGCGATATCATTTACACACATGGCAACGGCATCAATACCGATCGTGTCATGTTTATCAAGGATCATGGCAAGTTTTACTTTTGTTCCACATCCGTCTGTACCTGATAATAAGACTGGATCATCCATGTCTTTGATCTTCTTTAAGGAAAATGCTCCAGAAAATCCTCCAAGTCCGCCAAGTACTTCTTCTCTCATGGTTCTCTTTACGTGTTCTTTCATCAGTTCTACAGATTTGTATCCTGCTTCGATATCCACGCCTGCTTTCTTGTAATCCATTGTTACTTATCCTCCTGATTATTTAAAATATTGATCAATACCATTTGCAATTCCGTCTACCATCTTCTTCTGCATCTTCTTAGTCTGCATCTGTTTATCTTCGGTCTTATTCGTCATAAATCCCATCTCAATCAGTGCAACTGGAATCTTGCTCCAGTTTGTTCCCGTCAGATCATCACGTTTTGATAAACCACGTTTCTTGAATTTGGTTGACCTACAGTAACTATCCAGTATATTCTTTGAAAGTTTCTTGCTCTTATTGCTTAACTTACCTACATAGCGGTTCTTCTTTGATGGATAAAGGACAGAGGCTCCTCTTACCTTTGATCCGGCAGCATCCGCATGCAGTCTGATACAGATATCAGCTCCGCTTTTGTTCGCTCTGATCGCTCTTTGCTTATTGCTGATGTTGACATTCTGCTTTCTTCTTATCATATACACTTTGTAACCGCGTTTCTTTAATTCTTTCTCAAGCTTTAACGCGATCTGTAATGTTAACTTGGACTCTGGGACTTTCGTCTTGACTCCCTGTGTTCCTGATGCTACTTTCGCTTTGCGCTTCTTTGCTCCCGGTCCGATCGGCTCTGTCTTAGAATTCCCCTTTGCCTGATGTCCTGCATCAATTGCAATCTTATAAGTCTTCTTTGTCTTTGCTGCACTTACCGGAAAACTTCCTGTAACTGCGATCATACACATACACAAAAATACTGCTGCAATCTTTTTATTTATAATCTTCTTATTCATAATCTTTGTATCCAACTTTATCAAGCTTCTCTGCTTTGGCTACGACAGACTGTTTCATCTCTTCGCTGTAAGCTTCTAATTTCTCAAGTAATGCTTCATCAGATGTTGCAAGGATCTTCGCTGCAAGAATTCCTGCATTCAGTCCACCATTGATTGCTACAGTTGCTACTGGAATTCCAGATGGCATCTGTACGATAGAATATAAGGAATCCACACCACCAAGGTCAGAAGTCTTCATTGGAATACCGATAACTGGCATTGGGAACAGGGCGGCACACATTCCTGGAAGATGCGCTGCTTTTCCAGCACCTGCAATGATCACTTTCACTCCACGGTCTTTGGCACCTTTTGCCCACTCAAAGAAAATATCAGGTTCTCTGTGTGCGGAAATGATCGTCATCTCAAAATCGATTCCCATCTGATCTAAAAACTCTGCTGCTTTTTTCATGATAGGCATATCAGAATCGCTGCCCATTACAATTGCTACTTTTGCCATGTTCTTTCTCCTTATCTTATGAAATTAACAATAATATTACCCTTATAGGCTTTTATCTTTCTTATCATTGTACTGATTTAGTCGATCTCCGTCAATGGTTCATTTAATGTTTCTGTACCAGAAAGTACAAATTTACCATCATTGATCAGTAAAATCTCATCCCCGCCAAGCGTGATCGCACAGATGGAATCCAATTCTTCATATGGAATCGTAATGTCTGTATGGCACTGAAAATACTCTCCTTCTTTGGAGCGTTCGTTATATTTTGCAACGATTTCTTTGCCATCTGGATTGTGAACTTCTGTCTCTTCACAGTGGCTATAACATGTATCTCCTACCGCAAAATGAGGTCCCATCTTCTCAACGATCAGAATCGGAAGCTGGTATAAAATATCATATTTCTTCGCCATCACATAGGCTGTCGTGTTTGTGCCAACTGCAAACTCGCCCATTGGAAGTGTATCTCTGTTATATAACAGATTTTCTTTGATAAATGCTTTGTTTTCATCTTCTGTTTCAAAATTTTTGCAAGTATATTCAGAGATCATTCCGTCTTTAAAAGCAATTTCAAGATCAACAAACTTGAGATCATTTAAATATACTTCTCCAACATGTAAAACTCCATTGGTTCCTGTTAATTTTGGAGAGGTAAATACTTCCCCAACCGGGATGTTTACATCTGCAAGGCAGTTTTCAAAATTTGTTTCCTTAGACGGATCACTCATCTCATGCATTGCCACATAAAGATCTGTCTTATTATTTCCTTTTCCTTTGACATGGACTTCTACCGCCTGATCCAGTGCATCGATCAAATGCTGCTGAATCTCTCTGTACTTATCCTTATCCAGTGTATTTACTTTCACCACTTCACGGAAGATCTCTTCAAATTTGTCCCCAATCTCAGGAATCGGATATGCGATGATCGTAAAGCTTCTCTGTTCTGGTTTGATATACTGATTCATGATCTCAGACGCTTTGATCTGGAATTCTACCGAAAGCTCCTGCTGTTTCTTGGTTAATTTTAAATTCTCTTCTTTATTCTCTGGTAAAAATGGTGTCTCACCGAATGTCTCCATACAGGCTGGTCCTGCAAATACATAAGCTTCTTCTTTGTAACGTTCATATGCATTGTGATAACATTCTAATTTATGTTTCATAAAACGGTTATCAAAGAAAACAGCCTGGTCATATCTATGGTCATATTCATACTGTGGGTTTGGAGATGATGAAACATAACCAATCTTATTCAGTCCTCGTGTGAGAACTGACTTGCCACAGCGGTAAATGATCGGTGCAAGACCAATCTCTGCAAATAAACGGACTGCTTCTCTCACAACTGGCTCAAATCCGATCGTGTAACGAATGTTCACACTTCGTTTTGGACTCATATCGATATTATTGATGATAAATCCTTCGTGGAATCCATCCACATAAGTTTTTGCCATAGCCGTGATTTCTTCCTGTGGCAGTTTATTTAAAAACTTCAGAGTATCAATTTCATTTTTTGAAATATACTCTCCATACTGGTATAAGATATCTGGATTACTTAAATCTGATTCCATCACGATCTTTGTTGCAAAATCAAGTCCCGGATCTAACTGTTCTCTTACCCTGTATTCATAGACATCTTCACTGTAATCTCTCATATGATCGAAAATAATATTCTTGATCTGCTGTGGATGTTCTTCTCCTGTCAAAAACAAATTGCTGATCTCCAAAAATAATTCATTGTTGATCACCAGATCAAAGAGTCTTCCTTCGATGGCATAGCTAAATCCGCTACGCATCTCTGCATATAAAAATGAGAAAATCTGTCCGTAATCTTTTCCATATTCCTGTACACAGAATGCTGGATTTCCCAGACTGTTTGTATATTTTTGTGGCGAAATCTCTTCATACCATGTCTCATTCCACTGCTTTAACTGCTTTAATGATTTTTCTTTTGTATCATAGATTTCATTTAAAAATAATAATAAATCTGCCATCTTAGAAAAATAGGAAGCATATTCTCTTGTCTTTTCCACATCTTTCTTTAATTCCAATAATGCGATCTTATTTAATTCATGTCTTTCTGCTAACATTGTATTCAAGCTTCTTCTTCCTTTCCTATTGTCAGATCATTGCGATCAGTCCGATTACAAAAATAACTGCGGAAACCACCAGTACAACTGCATTGCATACACAGCCTATAATCTTCCATTTCATGACTGCTGCGGTATTTTCAAGACTCCGCACCCCTAAATATAATCCTAAGGCAGATACTGCTGTCAGTATCCATCCGGCTGCTCCGCTTAACACTCCACTTGTTCCACCTGTTCTTATAGAACCCAAAAGCAGCAGGTAATATCCAATAATCCCTGCTGCTCCCAAAACCACGGAAATGATAGATTCCCGCGAAATAATTCCGTCAGATGGACGATATGCAAATGTTTTTCTTTTGTTTCTCTTCATTTTGTCGCCCTCTTTCTGTCATATAATTCATATATTATAACCATGATCCTGTACACAACATACCCGATCAGTCCACCAATCGTATTCATCAACAGATCATCGACATCAAAAACCCCTACTTTCATGATCAGCTGGCTTGTTTCGATCAATAAACTGAAGAAAAATGTCGCAAATACTGCGCGGAAAAAAGCTTTCTTCTTATTGATCACAATTGGTATCATAAATCCGAATGGACTAAACGCAAAAATATTTCCAAACAGATTCGTTACAACTGCTTCGGTAGACAACAAATGTCTGTATGTCCAGAAACGATTGATTTCTTTAAACAACACTAAGTTTATATGGGAGGTATCATACCCTGTGTCCCTCCCATATCGTTCACTTAATAATACAAAATAAAATATAACTACAATATAAAGATAAAATAATATTTTTACTCCTCGTCTGGCTAACTTCTTTTTCTCAACCGTCACAAGAACCATCCTTAATGTTTTGCACCATACTGTTCATAGTATGCATCAATTGCTGATTTTAATGTATCATCGATCACAACTTTTCCATTGCATTCTTTGTTATATAAACATTCTACAACTTCGTCCATATCAACGATCGCTGCTGTATCAAATCCATATAATTCTTTCACTTCATCAAGCGCACATTTTTCTCCGCCTTTTCCGATCTCCATACGGTTTAGGGATACCATTAATCCTACGATCTCAACATCCGCAGCTCCTTTTACTTTTGGTACTGTTTCTTCCATTGATTTTCCAGATGTTGTAACATCTTCGATCATGATCACGCGGTCTCCGTCTTTTAATTCACTTCCAAGGAAGCTTCCCTTATCTGCCCCATGGTCTTTTACTTCTTTACGGTCAGAACAGTAGCGTACTTCTTTTCCATATAATTCGCTGTATGCGATTGCTGTTACAACTCCTAATGGAATTCCTTTGTATGCAGGTCCGAATAATACATCAAAATCGTCTCCATATGTGCTGTGGATGGCTTTTGCATAGTATTCTCCTAATCTCTTTAACTGAGAACCTGTTACATAAGCTCCTGCATTCATGAAAAATGGAGATTTTCTTCCACTCTTTAATGTAAATTCTCCAAATTTTAATACATCACTTTCTACCATAAATTCGATAAACTCTCTCTTATACTGTTCCATCTTCTATCTAAACCTCCATCTTATTCATTCTTTGCTAATTTGCGGTATTCGTCATAATAAAAACGAATCACATCTTTTCTTGTCACGATCCCGATAAATTTCTCCTGATCATCAATGACCGGAACAAAATTCTGATCTGTGATCACATCGACAAGATCATCCATATCTGTACTGATCGTCACTGCTTGAATGTTTCTCTTTCTCTTTACATCCATAAGTTTGACTTTCTCAGCTTCTGATATATTCCAATGGCACATAGATTCCATAGCGCGCAGTACATCACCTTCTGTGATCGTTCCTGCGTATTTACCCTCATCAGTTAATGTCGGCACTGCTGAATATCCATGATATTTTAGTTTTTCAAATGCCTGCCTTAAACTTTCATTGGCAGGAATATAAGCGACCTCGCTTTTCGGAGTCAGGAAAAATAAAATATTCATACCCTCATCCTCCTTTATTTATCTATTTGACACATCCGATCAATTCATTGATATCATCGATCTGATGTCTTTCCATGTAAGCTTTGATTCCGTCAACAACCTCAAGAGTTGTTGCTGGATTGATAAAGTTTGCAGTTCCTACAGATACTGCTGTGGCACCAGCCATGATAAACTCTAATGCATCCTCAGCTGTTGCGATTCCACCCATACCAATGATCGGTACGTCTACTGCATTCGCAACCTGATATACCATGCGGACAGCAACTGGTTTGATCGCTGGCCCTGACATTCCACCTGTCTTATTCGCAAGTACAAAGTCACGTCTTTCAATATCGATCTTCATTCCAGTTAATGTATTGATCAGGGAAAGTGCATCACTTCCTGCGTCAACCGCAGCTTTTGCCATCTCTGTGATATCTGTGACATTCGGGCTTAACTTCATGATGATCGGCTGTTTTGCTTTCGCCTTCACTGCCTTTGTGATCTCATATAAAGCTTTTGGATCCTGACCAAAAGCAATTCCGCCTTCTTTGACATTCGGACAAGAAACATTGATCTCTAACAGATCGACTGGTTCATCCGCAAGTCTTTCTACAACTTCCACATAATCTTTCTCGGACTTTCCGCAAACATTGACGATGATCGTTGCCCCTGCTTTCTTAAGATATGGAACATCTCTCTCTACAAATACATCAATTCCTGGATTCTGAAGTCCGATCGCATTTAACATTCCACCGTAAACTTCTGCAACTCTTGGCACTGGATTTCCTGGCCATGGGACATTGGCAACACCTTTGGTTGTCACTGCTCCTAATTGAGAGAGGTCGACAAATTCACTGAATTCTTCACCAGAACCAAATGTTCCTGATCCTGTTGTCACAGGATTCTTCATAGTTACTCCGGCAATATCAACTGATAAATTCATTATAGTTCCACCTCCCTGGCATCAAATACTGGTCCGTCCTTGCAGACACGTTTGTTATGAACATGTGAATGAGAATCTACGTCTTTTGATTTGCACACACATGCTAAACATGCACCGATTCCACATGCCATTCTCTCTTCCATGGAAATCTGTGCTTCGATTCCCATCTCTTCGGCGTATGCCTTAATGCCACGAAGCATTGGTGTTGGTCCGCATGCATAGATGATGCTGCCTTCCACACCCTGTTCTTTGATCGCATCAATGACATTTCCTTTGGTTCCAAAAGACCCGTCTTCTGTGGAGATCACAACATCTCCAACTGTCTCAAATTCGTCTTTTAAGAACATATCACTGTCACGGTATCCTAAAACTGCTGTCTTTTCACAGTCTAGCTGTTTCATTAATTCTAACATTGGAGGAATTCCGATTCCACCACCGATCAAGATTGCTTTTTTATCTTTCTGTGTAAATCCATTTCCCAAAGGTCCTAAGATCTTGACTGTTTCACCTTCTTTGTAATCGGATAACTCTTTGGTTCCATCTCCAACAGTGCGGTATACGATTCTTAAGGTTCCTGCCGCTTTATCGATCCCACAGATACTGATTGGTCTTGGAAGGATCTTGCTTTTGTTATTTAAATAAACAGAAATGAACTGGCCTGCTTTCGCTTCTGCTGCAATCTCTTCTGCTTTTAATGTCATATCAAAGATTCCGTCTGATAAAGATGTATGACGAATGATCTCTGCCATTACCTGTTTCTTACTCATCTTGCAATTCTCCTTTATCTGGCTGTTTTCTTCACTCACAAATTAGGTAATCTTTTATTTTACCCAAGCCTGTTTTAAATCTTCTTTCATATCAAGAACAGCCTGTCTTGATGCGTCTGCATAGTTTTCTTCCCCAAACTGGCTGTATGCATCCTGTTTATATGCACAGATGATTCCTCTGGAAGAGTTAATGATCGCACCTAATCCATCTTCGTTAAAGAATGGGGCAAGATCTTTTGCCTGACCACCCTGTGCTCCGTATCCTGGAACTAAGATGTATGATTTTGGCATAATCTTTCTTAATACTTCTCCCATCTTAGGATAAGTTGCTCCAACAACGGCACCGATATAGCTGTAAGAATCTCCCATCATTTCTTCTCCCCAGGAAGCAACTTTCTCGGCTACCATCTCATATAACGGTTTTCCATTGATCTCCTGATCCTGGAATTCTCCGCTAGATGGGTTTGATGTCTTAACTAAGATGAACATTCCCTTCTTCTCTTCCTTACATACTTCCATAAATGGACGGATTCCGTCACTTCCAAGATATGGATTAACTGTTACAAAATCTTCACAAAATCCGCTGTATGTCTTGCTTCCCACTGCAACCTTTCCTACATGACCGATCGCATAAGCTTTGGATGTTGACCCAATATCTCCACGTTTGATATCTCCGATGATCACAAGACCTTTGCTCTTTGCATATTCACATGTCTTATTAAATGCAACAAGTCCTGGAACTCCAAATTGTTCATACATAGCGATCTGTGGTTTCACTGCTGGAATCAGATCATATGTAGCGTCAATGATTCCTTTGTTATACTGCCAGATTGCTTCTGCCGCTCCTTCTAAAGTCTCTCCATACTCAGCAAATGCTGCTTTCTTGATATACTCTGGTACATAATCAAGCATTGGATCTAATCCAACAACAATAGGGGCATCTAATTTCTTAATATTGTTTACTAACTGATTGATCATCGAACTCTCCTTTTATATCTTTATTCTTGTATTTCAAAAGGTTATACCTTACCTTTCCATATTAGTTAAGGTATATTCAATTTATCTTATCACAAAAAGGGAGTTTCGTCTATGAAACTCCCTAAAATCAATTTTAAATTTGTATTACAATTCTTTTGCGAAAGAAAAATCCTGCATTGTCTCTATCACCCCTGGACGAGCCATATATTCTTCTTCCTTTTCTTTATCACAGATCACAACGATCTGTTTACATCCTGCATCATATGCATTTCTGATTCCTGAATTAGAATCTTCATAAATCCTGATATCTTTCATATCAACACCGATCACATCGGCTGCCTTATGAAACATAGCGATCTTATTTTCATAAGTTCCATCATCATAGATGATATCTTCTGGTTTGATCCAGCGGTCTAATCCAAAAGATTCGATAAAAAAATCGATATTTTCTTTGATAGAGGCACTCGCGATCGTAAATGGAATACCTTTTTCTTTTAAATGGTCAAAGAATTCGCACACACCATCGACCAAGTGGAAACTTTTCGTATCTTCTTTACAAAACTGACGATAATATTCTTCCTTTTTTTGAGAATACTTTTCCTGTTCTTCTTTCGTTGCCTTTCCATCGGTAAAATATAAAATGTTCTGTATATTTGGTGTTCCGTTTAACTTCGTGTGAAGTTCTTCTAATGTGATTTCTTTTCCACGTAAGATCTTAGAAATCTCGTTCCATGCTTTCACATGTTTGTCATTATCAAAAAATAATGTTCCGTTGAAATCAAAAATGATTCCCTGATATTCCATTTGTTATTCCTCCATCATATTTTTACAATTCTTTTGTTTTGCTGACTTCATGATACCAGTATGCAGATTTCTTTGGATAACGTTTCTGTGTCTCATAATCTACATAAAACAGTCCATAACGTTTGTTATATCCATTCGTCCATGAAAACATATCCATCAGTGACCATACAAAATATCCTTCTACATTTGTTCCACATGAGATTGCACGCAAGATCCACTCTAAATGTTTTTTGATATAGTCAATTCTTGGTGAATCATCGATTTCTCCATCTGCAAAATCATCTTTATATCCCATTCCATTTTCTGTGATATAGATTGCTTTATAGTTTGGATAATCTTTCTTAATTCTCATGATCATATCATAAAGTCCTTCTGGATAGATCAGCCAATCCCAGTCTGTCTTTGGAATTCCTTCTTTATCCATACGTTCCCCGACACCTTTTAAGCAGAATCTTGAAGTACCTTTCTCTCCAGTTCCATTATGGAAAATATCATTTTCTCCATCATAATGTCTGATGAAACGACTCTGGTAGTAGTTGATTCCAAGATAATCATTGTATGACGCAGCTTTCTTAAGGACTTCCATATCCTCTTCGCTTGCATGAAAACTTCCATTGTTTAATTCTACCAGATGATTGATGATCTCCATCGTCTCATCCCTGTATTCTCCAAGGAATGTTGCATCTAATAAAAACTGGTTATTTAATACATCTTCATTTTTCGCAGCTTTGATATCTTCTTCTTTTGCTTCATCATAAGGGTATTTACTTTCTAAAGAATGTACGATACCGATCTTTCCTTCATATCCTGCTTCTTTGTATGCAATGACAGCCTTCGCATGAGCTACCATCATGTTGTGCATTAACTGGATCGCACTTGCCATATCATATTGTACACCATTTGGGAAGGTTCCTTCAATATATGTATTGGTTGCAACCGCCCAGATCTCATTAAATGTAAACCAATATGTAACATCATCCTTGTACTCTTCAAAGCAGTATTTTGCATATTCCACAAATGCATTGATCGTTTCAGGATTCATAAAATCTCCATCGGCATATAAACCGGCTGGGGAATCAAAATGATGCAGTGTTACGAACGGCTCCACACCTTCTTCGTGACATTTTTTGAATAATTTATGATAAAATTCTACACCTTCTTTGTTGATCTTGCCTGTTCCATCTGGAAAGATTCTTGTCCAGGCAATAGAAATACGGATTCCATTAACTCCAAAATCATGGCAAAGCTTTAGATCCACTGGATACTGATGATAAAAGTCACTGGCTGGATCTGCTTTAAATCTGCCTTTTTCTTCTAAGAATACGTCCCATTCATTCTTTCCTTTTCCGTAATCTGCGATGCTTCCTTCACACTGATAAGCTGCGGTTGCCCCGCCAAAAATAAAATCATCTTTAAATTTCATTTTTATTTTTCCTCCATAATTCCAAATACGAATTTTAATGCTTCTTCTGGATTTCTAGTCAAGCTAATGTACTGTTTTCCTTCACATGCCACACTCTTGATTCCAAGACGATCGGTATCTTTCTTAAGATCTTCATAGTAAGATGCTACCTGTGGAGCTAAGATGACAAGATCGTAATCTTTCATGATATCCATATGTGCTCCATAAGATCCTGCGGCTGTGATCAACGGAATATTTTTCTCTTTCGCTGCTTTATCCAGTGCATTTGCAAGAAGTCCGCTTGTTCCTCCACCTGCGCAAAGTACAAGGATTCTCTTTGATTTTAAGACATTTCCATCAACTTCGATCTCTTCTTCTTCTTTTTCAACATCATTTAAGTGATTTTCGGCTTCTTCCTGAAGTTTTTCGTTATCATAAACTTTAAAGAATGGATAGTAAATGATAAAATCTGCGACAATGATCGCTACCAGATAAAGTACTGGAAGTGCACGTAATCCAAGTCCTAATAAAACTCCAATTGGTCCTGGTGTTGTCCATGGAAGATCATAGATAAATCCATCCATTCCAAGGTAATCAACGAAGATCTTTAATAACCAGATATTTGCGATCGGTGCAAAGATAAATGGTACAAAGAACACTGGGTTTAATACGATTGGTGCTCCAAACAGGAATGGTTCATTGACGTTAAATAATACCGGAATACTACTTGCTCGTCCAACTGCACGTAATTCTTTTGATTTTGCAAGGAATGCAAACATTAATGTGATAACAAGTGTTGCTCCTGTTCCACCAAATGTTACTGCAAAATGCTGTGCTCCTAATGTTAAAATCTTTGTTGCGTGATGTCCTGCCTGATAAGCTTCTAAGTTTGTTGTTAAGTTTAATACTAATGCTGCTGAAATTGCTGGTTCTACGATGGATGGTCCATGTACTCCGACGAACCAGAATAATGACATTGCTCCGTAAATAATTGCCAGTCCGATATATCCATCTGCCGCCTGGAAGATTGGCTGGAAGAATGTGATCACACCTTCTGCAAAATTAATACCTACATAAGTTCTAAATAATAAATCAAATACCCAGATCACAATGATCGCAAGTCCAAATGGAATGATATCTTTAAATGTCTGAGAAAGATTTGGTGGTACCTGTTCTGGCATCTTGATCGTAATATCTCTTGAGATACAGAAACGATAAATTCCACCAACAACAAACGCTGTTAAGAATGCTGTTAATAATCCTTTCGATCCCATATAACCATTTGCGAATCCATCTTTAATGGAGTCAGCACTCAGCATTAAGAAACAGATAATGGAACAGATCATGGTTGATAAACTGTTGATCTGATTATTTTCTGGCATATTTCGATTCAAACTATCTGTAAAATGCTTGGCTGTTGTTGCGGATACTGCAACTGCAAGGATTCCCATGGAATAGTTATATGGTTTCATAAGGATTGCTTCAATATTTGCTGACCAATGGAATCCAAAAATATTTGGTACATAAGCCACAAGTAAGAAAATACTTGAGAAAATAACGATCGGCATACAGGAAATAAATCCATCTTTGATCGATTTTAAATAAACATTTCTTGCAACCGCATCAAAAAACGGTTTCATCTTTTCAATTGCTTTGATTAGTTTTTTCATAAACGACTCCCCCTATTGTTTACGCACGATATACGTCGATCAGTGTTCCGATAATATCTTTTAATAATAATGTTGTCATCAGGTGATCCTGCGCATGAACCATGATAAATCCAAGTTCCACATCATCCCCTGTTGCTTCTGCCTGCATAACATCCATCTGTGAATCATGTGCTTCTTTTAAGCATTCTGCTGCTGCTTCGATCAGCTGATCACATTCATCAAATTTCTTTTCTTTTGCTTTTGCAAGTGCTGTTAATAATTTAGAACGTGCATCTCCTGAATAAGATACGATTTCAAATCCTGTCATTGTTGTTTCTTCTTTTGTCATTTTCTTTTCCCTTTCTATCATTTACGGATAATGGAAATGATCGTTGCAATCTC
Source organism: Eubacteriaceae bacterium (assembly GCA_902362875.1). Classification (GTDB taxonomy): domain Bacteria; phylum Bacillota; class Clostridia; order Lachnospirales; family Lachnospiraceae; genus Anaerostipes. The sequence goes on along the minus strand of CABIYF010000006.1, from coordinate 47,709 downwards.
ATTATCCTGGATCATTACATCAAAAGTTTCCTCAAGCGGCTTTAAGAATATTTTCATTTTCTCAAACAAACCGCCATATCTTCCATCCCCGAAGTCCCCCAGCACACTGTATGCCATAAAGTTTACGGATGGGGTATGTTGTTGCTGTAGTTTATCGATCAGACATACGATATGTACGATCAGTCCAATCTTCTTATCTTCATCTAACACAAGATTCATCTCATGCTCAATCTGTCCGATGATCACAAGCAGATATTTTTTCATAAGATCAATGTCAAATTGAGGGAACTGGTCTCCGAGATATTCAAACACTTCATTGATGTCTTCCTCCTGACTGGATTCATCGATCGTCTGTTCTGTGATCTCTTCGTCATTTTCTTCTGTTTCAGGTTTTGTTTCAGATTTTATCTCCGGCATGATCTCCGGTGCAGGTTTTGCCCTGAAATACTGCAATCCACTGAAATTGTCCTGCAGATAATCCGCAACCTCATCGAGTGATTTCATTTCAGCTGCCTTACTGCTTCCTGCAATTCCTACCAAAGTAATCGGTACTTCTACACATCGGATCGCTATTTTTGTTTCCTGTGCAATAGATTCTGCCATCGTGTGAAGTGAACCCATGTCATAGACCAATAAAATTCCTTTTCCCTGATCGATCTCTATAATTTTTTCTTTTAATTCTTTATAAACAGTCCGTACATTCTTATCCAGGTCCATATCAAACGACTGTACCTTGGAATCATCCGATAATGCATTGACAACCGCTGCGATCGAGCTTGCTGCATGACTTCCATGCATAGCGATCAAAGTAACTACTTTATTTTCATCTACATCTTTCTTTGCTTCTAGCAAAAACATCATCAAAAAGATCAGATCATCCACATTAAATTTAACATTAAATTCCTTTTCAATTTCTGTTTGAAACTGTTTTACCAGCTCATAATGCGTTGGATATTTTGACAACAGCCTTGCAATCTCTTCATTGGAAATTCTTTGCTTCTTGGAAACCTTTACAAGACAGCTATTTACATGAAGGCAAATTCCACAAAAAATTTCTTTTGAAAATTCACAAGACAACTCTTCGCCTGCTCTCAACAGAAATTCTCTCGTTAAACTGATCAATTTCTCTGACACCATTTTCTTCAAAGTATCAATGCTGTCAGCTCTTTCACATAGTTGTTTAAAATACTCTTTAAATTCAGATTCCAGCTGATTAGACACTGCCATATTAATCTCTTCTTCAGTCAGTGCATGTCTCTCAAGATCTCTTTTTCTAGCATCGATTGATTGATAAATATCTTTCTTTGCTGTTTTGTTATCCCGAAGCATCTGATTTTTGTAAAATGTATACTTACATCCATTTTTGATCATTACATCAATCTCATTTTTATAAGACCTGTAATACATGATTCCTTTTCTTACATAATTCGGAAAATCAGACATCAGCAATGCGATCGTTTTGTTCCCAGTATTATAAGAACGTACGTAACTGTTTGCACAACCTGTATGAATGTCATTTTTCAGCCCTTTAATATCATCCGTTACCTCATACAGCAGCAAAGCGTGTAAAATACTTGTGTCCACCTCAATCATCCGATCCATGGCTTTTGCTTCTTCTTTGAAAAACTTCTGTAAAAGCAAGAATCGTTCTTCTATGGAACGTTCTTCTAACGATGGCAATGAAATTCTAAAATCCATTCGTCCTCGTAGAAGATTTAACATCATTTCATTTGTATCTTTTAAAACACTAAAGATCGTAATGCAATGATAATCTTTCTGCCATGGCCATTCATCCTGGCCTTGTATTTTTTCTCCTCTTAAAAACGCGAGTAACCAATCTAAATTTCTCTCTGACACCGCATCGATATTTTCTAAGATCAGCATTCCACCACATGCTTTTTTTAGGATTCCTTCGTTTTCATGATCTCCCAGAAAAATTTCCTGAAATTTCTCTTGCTCATTAAGAATTGTTTTACAATCCCATAAGATCCATGGTGCTCTTGTTTTTAACTTTCCTGACGCTTGTGCAAATCGAAAAACTGTTTTTGCAAAATGAGAAACACCGCTTCCATGAGCTGCTGAGATAAGGATCGTTGGATTCCCTTCCGGATAAAGAACCGCTGCTTTTGCTGATGCGATTGCTTCTTTTAATGAAGTATCATATCCGACTAACTGTTCAAACACATCTCCATTGCCAGAAACATTTTCATCTGCTAATTGATAAAGTACCGGACGCCCGTTATACTTTACAAGCTTCCCTTCATTCACCAGCTGATTTAAAATACTACTTAAGTTTGTTCTCTGCATCTTCAGTTTTTCTGATAGAAACCTTGTCGTGATTTTGGGGAATTCATCATGAACAAAATCAGATGAATATTCTTTTATAAACTCTAAAACCTGTTCTTTCTTAAGTTTCATCGTAACTCCTAACCTACGTCTTCGGTTCCTGTGCTCATAATGTAACACTTTTGCCAGATAAAAAACAAACTCGTAAAACGCTTATTTTTTATACACTATTAGACATTTTTACCGAAGTGTATATATATTTTTCCTGTTTTTCTAGTTAGAATTATACACTATTTCCGTTTTTATATCAATTTTATACACTATATTCATATAAAATGTTTGATTTTCTTTTTTTATACACTTAGTGTATTTCTTCAAATTTCTTGGTTTTTCTTCTTTTTTGCTTGTTTTCCTCTTTCAAAGGCAAAAAAATCCCAGATCTTTTGTTTTGATCCGGGATTTTGTATACTATATTCTTTTTATTTTCTTATACATAAATATAATCTGTCATGACTGGCTGCATGCCTTTATCCTCGATCATATGATAGATCTCATCAACAGATCTTCCATCACTGATCTCAAACTGCTCATCACCTTTTTCTTCTTCCTGGCTGTGTCCACCGATTCCAACATTTACCCCTGCTGAGATCTTTGTCGCTGCGATCTGAATGATGTTGTCACGGAATCTTTCGCATTCACGCGTTGAGATCGTGATACTTGCAAATGGCATAAAGATACGGTATGCACAAATGATCTGCAGAAGCTGTGGCTCATGAACATCTTTTGGATTGATCTTATCATTATTGATGATCGGACGTAATCTTGGACATGAAAATGCGATCTCTGCATGTGGATATTTCTTCTGCAGAAGATATGCATGCATTCCAGTTGCCAGTGCATCTTTTCTAAAATCATCAAGTCCTAAGAGAGCTGCAAATCCAACCCCTCTCATTCCACCCATAATCGCACGTTCCTGTGCATTGACACGGTATGGGAAGATTCTCTTTCTTCCACCTAAATGCAAAGTCTTATATTTGTCTGAATTGTATGTCTCTTGGAAAACTGTGACAAAGTCTGCTCCGCACTCATGCAGATATGCATAGTCTTTGGAATCCATTGGATATACTTCCAAACCGATCAGTTTAAAATACTTTCTTGCAATCTTACATGCTTCTCCGATATACTCCACACTTGATTTGTTAGGGCTTTCTCCTGTCAGAATTAAAACTTCTTCCAATCCTGTCGCTGCGATCGCCTGCATTTCTTTTTCAATCTCTTCATAATTAAGCTGCGCACGTTTAATCTTATTATGACAGTTAAATCCACAGTAAACACAATAATTTTCACAGTAGTTTGCAATATATAACGGAGTAAAGATCGCTACAGAGTTTCCAAAATGCTTTCTTGTCTCCTTCTGTGCTTTCTGTGCGATTTCTTCCAAAAATGGCAGTGCTGCCGGTGATAGTAATGCTTTGAAATTGTCAACAGAACAAGTTTCGGCTGCCAATGCTTCCTTCACATCTTCTGCAGTATAAATATCTGCATCATAACTGTTCATCTCTGCGATGACACGATCCATGATATCAGAATCAATTGCTTCCATGTCATCGGTATATTTCATATGATCTGTATTCTCGTCAATTCTTACACTCATGATTAGTCCTCCAAAAATCCTGTTAATGGTGATGATGCGCTGGAACCTTTTTCAATAACTCTTCCAAGTCCTGCAAGGTATGCGCTTCTTCCTGCTTCAATCGCTTTCTTAAATGCTTCTGCCATTGCTGGAATATCTCCTGCTGTTGCAATTGCTGTATTTGCCATAACCGCATCTGCCCCCATTTCCATGGCTTCACATGCCTGTGATGGTTTTCCGATTCCTGCATCTACAATAATTGGCAAGTCAATTTCATCGATTAAAATCTGGATAAAGTCTTTTGTACAGATTCCTTTGTTTGATCCGATTGGTGATCCTAATGGCATAATTGCTGCTGCCCCTGCATTTGCAAGGTCTCTGGCAGCATTTAAGTCTGGATACATATATGGCATAACGACGAATCCTTCTTTTGCAAGGATTTCTGTTGCCTTGATCGTTTCATAGTTATCTGGAAGCAGATATTTAGAATCATGAATGACTTCAATCTTAATAAAATCTCCACATCCAACTTCTCTTGCAAGTCTTGCGATACGAACGGCTTCTTTTGCATTTCTTGCTCCAGATGTATTTGGGAGAAGTGTGACACCTTCTGGAATATAGTCAAGGATATTGGCTGTGTCGTTTGTGTTTGTTCTTCGAAGTGCTAATGTGATGATCTGTGCTCCTGCATTCTGCACTGCTGCGTTGATCAGATCTAAGGAATATTTTCCTGATCCTAAGATAAATCTTGAGTCAAATTCATGTCCACCGATGATTAACTTGTCCTGTTTCATGTTGTTCTCCTTTATATATGTATATCTTATTTATCATTTACAGTTTCTTAATTACGAAATATCATCCGCCTCCAACAAACGCCACAACTTCTAATGTGTCGCTGTCGCTTAAGATCACATTTGCATATTCCCCCTTTGGAACGATCTCTCCATTTCTTTCCACAGCGATTCTCTTGTCTAAGAATCCTTCCTGTGTTAAGAAATCAGATAATGCGACAGGGTCTTTTAATGTTTTTGTCTCTCCATTTAAACGCATCTGCTTCCTCCTTTTCCTGTATCCTTTGGTTATTTCAAAGGCATAAAAAAAGGGTCCACGAAGAAGCTTCACACCCGAGGTGGTGTGCCCCTTCGTGGACCCGATTGTTCAGATTCACTCTGTTGGTAGATTATCATATTGATATTTTTTTGTCAAGTAATTTATCATTGCCTTTTATTTTTTGTATGTTATAATATTTTTGTGCTTTTATTAGCACTTTGACATTTGTTTGAATCCTCTTTGGCATTTTATATGCCAGGGGGATTTTTTGTTTAGTAATTTTGTTTAGCACTTTTTTCTTCTAAAAAACAAAAAAGCTACAAACCGCATAAATGCGTGGTTTGTAGCTTATGACTCCAACGAGAATCGAACTCGTGATTCGACCTTGAGAGGGTCGCGTCTTAACCGCTTGACCATGGAGCCAGATATATTCGAGGTGGTCTGTCGCAACCACCTCTATTTATTATACGGATTATTTTCATAATGTCAATACTTTTTTTAAATTAATTTTCGTATTTTTAAATAATCCAAAATCATCTCTACGCATCCATCAATTCCAAGGACTCCTTCATCAAGACATAACTCATATCCTTTAGATGCTCCCCAGATTTCATCTGTGTAATATTTATGAAATTCATATCGCTTGGAATCTTCATTTTCAATCTCTTCTTCTGCCCGTTCTTTTGTTATCCCAAGATGTGTCATCAGATTATTCACTCGAATCTTTTTATCCGCATGCAGAAAAATTCTGATTGTATTTGGACGATTTCTGAATAAATAATTTCCACAGCTGTCCATCACGATCCCGCCAGTATCTCCTACAACTTTTTTTATAATGCCAAATGGTACATCATTTGATCTTACATTTTCACTCATTGCAATTGCATACAGCAAACTGTTTACTTTCCTGTCATTAAAAAATGCATTTAATTCATCATAATCATTTGTGCCTTCTACAGCCCTTAGAAGATGAGCTTTGTCATAAAGAGGCAGATCAAACTGCTTTCTGAGTTTATCTGCAACCTTCTCTCCCATCGTTCCATGTTCTCTTCCGATCGTAATGATCATCTTTTCATCTGCCATGATTTCTTCCTCCTCTTTAAATAAGCTGAGCAAATCCTGATACAAATACAACAGTTAAAAGTCCTGCAACCGCAACTGCCAGACTGCTCATTGCCCCCTCTACAGGTCCCATTTCGATTGCTCTTGCTGTTCCAATCGCATGAGAAGCAGTTCCAAGCGCCAGTCCTTTTGCTAATGGATTTTTGATCTTAAAGATGTGGAATACAGTATCTGCGATCACATTTCCAAGAATTCCTGTGATGATGATCACTGCTACCGTAATTGTCACAATTCCGCCTAATTCTTCTGATATTCCAATTCCAATCGCTGTTGTGATTGATTTTGGAAGCATCGTTACATACTGCTGGTGATTGAATCCAAACAAAGTACAAAGTGCAAAAATTCCACACAGACTTGCCAATGTTCCAGATAAAATTCCGCACACTACAGCTACCATATTCTTCTTTAATAATTCCAGCTGTTCATACAGTGGCACTGCAAGGCATACGGTTGCTGGTGTCAGCAGATAAGATATGTATTTTGCACTCGCATTATATACTTCATAGCTGATTCCAAGTCCTTTTAATGCTATAATGACAAGAATAATTGACACTAATAACGGATTTAAGACCGGCCACCCAAGTTTTTTCTTTAAAAATAATCCTATTTCATATGCGATCAAGCTGATCGCTGCTCCCGCAAACAATGATTGTCTGAATAACTCATTCATTTTTAATTCCTCTCTTCTGTGCTATCATTTGTGCAACTCTTCCCGTAACCACCATAACAAATACGGTGATCACAACGGTAATGATCATGATCGGTACGATCAGTGGTCTTAATACACCCCACGAATCAATCAGCCCAGCTGCTGCCGGAATAAACATAACCGGCATGATCTCAATCAGAAAAAAAGCTGCATCTTTGACCTGGCTTGTCTTTAACACACCAGTCATTAAGCATGCAAGCATTAACACCAGTCCATACACGCTTGCCGGTATTGGCAGTGGTATGAACATCTTAAGCACTTCTCCCAGAAATGAGAGGAGTAAAATAATCATAAATTGTCTAAGAAATTTCATACAATCCTCCAGTTTTTCATATTAAGTCTTCTCTTATGTATACAATATTATGGTACTACCAACTTTTAATGTCAATACTTTGCTTTAAATAAATACATGAAAAAAATAGAATCCTGCATCTACAGAATCCTATTTTTTTCATTTTATAATTTTATTGAACCAACATCATCAATTGAAACATATCTTTTTGAAATTGTATTGTTTTCACTGTGTTAAACTCTTGTGTTTTCACTCTTGTCCCATAAATATAGTACGCTGAAGAAGTAAGTCCCCCTCTTTGGACTCTTTCTCTTTTAAACCAGTTTCCAAAAGAACTTGTCGGTCTGCTTTTAATCGGATGTGAATCTAGCACCAGATATTTTTTCGTTTTCGGATTAAAATCTGCGATCGTCACATAATGACCTGGTACATGTGAAATCGCAACATATCCTTTCTGCAGATAGTCTCTGACTTCAGAGAGACTGTAACTTGTTTTTACATAAGAAAATCCATAGGCCTCTCCAAATTCTTTAGCTGCTCCTTTAAAGACCCCATCCTGTGTTCCTGAACCTATGATCCTGTAATGTTTTTTTACTGCAAAATCTGCAAAGAGCATAGGATCTACAAACTGTCCATTTAATGCATAAACTGCATTGGTAATCGCTACAACTCCACATCCTGCTGCCGCCATTTTCCCGCTGTAGTCTGAAACATTTCCATAATCTTTTCTTGCCCATGCCGGATCAAACTGCATAAAGTTTCTATATGGTGTCACATTTTTATTCTGAAGGCGAATAAACTGCCACTGCATTGTCTCATTTCCCGCCTCTTTATCTGTTTTTTGGAAGTTATTTTTTATATCTCCATGTTTCACTAACACAAGGTTTCCATCCTGATCTATGGAAAGATATTTATCTTCTTTCACATTTTTTATATATAAATGATCATATTCTCTTACCAGTTCCCAGTTCGTATCCTGAGATTTCAAATATTTATCTTCTGTCTGGAATTTATACTGCTGGTTTCCTGAAAATGTAATTGTTATGTCTATACCTTCTTTTGTTTTTTTATTCTGTACCCAATACTTTCCATTTCCAATCAATTGTTTTTCGCTTCCATTGTAAGCAATCGCTTCTTTATGATACTTACTTTTTTCAATCCATCCGATGCCATATCCTTTCTTTTTCTCATAAATAACCTGTAAATATCCGGATGCTTTGCTTACAACAATAATCCCTGAATATTTCGGTGCAGATGCAATTTTTTTAGAACCTGAAGAATTCTCATACACATTCATTTTATTTTTCAAAAATGCATATTGCTTCTTGTACGACGTATCTGCAATCTTCCCTTTAAATTCGTCATAAACCTTCTGTGGATTATCAAAATACCCCGGCTCAGCCGCCTGTATCTTTATCGTCATCTGCATACACAGGATAAGACACAGGATCATGCTGATCCATCTCTTTTTTCCCTTATATCTCTTTATCATCTGATTTTCCCTTTATTTTGTGAATTCTATTGACAGTGTTTCATTTTCATGATAAATTATTAATCAGTTCTGCTGCTGTGGCACAGGAGGTAGCGCACCTCATTGGTAGTGAGGAGGTCACGGGTTCAACTCCCGTCAGCAGCTTATACAAGAATGGCTTAAAACTTATGTTTTAAGCCATTTTTTCATTGTATTAACTATTTTCTTTCATCACTTTTAATCTTTTTGCGAATTCTTTGAATCGCATTATCAATTGATTTATCAGTTCTCCCAAGCTTCTTTGCGATCATCGTATAATTATCCCCATTCAGATAATAATACATAACCTGTTTTTCAAATTCACTTAATTTCTGATTGATCTTTTGATAATAATCTTTAATTTCTTCTTTTCGAAGCAGTCTTTCCTCTGGTGTCTCATCAGGATTCTCCAAGATCTCATCAAGTGCAAATTCGTCCCCCTGATCTTTATATTCAAACAAAGAAATTGACGTATTTAATGGAATATGTTTTTTTCTATTAAATGCTGTGATCGTTGTATAGATCTGTCTATGCACACACAAATATGCAAATGTCGAAAATGAAGTACTTTTCCCTTCCTGATAAGATGTTATCGCCTTAAAAAGCCCGATCATGCCTTCTTGAATCAGATCTTCTTCGTCACCGCCTGCAAGGAAAAATTTTCTTGCCTCTTTTCTTACCATATCCCGATATCTTTCCAACAGACATTCCATGGCGTCATCACTGCCGCCATGGATCTGTCTTAGCAATTCCTCATCGGAAATTGTTCTTAATTCATTCATTATTATTTTCCCAGTCGTTGTCTTACAACTTCAAATGCCAGAACTCCGGCTGCTACTGATGCATTCAGAGAATCAATATCTCCTTTCATCGGAATTGATGAAATAAAGTCACATTTTTCTTTTACAAGTCGACTAACACCGCTTCCTTCGTTTCCAATCACAAGACCGATGGATCCTGTCAGATTCTGTCGATAGATCACTTCTCCATCCATATCTGCACATGCAAACCACATACCGCGTTCTTTTAACTCATCCATTGTTTTTCCAATATTTGTAACTTTCACTACCGGAGTATAATTGATCGCTCCTGCTGACGTCTTTGCTACAGTTGGTGTGATTCCAACAGCACGATGTTTTGGAATGATCACTCCGTGCGCTCCTGCAAGATTTGCTGTACGAATAATCGCACCAAGATTATGTGGATCTTCAATTCCATCAAGTAAGATAAAGAAAGGATCTTCTCCCTTTTCTTCTGCTCTCTTAAATAGGTCATCTATTGTTCCATATTCATATGCTGCTACAATTGCTACAACACCCTGATGATGCTCATTTGTCAACTGGTTTAGACGCTCTTTGTCTACAAATTTAAGAATCGCGTCTGTTTTCTTTGCTTCTCTTACGATCGTACGGATTGGTCCATCCTGACATCCATCCAGTACAAAAATCTTATCGATTGGTTTCTTTGCTCTCAAAGCCTCGATCACGGCGTTGCGGCCTGCGATCAGATCTTCTTTATGATTCATGTTCTTCTCCTGTTTCTTCTTTCTTATTTAAATCAAAACCGATCCCGATCAGTTCGATGATACGGTCCATATCTCCTGACAGATATAAATAGCCCATCAATGCTTCCACCCCTGTTGCCTTTCTATAATCCATCATAGATGCATTCTTTGCAACAGATCCTGATTTGGAATTTCTTCCACGTTTGTAAACTGCCATCTCTTCTTCTGTCAAAAATGGTTCAATCTTTTCGAATACTTCCTTTTGTGCAGAAGCTTTTACCATGCTGCTTGATTTTTTGTGATATTTATTCACGCTCATATTCCCAGCAGACATAACGATCGTACGGATCACAATCTCATAGATTGCATCTCCGATGTAGGCAAGGGATAATGGAGAGTAACTTTTTGGATCTAACCCATCGAGTGACAATCCTTCTTTGATCTTGTTAATTAAGCTCTGCTCCATTTTACACCTTCTCTTGTATCTTTTAATACGATACCCTGTTCTAATAACTGATCTCTGATCTCATCTGCTCTTGCAAAATCTTTGTTCTTTCTTGCTGCCTGACGTTCTTCGATCAGTTTTTCGATTTCTTCGTCTAAGATCTCTTCTTCTTTTCTTGTCTCAATTCCAAGGACTCCGCAAAGATCTTCTAAGACTTTTAAGACTTTCTTTGCATAGTCTGCGCTGAAATCTTTGACTGTTGAATTTGACTCACGAACAATCTCAAAAATAGCGGAAACCGCATCTGCTGTGTTAAAGTCATCTTCCATCGCATCTTCAAATTTCTTTACAAGTGCTTCTACATTTGCAAAATGTTCCTTTTCTGCATCGCTAAGAGTTCCTGTTTCTTCTTTCGCTGCCATCTCTCTGCACAGATCGATCGCTGTTAAAATACGGTCTAATCCTGTCTTGGCACTTTCTACTAATGTATCACTGAAATTTAATGGTGTTCTGTAATGTGCACTTAACATGAAGAAGCGGATTACCTGTAATGGGTATTTTTCTCCGATCTCACGAACTGTAAAGAAGTTTCCTGCAGATTTGGACATCTTCTTATTATTAATATTTAAAAATCCATTATGCATCCAGTAATTTGCAAACTTCTCTTCGTTGCATGCTTCACTCTGTGCGATCTCATTTTCATGATGAGGGAAGATTAAGTCTTCTCCACCTGCATGGATATCGATCGTATCTCCGATGTATTTTTTGGACATCTCAGAACACTCGATATGCCATCCTGGTCTTCCTTCTCCCCATGGAGAATCCCATGCGATCTCTCCTTCTTTCTTTGGTTTCCATAATACGAAATCAAGCGGATCTTTCTTTCCTTCTTCTCCTGTTACCTTGATCTCACGATGTCCTGCTTCCAGATCATCGATATTTTTCTTGGAAAGTTTTCCATAATCTTTAAAGGATCTTGTCTTAAAGTAAACAGTTCCATCAACTTCATAAGCATGCCCTTTTTCGATCAGTGTCTGTATCATCTTGATCATACCACCGATTTCTTCTGTTGCTCTTGGCTGATGTGTTGCAGGTTTGATATTCAAAGCTTCCATATCCTGCTTGCATTCTTTGATATATCTTTCTGCAATCTCTGTCGCTGTCACACCTTCTTCATTTGCCTTCTTGATGATCTTATCATCGACATCTGTAAAGTTTGAAACGTAGTTTACTTCATATCCTTTATATTCAAAATAGCGGCGGACTGTATCAAAAATGATCATTGGTCTTGCATTTCCAATATGAATATAATTGTAAACTGTTGGTCCACATACATACATTCCAACTTTTCCTGGATGTACTGGCACAAATTCTTCTTTCTGTCTTGTCAGTGTATTGTAAATTTTCATTTTTTCTCTTTTTCCTTTCTAAGCGCCTCTGAATTTTGATAATGTATAATAAATGTCTCTAATGCCTGTCGTAATTCAGCATTTTCTCTTGCAAGTTTCTCGATATCCATATCAACAGGGTTTGGAAGGTCGATCTGGTCAAGTACCAGACTCTGAATGCGGTTTACTCTCTCTCCATCCTGTTTAACTACCTTTCCTGGAACTCCGACAACTGTTGAGTTTGGCGGTACATCAGATACAACAACGCTTCCTGCACCGATCTTTGAGTTCTTTCCAATGGTAATAGAACCCAAAACTTTTGCCCCTGAACTGATCATAACGTTATCTTCGATCGTTGGATGACGCTTTCCAGTCTCATTTCCGGTTCCGCCTAGTGTAACCCCCTGATATAATGTTACATTATTTCCAATGATCGTTGTCTCTCCAATAACCACTCCATGCCCGTGGTCAATAAAGAATCCTTCTCCGATCTGTGCACCCGGGTGAATCTCAATTCCAGTCTTTCTCGCCCATTTCTGTGAGATCTTTCTGGCTTTATAAAACTCTCCCTTCTTATATAATTCGTGTGCAACTCGATGCCAATACAACGCCTTCACATAAGGATACAAAAAAACTTCTTTTTCTTCCCTTAATGCAGGGTCTCTTAGTTTGATCGTATCATATTGGCTTTTCGCAAATTCTCGAAAACCCATCATAGCTTCTAAAACCTCCAATATATAGTATGTAATTTACGGGATTTTTTATTTTATTGAACTTTCAAATTATTATTGAACTTTCAAAAACAAAAAAACTCCGTCTCCTAACAAAGAGACGAAGTATATCCGCGGTTCCACTCTTTTAAAAACTTCTGTCCTTCTGATCATATCCCTGAGTGATATCACTTAGGCAGAATGTTTTCACTTAAATCCGTTAACGCCGGCGACGTACAAAACTACTTGATTCATCTTGTCTGCTCCCAGATGCATTCCAGACATCTTCCCTAAAAGCTGCTTTCAGCCGGTGACAGCTTCTCTCTGACAGTTCCAATTCGTCTGTACTAATTCTGTTCATTGCATTTAACTACGAATAGTTTATGCTTTTTCATACAAAATGTCAACCAATTCTTGTTTTTCATACAAATTATTTCTGTATCTTATTCTGGTAAAACCCTTGCTTTCACAACTGCTTTCTTTACTGCACTTCCTACAATGATCGCAACTACGATCTTTGCTGCATCCCCTGGAAGATATGGAATGACACCTGCATATAATCCCTGGACAAATGTTAAATGCATCTGTGCGCAAAGCCAGATTGTTCCAAACGCATAAGTTACTGCAGTTCCAAGAACCATACCGATTGCTGTCATTATAACGTTATCAGAAAATTTTTCTGCAAAAAATCCACTGATCAGTGCTAAAAAGATAAATCCAACCAGATATCCTCCTGTTGGTCCTGCAAGTTTGGCAAGTCCTCCACTAAAACCAGAGAACACTGGAAGCCCTACAGCTCCGATCAATAAGTATACAAGATAACTGATCGTTCCACGTTTCATTCCAATGACCATAATTGAAAAATAAATTACCAGATTGGTAAATGAAATTGGCACTGGTGTAAATGGCAGTGTGATTGACATCGGCCCCAGAATGCAAGTTAAAGCTGCCATCAAGGCGATCAATGTCAGGTCCTGAATTTTCATTGTCTGTTGTTTCATAATAAATTCTCCTCGTTTTTATTGTTTTTCTAATCTGTCTGTTATTATAGATTGTTAACTTTCTATTGTCAACTATTATTTTCATTTTGGTTAACAATCAAGGTTAACAATACTTTTTTATCTTCAAACAAAAAGAAAAAGCACAGATATCTATGCCCGATATCTGTGCCTTTCTCTACTCATCATCTTCATTATCAAGAATTCCTAATTCTTTGATCCGTTCTTCTATTTTCTTCAAAGAATCTTCATAGGTTCCTTCTTTCGCTTCTTCTTTCTCCTGATGCATCCCATCTAACAATTCATCAATATTCTTGCTCAATGGATTACTCTCCGTCTTTCTTGTCAATAATCCCATATCTGTCTCCTTCTTCTGCTTCTTTGATTACTTTACAAGGGTTTCCTGCTGCTACAACATTGGCTGGAATATCTTTCGTCACGACACTTCCTGCTGCAATCACTGTATTATCTCCGATCGTCACGCCCGGAAGAATTGTCACTCCGCCTCCAATCCAGACTTTATTCCCAATCTTTACCGGAAGTGCCCATTCATAACCTTTCTCACGCCTTCTGACATCGGTTGGATGATTGGCCGTGTAGATTCCAACATTCGGTCCTATGAAAACACGATCTCCAATCTCAACACCACCTCCGTCAAGAATTGTCAGATTAAAATTCGAAAAAAAGTCATCTCCGATCGTTGTTCGATATCCATAATCCAGATAAAATGGTGCTTCTAAATGAACATTCTGACCTAATTTCCCGAAGATCTGTCCCATTAGATATTTTCTATGGTCTCTGTCCTCCTGGCGGCTTTCATTATATTGTTTTGTCAGGGATTTTGCGCGATTGCGCTCTTCGATCAAACAAGCTTCCTCCGCATTATATATGATTCCCATCAGCATTTTTTGTTTTTCCGTCATCTCATATCCTCCATTGTCTTTTATTTTACCATACTTTTTTTCTCTAATCTATTGAATTTGACTTTCCTTTCAAAAAATTGTAGGATAAAAGAAATCAAAACCATAAGGAGGTTTCAACGTGGAAACTAATTTTACAATTTCACTTGATTCCATCGCGGAAGTGAATGCTTTTGCGAACATGATCGCACATTTTACATCTGAGATCGATATGTCCTCTGGAAGATATGTCGTCAATGCAAAATCTATCATGGGAATCTTCAGCCTTGATCTGACACAGCCTTTGACATTGACTGTACACGGAAATGATGAACTTGACGAAATTACAGCAGCAATCGCACCTTACATCAAAAAATAACACAAAAACTGGCATTCATTTCGATGCCAGTTTTTTTATAACCAATCTCTTCATATCTTTATATAAAAAGAAAAAAGCACAATCTAAGTAAATCCTTAAATCATGCTTCTCTACTGAGCGTGCGGGGATTCGAACCCCGGACAACTTGATTAAAAGTCAAGTGCTCTACCACCTGAGCTACACACCCTTAACTGGGGTAGCTGGACTCGAACCAGCGGTGCAGGAGTCAGAATCCTGTGCCTTACCACTTGGCGATACCCCATCAGTGCAACAACTATTTCATTATATATCAGCTGTCGTTCTTTGTCAAGAACTTTTTTATATTTTTTAAAATCTTATTTTTAAAAAATATAGTGAGCGTGCGGGGATTCGAACCCCGGACAACTTGATTAAAAGTCAAGTGCTCTACCACCTGAGCTACACACCCTTAAACTGGGGTAGCTGGACTCGAACCAGCGGTGCAGGAGTCAGAATCCTGTGCCTTACCACTTGGCGATACCCCATCAATGCGACAGCTCGTTTATATTATCATAGCATTACGACATCTGTCAACACTTTTTTTAAATTTTTTTAAATTTATTTTTCCAGAGTGAATTCTTTTAGATACTGGCTCCTCCAAAAAAGCTCTGTTACCGGCTGCCAGTATTCAAAAATAATCTTTCCTGTATTGCCTTGTTCTGAGAATCTTCCTTTATCTTCTCCTTTTCCAATATAAATCTCCAGTATCTCTCCTCTTCCAGATTCTTTTCCCTGATGATCATAAAAGCAAAGTGTCATTCCCTCACGAAGCTCTCCTCTTACAAATTCAACTTCCATAGAACCTTTTCCTTCTTCGATCCTCTCCATACGGTTAATATATGTAAGACTTCCTTCTAATTGATGTAATCTATATATGCGCTTTCTTGCAGCTTCATTTTCTTTTGATGGTTCCTGTTTTTTTAAATATTCAAAAAATTTCATTTTCCCATCCTCCTTTGACTTGCTTTCTACTTTATCATATTTTCATTTTTTATAAAAGCCGTCTTGTCATATTTTACACTTTAGCTGTTGACACTTTCTTAAATTTATGTTAGATTGTCATTATTGTAAATCATTTAAATACAATGATAAGGAATAGTAGAATATTTGAGACATTCAGAGAGTTGCTGGCTGGTGTGAAGCAATTGTTGATGATATTTGAACTCGCCTTTGAGTAGCATGCTGAACTTACAGTAGGTATTGCCGGAGTCCAACCGTTACAGTGGAGAGATATCGGTTTTATAACCCGTATCAGTAAAAAGTGCACGTTTATTTATAACGTGAATTAGAGTGGTACCGCGGAAGTTTCTTCGTCTCTATCCTGGTAAGGATCAGATTCGGAGCTTTTTTTATGTTATAGAAGATTATTTTACCATTCTATCATGTATTTTTACCGCGATCATCTATATATACTGAAAACACATACCTACAACAATTATTAATTTTGAAAGGAGCTTCACAGCAATGATGAACCCAAGCAAATATGAAAGACAATATTTTATGCCACCAGAAACGTCCCTTGAATGGACAAAGAAAGAATATATCACAAAGGCACCTACATGGTGCAGTGTTGACCTTCGTGATGGAAACCAGGCTCTGATCATTCCAATGAGTCTTGATGAGAAGGTTGAATTCTTCAAATATTTAGTAAAAGTCGGTTTCAAGGAGATCGAAGTTGGTTTCCCAGCCGCATCTGAAACAGAATATACATTTTTACGAACATTAATTGAAAATAATCTGATCCCTGACGATGTTACAATTCAGGTTTTAACACAGGCCAGAGAACATATCATCAAAAAGACTTTCGAAGCCCTGAAAGGTGCAAAAAAAGCAATCGTCCACGTATACAATTCTACTTCTGTTGCACAGCGTGAACAGGTATTCAAAAAATCCAAAGAAGAGATCATGCAGATTGCCACAGATGGTGCAAAATTATTAAAACGTCTGGCAGATGAAACAGAAGGTAACTTCTTATTCGAATACTCTCCAGAAAGTTTTACTGGTACAGAGATCGACTATGCATTAGATGTATGTAATGCAGTTCTTGATGTATGGCAGCCTCGTCCAGACTGGAAAGTTATCATCAACCTTCCTGTAACTGTACAGCTTTCTCTGCCTCACGTATATGCAAGCCAGATCGAATACATGAGCAAACATATGAAATACCGTGAAAACGTCGTATTATCTCTTCACCCACATAACGACCGTGGATGCGGTGTCGCTGATACTGAACTTGCCCTGCTTGCAGGTGCTGACCGTGTCGAAGGTACTTTATTTGGAAATGGTGAACGTACAGGTAACGTTGATGTTATCACTCTTGCATTAAATATGTACACACACGGTGTTGATCCAAAACTGGACTTCTCTAACCTTCCAGAACTTACAAAAGCTTATGAAAGATTAACAAGAATGTCTGTTTACGCACGTCAGCCTTACACAGGACAGCTTGTATTCGCTGCATTCTCCGGATCACACCAGGATGCGATCGCCAAAGGAATGCACTGGAGAGAAGAAAAACACCCAGAACACTGGGATATCCCATATCTTCCAATCGATCCACACGATGTTGGACGTGAATACGAAAGTGATGTTATCCGTATCAACAGCCAGTCCGGTAAAGGTGGAATCAGCTATGTACTGGAAGAAAACTTCGGATTCCACATTCCTGGAAAGATGCGCGAAGATGTTGGTTACACAGTCAAAGACGTATCCGACAAACGCCACCAGGAATTAGTTCCTAGAGATATCTTAAAGGTATTTAAAGAAGTTTATGTAAACATCGATGATCCTTGCAAATTAAAAGAAGTACATTTCGTACAGAAAGACGGCGGAATCGAAACAGAAATCTCTTTAGAGAAATCTGGTGTTCCAAAACTTTACCATGGAAAAGGAAATGGCCGCTTGGATGCTGTAAGTAATGCATTACAGAGACACAGCGATATGCATTATTCTATTGTTACTTATCAGGAACACGCATTAAACGTTGGTTCTAACTCACAGGCTTGTGCTTATGTTGGTGTTCAGGAACCTAATGGAACAATCACTTGGGGAGCTGGTATTCATGAAGATATTATTACGGCTTCTGTGCTGGCTTTAATTAGTGCGGTTGATCGCCTTGATCAGTAGATTTTGATTTTGTGGGGAGGGTTGGCCAATTGAACTCTTTCTGTATATGATAAAAAATAAATAATGGTCTGGAAAAGCAGCTAGAGAATTTCACTCGCCGTTTTGAACGGTCGCTGATACACGAACTTTCCTTCGATAACTCGCGTTCAAAGATACTCAAACCAGTAGTCTTTGACGCTCAAACAATCGACCAAGTTCGCTGCGAACCGTTCAAAACAACGGCAAAATTCTAATGCTGCTTTCCCAGACCATTATTTATTTTTTATCATATACCTGAAGGTTATAGTGCTGAACCCACAATATGGTAGGAATTCGAAAGGATGTGTATGGAGAGTTGTATTGGTTGATGATTTTTGTGTTCGTTAACGGAAGATCAAAGAAACTTACAATCACCGATTTATCAAGCCGTAACCAATACCGTACAACATACACTTCTCCCGCCTAAAACACCCTTCATTTGTAAACCGCTCAGCCTTCAGCGTATAAAAAGAAACCGAAAAATGAATCATAGGGGTCTGAAATGATAGAATTCCATAGGAGCTTTGACAGATTCGCAGTTGGCTCGGTGCGCTGTTTGAGCGAAGCGAGTTCGCATGGAGAGCCAGCGGATAAGCAACCTGTCAAAACTCCGTTAAATGGAATTCGTTTTTCAGACCCCTATGATTCATTTTTCGGTTTCTTTTTATACGTCAACAACCTACCGGCGTAAACACTACAAATCAACCATTATTCGTTCATTAATTTCAGCATAATAGCTCTCTTCTCCTTTTTCAAGAACCGCCTTCCCCATTGATGCTTCCATAAATTTCTTCTCCATCATTCCAACATCTTCTATCGGTATGATCATCTCAAAAGTTACATTGTCTGTATACACGGTATCAAGTACTGGAATATGGTCGGTTGCGGTGAGATACTGAATCTTTCCGGATGTTGTGTAATCGCATGTCAGGCTGATCTTCTGGCCGAGGCATTTTTCGATGACGACGCTATTTTGAATTCCTTCTTGCGTGCTTTTTGTGTATGCACGGATCAATCCGCCGGTTCCAAGGAGTGTTCCTCCAAAGTATCTTGTTACTACTGCAACTACATTGTGAATCTCCTGTCCTGTTAATACTTCCAGCATTGGTTTGCCTGCGGTTCCGCTTGGTTCTCCGTCATCGCTGCATCTTAGTGCCGGCTGTTTTTCTCCAATACTGTATGCCCAGCAGTTATGTCTGGCATCCCAGTATTGTTTCTTTATCTTTTCTACAAATGCCTGTGCTTCTTCTTCTGTCTGTGCCGGTGCGATATGTGCGATAAATCTTGATTTCTTCTCTGAAATCTCTGCCTCCCCTTCCTTGTATAAGATCTTATATCTGTGACTGTCCATTCTCTTCCTCCCTGGTCATGATCTCATCTAACGATTCTGCCAGTGAGATCGGTGTTACTTTATATTTTATCAGACTATTGATCATGTGATCGATCACTTCCATGGAATCTGTAACCTTCGGTATACTGTCCCATTCGATCAGTCCTGCATTTTCCTGGCTTTTTTCCAGTGCCACTCCATAGATCTGATGCACTGGATCTTCCATCAAATAGTAGGATACTACATTTTCCCTTGCTTTGTCATCATAAAACACCTGTTTCCCCATGAATTTTCTTCCGTAATCTTTATTCATAATGATATTTCCTCCCTTATTCATTATTCTTATCTGTTTGTATGTTGCACGGCCGGTTTACTTGAACTTTCTTATTTGGTATAATGCTAATCAGGAGGTTTTTTATGAAATACACCAAACAAAATATTGAGAAAAAGAGAAAAGTCCTTTCGTCTGATAAAGTCAGGAAGAATTCCAGTATCTCTCTCTTTCTTTTTAAATATGCTTTTATTGTTTCCATTATCCTGATCGTTGCCGGTCTTGGTCTTGGTGTGGGATTTGTGCGTGGTATCCTTAAGACAACTCCACAGATCACCAAAAATTCCGTACATTCCAAGGGCTATATCACAACGATCTATGATAATAAGGGACAGACGATCAAAACTTTGTCAAACCATGACTCAAACAGAATTTATACACCCCTGTCATCTATCCCGAAAGATCTTCAGCATGCCTTTATCGCAATTGAAGATGAACGGTTTTACAGCCATAATGGTATCGATTTGTACGGGATCATTCGAGCTACCTTCCTTGGTATTCGTAACCAATCACTAAGCCAAGGGGGAAGTACGATCACGCAGCAGCTGATCAAGAATAATCTGTTGGGAATTCAGCCTGAAAAGACTACGATTGAACGTCTGGAACGTAAGATCAAAGAACAGTCTCTTGCATTGGAACTTGAGAAAATAGCTTCCAAGCAGTATATCCTGGAAGAATATTTAAATGCGATCAATCTCGGTGAAGGCACTCTGGGTGTTCAGACAGCATCACAAAAATATTTTAACAAAGATGTCTCTGATCTGACACTTTCAGAATGTGCGGTTCTTGCCGGAATTACTAAAAATCCTACAAAATTAGACCCAATTACTCATCCGGAAAACAATGCTTCCAGAAGATTACTTGTTTTACAAAATATGTTAGACCAACATTATATCACAAAATCTCAATATAGAGAAGCACTTCGTGATGATGTATACACAAGAATTCAAAAAAATGCTGCTGCATCAACAGCGAAAAAAACTACGAATTCTTATTTTGAAGATGCATTGATCCTTCAAGTTGTAAAAGACTTAAAAAGTCAACTCGGATATGATGAGACAAAAGCTTACAGTGCGATCTACAGTGGCGGATTAAAAATATATTCCACACAGGATACAGCCATCCAGAATATTGCTAACAGCATCACAAGTGATCCTTCAAACTATCCAAATGGCACAAAAGTCGCTTTAACCTGTACTTTTACGGTGCGTACAGCTTCTGGAGAACCTGTTACTTACACCGAACATAACCTTCTTAACTATATGAGATCCAAGAAACTTGGCAATAGTCTGGTCTTCCAGAATGCTTCTGCTGCGAAAAACACTCTCGCTAAATACAAACATCATCTGGAAAAGGAGGGTGCAATCATCATCGATGAGACCTCTCAGACAACGATTCAGCCACAGGTTTCTTTAACGATCATGAACCAGTCCGACGGTTCTGTGGAAGCTTTGGTCGGCGGACGCGGGTCAAAAACTTCAGACCTTTCTCTGAATCGTGCCACTGCTTCAACAAGACAGCCTGGATCAACCTTTAAGATCCTGTCTGCATTTTTGCCAGCTCTTGACAAGAACCAGATGACTCTTGGAACAGTTTATGATGATGCCCCATATAACTATGTTGACTCAAACCGTCCTGTTCATAACTATTACAAAGGTTATAAAGGTTATTCAACGATCCGTGAAGCGATCACACAGTCCATGAATATCGTTGCTGCAAAAACGATTTCCGATGTAACGCCAAAAGCCTCTTTTGATTGCCTTACAAAACTTGGTTTTTCAACTCTGGTTTCCAATGAATTTACATCAAATGGTAATGTGTATACCGATGTCACACAATCATTAGCACTTGGAGGTCTGACCTATGGTGTCACAAACATGGAACTGACTGCAGCCTATGCCTCTATTGCAAATGGCGGTATGTATAACAAACCTGTTTTATACACAAAGGTGGTCGATCAAAATGGTAACGTTCTTCTTTCCAACAAGCCAAAGAAGAAACAGGTCATGAAATCAAGCACCGCTTTTCTTCTCACAGATGCTATGAAAGATGTCATTACCAAAGGAACTGGTAAAGATGCAAAATTATCTTCTTCCATGGCAGCTGCCGGAAAAACCGGTACAACATCTAACAACTATGATTACTGGTTCAGCGGTTACACCCCTTATCATACAGCTTCTGTATGGATGGGATATGATAATAATACAAATTTCAGTTCTGATAACACACACAAGAAAATGTGGGCAAAGATCATGAATGCGATCATAAAGACAAAAAATGAGAAACCAAAAGACTTCTCAAAACCATCTAACATTGTC
Organism: Eubacteriaceae bacterium; assembly: GCA_902362875.1. GTDB lineage: Bacteria > Bacillota > Clostridia > Lachnospirales > Lachnospiraceae > Anaerostipes. The sequence continues at coordinate 25,643 of CABIYF010000006.1, read as the reverse complement.
AAAGCCAAGATCTGTAAAGAATCTGGAAAACTGGCGATCAAAGGCGTTTGTGACCACGATCCACGCGGCAACTGTGTTATCACAGAATACTTCGAGAAAGGCACCGTTCCAAAACAGACCTGTGACACACATGTTGCGGTTGAGATATGCAAGAAAACCGACAAACTTGCTAACAAAAAATGCCCAAAATCCGAACGTATAAAGAAAGTCTATATCGTCCGAAAAAAAGGCAGCCACGGAAAAACAGCTGATACAAAATATCTGCTTCCAAAAAAATATCTGTCAAGTTTTTGTACGATGCATTAACAGACAAAAAGTAAGGGATTCCAAACGAAATCCCTTACTTTTTTATTTTGGGCTGGAAGATCAGCGAGGCAAGATACGAAAAGATCAATGCCGCCGATGTTCCAACTGCCGCTGCTGTAAATCCACCTTCAAACAGCCCAAGGAATCCATGATCATCGATTGCTTCTTTCATTCCCTTCCACAAACTGAATCCAAATCCAGACAACGGAACGGTTGCTCCACATCCTCCAAACGCCTCTATCTTTTTATAAATTCCTAATGCACCAAGAATAACCCCTGTGATAACAAGAATTACCATGATCCTTCCTGGCTGCAATGTTGTATGATCCATAAGAATCTGTACCAGAATGCAGATGATCCCACCTGTAATAAATGCCCTGATATATTCCATCACTCATTTTCTCCTTCCAGAAGGATCGCATGTGCGATTCCTGCCACACTCTCCCCCTCATTAAAACTTGTTTTTGACATCAATGCCCCTGTTGGAACAAACAATACCCGCTTCCATATTCCATCTGTTATCTTTTTTATGATCATCGATGCAAGCACAACCGCACTGCATGCACATCCAGAACCTCCTGAATGGGTATCCTGTTCCTCGCTTTCATAAATTTCAATTCCACAATCTCCATGCACGCCTGAAAGATCATAACCATTTTCATGAAGGAGATGCAGTAAAATCTTTTTCCCGACCTCACCTAAATCTCCTGTATAAATCGCATCATAGTCATCTGGCTTTGTGTTAAAATCGACAAAATGCTGATAGATAACCTCTGCTGCCGCTGGTGCCATGCATGCTCCCATATTCATCGGATCTTCCATCCCATAATCCACAATCTTTCCTGTTGTGATCCCTTTGATCTTTACCGGTCCCTTCTCATCTGACACGACAAATCCCCCAGAACCTGTGACTGTCCATGTTGCGGATAACGGCCTTTGATTTCCGTATTCCAAAGGAAACCGAAACTGTTTTTCCGCACTTCCAATATGGCTTGATGCGACTGCCAGTGTATGTTTTGCAAAACCTCCTGCAACACTCATAGCTGCCAGTGATAATGCTTCTCCTGCCGTTGAGCAAGCTCCAAATAAACCAAACAATGGAATTTCAAGTTCTTTCATTCCAGAAAATGTCGCCGTATTCTGTTCCAGAAGATCTCCGGCAAACGCATACCGGATATCTTTTTTGTGAAGTCCTGCTTTGCTGATCGCGAGCATCGCTGCCTGCTTCATAAAACGTCCCTCGGCAAGCTCCCAGCTTTTTTGTCCAAAATAAGGATCTTCTATGATCTGGTCGATCGCATTTCCTAAAGGTCCTTCTCCTTCTTTCTGCCCCGCAACCGATGCCCAGCCTTTTATATATGGTGTCTTGTCAAATTCCAGACTCTGGATTCCTTTTATCCTTGTCATAAAAACCACCCCCACTGCTTTGTAAACAGGTAAATAAGCCCTGCTAAAAATGATGAGAAAATTCCATACAAAATAACCGGCCCTGCGATTGTAAAGATCTTCACTCCGATTCCAAAAACCTGTCCTTCTTTCTGATATTCGATCGCAGCAGATGCTACAGAATTTGCAAACCCTGTAATTGGAACAAGCCCTCCTGCACCGCCAAATTTTGTGATCTTTCCATACAGATTAAACCCTGTCAGGATCACACTGAATAAGACAAGTTCAATCGTCACATAAAGCAGGGAGTCTTTTTTTGAAAGGCCAAAATATGTGATCATCGTCTGTTTCATCATTTCTCCCAGAACACAAAACGCCCCTCCAACTACAAATGCTTTCGCACAATTTTTCAGGCTGTTATGTTTCGGCGTAAGATTTTTTACGATCTTTTGATATTCTTGTTTATCTGGTTCCTTTTTCATTGTAACCACCCTTTCTATTGATTGATAAAATTCAGCGGAATATAAAGAAATACATATAACATCCTAGCATTTTCCCAAGTGCGATCCCATAGATCACATAAGGGATTCCTGACCGCAGTTTTAACCTTCTTGAGAAAATCGGAAGACTTTTGATCGTCTCAGCTAACGCTCCGATCATACAGCCAATAAAAATACCGCCAAACACTCCATAAAGCACTAAAAGCCAGTACCCTGCCCTTATCGGCCACCGGTAAATAAATACCAGCGTTCCAAGGATTCCTCCTGCTGCCACAAAACTTTCATACATCCTTGCATACTTTATACTTTTGGTAAGTCCCGCCAATCTTGGGATCACGCCCAGCATACTCAAAAACGCAAGAAAACTCGCTGCGATCAGACTGCCGGCACATATACCATAAAATATCAAAAACACACTACGAATCCACATCTTCTTCCTCCTCTTTACGATCTGCATCGATCATCAATGTATCATTTACATCTCTCTCATAAAGACGCATCTGCACCTCAAATGGTGTTGGATCATCATTTAGTTTGATCTTTCCTGCATGATTAAAAAAGATGATAATTCCGATCGCAAGACCTGCTGTGTATGAAATATGAAGAAGATTCGGTCCATTCGGTGCTTTTCCCATGATCATTTCATAAACGTTGTAAAACAGCTCCTCAATGCCGACATCTGTGTTATAAGTCATGATTGAAAAGCTCGCACCAAAAAATGCGACCAATATGACAAACAGGATTTTTCCATAATGCATGATCTTTGATTCTTCCTGTTCTTTCTTGTAATAAACGATAAAATCCTGTGGTCCAAGATTCATGATATCAAGCGTTTTATCTACCTCTTTGATCTTCTCGATCACTTTCAGAATGGAAAAACATTTTCTCTGGTTATCCCCTTTTGTAAAATGATAAACACTTTTATTTTTGATCGCTTGTTCGATATCCTTATTGCTGCAGTACAAAGACAGAATATCCTTCATTTTGATTTCTTTATGATTCAGACATACACTGTCTTGCGCCTTAATGTAAACGTTCATTTTTATCACCTCAGCGTTATTATCTGTTATTTTTTACTTTTCATTCATAAGTTGCAAGAAAAATCATGTGGTGTTATAATTTTTCATAGTGACTTTTATCGATCATTCAAAGGAGAACAGCCATGGAACAAGAACAGTTAACCCTCTATAAACTTATGATTTTATATTTAATTGAGAAAGTAGATTTTCCTTTGAGTAATTCCCAGATATCTGAGTTTATCTTAGACAAGGGCTATACGAACTATTTCACCGTTCAGAGAGCTTTTCATGAGTTAGAGGAAGAGAATATGCTCAGGGTCAAACAAATCCGTAATATGAGCCATTACGCGCTTAGTGATGAAGGTTTAGAGGCGATCGATATGTTTGAATACCAGATTCCGAATTCGATCAAAGAAGATATCGCACAGTTCTTAAAAGAAAAAGAATATGAGCTGCGCAAAGAAGCGAATGTTAAAGCTGATTTTTACCCATCCAGAGGAGATGAATACACGGTAAATCTTAAGATCAGCGAAAAAGAAAGCCCGCTCCTTGAGATCAACTTAAACGTTGTCTCAAGAGACCAGGCAGTTTACATATGTGACCATTGGGAGAAGAAACACTCCGATGTCTACTCTATGTTAATTGAAAAGTTATTATTTGACGAGCCGGATAAGTAATTATTCGGCTTCTTCTTTTTCAAGGACGATCTTCTCAATGAAATCCCAGATTTCATCTCTTCCCTGCTTAGATAATGCTGAGAATGGGAAGATTGGTGTTTCCTTGTCCATCTGAAGCTCTGTGCGGATCTCTTTTAGATGTTTTGTCACCTGGCTTCTTTTTAATTTATCAAGCTTTGTTGCGATGATCACTGGACGATATCCGTTGTGTAAGATCCAGTCATACATCATCACATCATTCTTAGATGGTTTATGTCTGATATCGATCAGCAGGAATACCATTCTAAGCTGTTTTGATGTCTGTAAATAATTCTCGATCATGTGTCCCCATTTTTCTTTGACGGACTGCGTTACTTTTGCAAATCCGTATCCCGGAAGGTCTACATAATACAGTTCTTCGTTGATATTATAATAATTGATCGTCTGTGTCTTTCCTGGCTGTGCTGAAATTCTTGCATAGGATTTACGGTTCATCAGTGCATTGATGAGTGATGACTTTCCTACATTTGATTTTCCTGCAAATGCCACTTCCGGCAATGTATTGTCCGGTAATTTACTTGTGATTCCACAGACGGTTTCTAAATTTACACTTTTTATGATCATGTCATTCTCCTAACGTATAATAAATCCATTACCGAACATATTCTACGTTATCCCCCATTATTTGTCAATGGAGACATGGTGAAGCGGCTTCGTATTTTTTGTGATCGGAAGTATCAGATACCCTTCTTTTTTCAACGTTTTGATCAATGTATCTAGCCCCTTCACTGTATTTTTCGTCTCATGAAGATCATGCATTAACACAATACTTGTCTTCTGTCTTCTGACATCTTTTAATATTTTGTCATTTAACTGTTTCGAAGTCTGTTCAAAATTGACTGCATCCTCATTTAATGCATTCCAGTCAAAATAAAGCAGTCCTTTTTTATTCACATAACGGATATATGGTTTGATATCTCCCGCACAATGATTGCTGCTTCCTCCTGGAAATCTGTAAATATACGGCTTTACATCCGTCACATCATACAAGTATTTTTGAAGCTTCATCAGATCTTTTGAAAATGCATCGACACTTGCATAAATCTGATCATAATTATGGCTGTAGGAATGCATTGCGAGTGTATGACCTTCTAAAATGATTCTCTGGTACATCTTTTTGGCATGTTCTGTCTCTTTCCCTACAACAAAAAATGTGGCTTTGACTTTATTTTTCTTTAGAATATCAAGGATTTCTGCCGTATGGTCTGACGGCCCGTCATCGAAAGTCAGATATACCTTTTTTTGATTTAAATTATTGTTGGTCAGAAATCCTCCCTCGCCTTCTCCCTGACTTGCAATCTTGAATATATTATTTTGTCTGGACATTAATTGTAATGTACATGTGCTGATCATCAACAACATGATCCCATACGCAAAAATTTTCTTTCTCATATTCTTCCTCTTTCCAAAATATTTTGATTTCAATTCTTCTTTCTATTTATCATGCGAAGAACTTTCATTTTTATTCTGGCATATATTTACACATGAAATATATCTGTACAAAAAAAGTGACGGAAATATCATTTCCGCCACTTTTTTCGTGTATTAAAGAGTTTTACAAACTATGTAATTTTAAACTTCGAAGATCAGATCTCCATAGCTTGGCATTGGCCAGTCTTCTTTGGCTACTAACATTTCCAGTTTGTCTGCTGGTTCACGTACTGCATTCATATCTGCAAAGATTGTGTCATGATAGTAACGAGCCTGTGCTTCGCTTTCTAATCCCTGTGCTGTTGGGATATCTACTTCTAATGTGCTGATTGCTGCAAACATTTCTTTTAAGTTCTCTGTGATGTCTGCTAACAGTTTTTCCTGTACAGAACTGTCAATTCCTACAGCTTTTAATTCTGCAACACCATTTGCAAGTTTTCTCTGGTATTTCATAACTGCTGGAACGATCTGTTTCTTAGCGATATCTAATGTTGCAAGTCCTTCGATGTTGATTGTATTAGAATACTGTTCGTATAATACTTCAACACGAGATTCTAATTCTTCTTTTGTAAATACACCGAATTTTTCGAACATCTTGATAGATTTTTCTGTTGTTAATGTTGGGATTGCATCTACCATGCTGCGTAAGTTTGGAAGTCCTCTTCTCTCAGCTTCTGCTACCCATTCGTCAGAATATCCATTACCATTAAAGATTACTCTCTGGTGGTTTGTTAATAATTCTTTTGTGATTTCGTGAGCTTCCATTGCTACCGCTTCAGCTCCACCTTCAACCTTCTCTAATCTGTCACAGATATCTGCAAATACATCTGCTACAATTGTATTTAATACAACGTTTGGATCAGAGATAGACTGTGTAGAACCTACCATACGGAATTCGAATTTGTTTCCTGTAAATGCAAATGGTGATGTTCTGTTACGGTCTGTTGCATCTTTTTCGAAATCTGGAAGAGAATGTACTCCTGATGCAAGTTTGTCACCATGTTTAGATTCTGTAGCTTCTCCTCTTGTTACAAGCTGTTTTACAACGTCCTCTAACTGATCTCCAAGGAAGATAGAGATGATTGCTGGAGGTGCCTCATTAGCTCCTAATCTGTGGTCATTTCCTGGTGTGGAAGCTGACATACGAAGTAAGTCTGCATGTTTATCTACTGCTGCGATGATCGCTGCTAAGATTAATAAGAACTGGTTGTTCTCGTGAGGAGTTTTTCCTGGATCTAATAAGTTCTTTCCTTCGTTTGTTACCATAGACCAGTTGTTATGTTTTCCTGATCCGTTAATTCCTGCGAATGGTTTTTCATGAAGTAAGCATTTTAATCCGTGGCGTCTTGCAACACGTCTCATTGTTTCCATTAATAACTGGTTGTGGTCTGTTGCCACGTTGTTTGAGTTATAAATTGGAGCTAATTCGTGCTGTGCTGGAGCTACTTCGTTATGTTCTGTCTTCGCACTGATTCCAAGTTTCCATGCTTCGATATTTAAATCTTTCATGAATCCTTCGATTCTTGGTTTGATGATTCCAAAGTAATGGTCATCCATTTCCTGGCCTTTTGGAGGCATTGCTCCGAATAATGTACGTCCAGTAAAGATCAAGTCTTTTCTCTGTTTGTATTTTTCTTCATCTACTAAGAAATATTCCTGTTCTGGTCCAACAGATGTGTTGACACGTTTTACATTTTTATTTCCTAATACATTTAATAATCTTGTTGCCTGGATATCTAATGCCTGCATAGAACGAAGAAGTGGTGTCTTCTTATCTAATGCTTCACCTTTGTATGAGCAGAATGCCGTTGGGATACATAAGATGCATGCATTATCTGTTTCTTTGATGAATGCAGGTGATGTACAATCCCATGCTGTATATCCTCTTGCTTCAAATGTTGCTCTTAATCCACCAGATGGGAATGAAGATGCATCTGGTTCACCTTTGATCAGTTCTTTTCCTGAGAACTCAAGTAAAACTTTACCGTCGTCTGTTGGATTAATGAATGCGTCATGTTTCTCTGCTGTCACGCCTGTTAATGGCTGGAACCAGTGAGTATAATGTGTGGCACCTTTTTCAATGGCCCATTCTTTCATCTCATTGGCAACTACGTCTGCAATTGCTGGATTTAATTCTGTTCCTTCTTCGATTGTCTTTTTCAGATCTTTGTAAACAGCTTTTGGAAGGCGTGCTTTCATAACACTGTCATTAAATACGTGGGATCCGAAGATTTCTGATACATTGATTTTTTCCTTCATAGAGTTCTTCCTTTCTTCTCTTACATTTGAAGCATAATCCATATGTTTTTTCTTCTATTATCTAACTGATAGTAGAAAAAAAGGGGCGACAAACAATATGAAACTAATTGTTTGACGCCCTTGTCAGTAACTTCACTGGTTATAGGATACAATGATTCTTTTTGAAAATCAAGCCCTTTTTTGTATTTTATCTAGTACTTTTATTTGATCGTTTTTTCGACAGATTTTCCATTCACTGTTTTGATTCCTACCAGGCGGAACTTGTAACTCTTTCCTACTTTTGCTTTTTTCTGTGTGTATGTAAGAGTCAGTGTTCCTGTTTTTTTGCTTGTTAATACTTTTTTATAAGAACCATTTCCTACTTTCATGTCTATGCGGTAGCTTGTGTATCCTTTTACATTTTTATATGTAACTTTGACTGTCTTGCTTCCGTATTTTGCTTTTGCTGCATAGGCTTTATAGTATTTCTTTACTTTTTTGCCTTTTTTCTTTGTGTATTTGTATGGTTTTACTTTAAACTTGTAGGATGTTTCTGATTTTACTGTGACTGTTTTCTTTGTTGTTTTTCCTACCGTTGTAAGTTTTTTGTATTTTCCTTTTCCAGCTTTGGCATAGATTACATATCCTTTTGCGGATTTATTCTTTTTCCATGTCAGTTTTACACTTCTTGTGGATGTCTGGGTCTTTGTGATTGGTTTTACGCTTGTTGTTGGTTTTGTCTGTGTTGTTGTAGTTGGTTTTGTTTCTGTTGTTGTTGGCTGTGTTGGTTTTACTGGGTCTGATGATGATTTTTTGCCAACTGCAAAAACATATCCTGCATCATTGCCATAATACATAGTACCATTTTCGTCTACACAAACATCTCTCATGCAATATTGTTTCCGATATATATTATTATCTTCATCATCTTGTGGTGCATATATATTTTCTATTTTATAATCTCCATTACCTGTAGAGTCTTTTATAGAATAAATTCCACCCTTCTCTTGATCGTTAATTGTAAAATACGCCTGAACCGAATTGTCTGCTTTGGAGATTAAAAATTCGCACTGTGCATATTTTGCCAGCACATCATCTATCACACAGTTTACAGTATAAGGATTTGTTGTTACATCTACCACCGCTGCATATCCTGGATCAGTATAAGGATTACCTACTGTTCCTGATAAATAAACTTTTCCATCATAAACTTCTGGTGTCATTGAAACAAACCCAGTTTTATATACCTGTACATGTTCACTTTGTCCAAAGGTTCCATCCTCATTAACTTTTACACCATATAAATTATTTGTTCCTGCCACGAAATAAATAGTTCCTGTTGTTTTATCATATGTAATTCCGCCACTAAACGTATCATTTACAGAAAATGTATCTACAGCCTTCTGTGTATTTGCATCAATACTTGTAACATTTCCAGCTCTATCAGAAACAATAATATAATTTCCTATATCAATTCCTTTTTTCCAGTAAAATGATCCTGTTGTAGACGTTATAATTTTCTGTATTGATTTTTCTTCATTCTCACTTGATGGATCTTCATCTGTTGTATCCAGTACATAGAAGCTTCCAGAATTTCCAAACGCTCCTGTTCCAAAATACAGTTTTTTATCTTTATATGTTAACTTTGATGCGATTGAGTCATCTGCTGTTTCACTGATCCAGACTGGTGTCAGTGTTTTCGCATCAAACGCTTCTATTTTATGATTTGTATATTCTACATAAACTTTTCCATCACCATATGCTATATCCGCATAGTAATCCTGTTCTCCATCTCCTGAAAACTTATGTTGTGCAACAATATCTCCTGTTTCTTTATCAAGCCTTACTACACGTTTATTTGCATTTTCAGCCAGATAAATATAATCACCAACAACTTTCAGATCAGTCATTGTTTCATATGTTGATCCAATCTGTTTGGCCCATTTTTCTACAGCCTCACTACTACTCTTCGCTGGCTGCGCATCTGTCACTGCTGCTTTTGCACTAACACCTGATGTCATCAGCATGACAACAGATAATGCAACTGCCGCTGCACGTTTCATTGTTCTCATAAAATCCTCCTTGTTATGTCTCATTGATTCATTAGTTTCCTGATTTCTTTTTCTTTAAAGAAACCATATTTATATTTAACCCTGTTTAGTTTCTTTACAAAAACAGGCGTTAAAATCCATAAAAATACCACATTTGATACGCAGTATTCGATTGTTGTTGGAACCGAAGTCCCTAATACTGCCACATATCTCATAAACTGAAATCCATCTCCTGCTGCCAGCAGGGTCCAGATATCCATGACAAAGGAATATCCGATTCCTGATAAGATTCCAAAGACTGTCAATAGTATCTTACTGTGTTCCAGCCATTTTCTCTGATTTAAGATTCCTGCGATCCATCCGATCATTCCCCATGCGAGCATCTGAAATGGTGTCCATGGTCCTTGTCCAAAAAAGAAATTTGATACCACGGCACTTAAAGATCCGCACAAGAATCCTGACTCTCTTCCAAATGCCATTCCACAGATGATCACCATCGCACTGACTGGTTTAAATCCGGGTGCAAATGCAAATATCACTCTTGATGCAACCGTCAAGGCGATCATCACTGCAAGTACGACACTTTCCCTTGTCTGTGGTTTTCTCTTTTCGTATTTGAAATAGTATGGAATGCAGGAAAGACATACGATAAAAATGATCACCGCATTTAACATACGCTTACCACCTCCTGCGGCAAGATGATCACTTCCTCAAAGTCTCTTGTAATCTTTGCACATTCTGTTGTATAGAAATAATTCTGTCCAAAAAATTCAGATGGTTCACCAATTCCTTCGATTTTACCGTCAAACATCATCCCGATACGGTCTGCATATTCTGCACAAAATTCCAGATCATGAGATACTATGAAAATGGTCTTTCCCTCATCTGTAAGTTTTTGCAAAAGCTCTCCAAATTTCCTGCTGTGTTCCCTGTCCATCCCTTTGGTTGGTTCATCTAACAACAAAATCTCCGGATCTGCAAGCAATACCTTGATCAAAGCCGCCATCTGCTGCTGGCCGCCACTTAGATCATACGGATGTGTCTGTTTTTCTTTCATAAGCCCTGCCATCTCTAACAGTTCATCGATCCTTTCTTCCCTGCCATTTGTCATTTCGCAAAGATCTGCAAACAACTCATCTTTCACAAACACCAAAGTTGGATCTTGCGGCATATAAACGATTTTCTTTTTGTATTTTATTTTTCCATCATATTTCATCTGCTTTGTAATACATGAAAGAAGCGTTGATTTTCCACTTCCATTTGCCCCAACAACCGCAAATATTTCTCCAAGCTTCACTTCAACAGATAAATTTGACAGTACATCTTTTCCTTTTTCATATCCTGCATATAAATGATTCACAGAAAGTACTGTGCTAGATGTATATTTTTGTTTTTTTATCAACTGATAATCTTTCTTTCTTATCTGCTTCCTTGCTTCTTCTATCTTAAAGCTTGGTTCTAAGTTAAATTTATCTTCCAAACGAAGAATCTGTGGAAGTGACTGTTCAAATGGATGATGCCTTTTTTGAAGATTTCCTGCAACTTCCAGAGGATTTCCATTTTCAATAACCTCTCCGTCATCCAAAATAATGCATTGATCTGCCATTTCCATCACATCTTCTAAATTATGGGATGTCAAAATAATCGTTAATCCAAATTCCTTATGTAATTTCTGAAGCATCACAAGAAAGTCTTTTCTTGCTGTGGGATCTAACTGTGCTGTTGGTTCATCAAGGATCAACACCTTTGGATGCATTGCCATGACAGCTGCCAGATTTACCATCTGTTTTTGCCCGCCAGATAATTCATCGGTACTTTCGTGATAAATCTTTTGCAGATCAAAGTAATTGACAATCTCCGCAACCGTACGCTTCATCTGTTCATAAGGCATTCCTATATTTTCAAGCCCAAACGCAATCTCGTGCCATACCGTATCCATTACCATCTGCGCCGATGGATTCTGAAACAAATATGCAATTTCTTTTACGGAACGCAGATCGTATAGTTGTTCAAGTTTCTGCCGATCATAAGAAATATCTCCTGATCTCTCCCCTTTCGGCATCAGTTCCTTTTTTAAATGTCTTAGCAGCGTCGTCTTTCCACTGCCGCTTGGTCCTGCGATCAGTGTGATCTTTCCTTTTTTTATCTTTAATGATACCTGCTTTAGAGAATTTCTGTCTGAAAGCATATAGCGGAATGTTAAGTTATTAATTTCGTACATTAAAATTCTCCTTCCATAAGCATGGTAATAAAAATTGTAATCCCATCAATACCATCCATATTGCATCTTTCGTCTGAAATACTGGCATAATGATCATTGGATAAAAGAAAAATCTGGAATAATACTGCTTGTATGCCCATAAATTCAATATCGTCAAAATAAGAATCTCCATTATATGAATCCAGTCTTTTTTCTCCCACACAAACAAATGAAAATGCGTTCTTTTAAGGACTCCATAACCTCTTGCATTCATGGAATCTAACTGGTCCATAGAAGATTCAAATGCCCATGTCGTTTCCATCGATACTGTATTCATCACACGCTGCACTGCTTTTTCTGATTTTAAAGATCTGCGTGTCTTTAAAATCTTCTTTGCTTGTTTTTGGTATCTTGGAATCAATCCAAATGCCATGGAAGTTACAACTCCTAATTTGGGGAAGATCTGTCCTGACAGATAAATCCACTGTTCCTTCTTTATATATTGGTTAAATATTGAAAATACCAGTAACAGATTTACCAACACGCATCCATAGTGAATCCCATAAAGCAACGCTTCCTTTGTAATTCTTAGATGTGCATCTGCATACAGGATCGTTCTTCCTCTTTGTACAAATATTGGATTGGTAACTGCCACGATCACGATCAAACCTGTAAATGGCAGAAATTTTTTCAAACTTCGATTGTGATACAGATACAACAGACATAAACAGATCATCTGAACCCCTGTCATCCATGGATGTCTGCTAAATGGTGCAAGCAAAAGCAGTCCTAAAAAATAGGAAAACACAACAAGCGGATGTGCTCTCTTTAGCGCCTTAATCATCTAAAGATCTCCTCTGACACATGTATACAGCCATTCAACCTTGTCACCATCATGAAGTGTACATTTTCCAGCCATATAATTTGGGAATTTTCCATTCACACGGTACATCCATCCGCTGTTTCTGCCACAATCAAATTCATATAAACCATCAATTCCTGCTACATATCCTCTGGAGATGTCAAGTTCCACTCCTGTACGTTTCAGGACATCCATGACAGTATCTCCCTCTTCAATCTTCATCTTTTTCTCAAAAATCTTTCCACCAGATGGTACTTTATAATTAGACTGAAGACTGTCTTTGTGAGAAAGTACTGTTTTACAACTGATCAAGAACTCACAATATTCTTCTTTTTTTGCTTCCTGTGTTGTCTTATGTTCTTGTGTTGTAACTTTCTGACTATGTGTCGTTGTTGTTTTCTTGGCACTCGTTGTTGCTGTTTTCTTTTTTACGATTGTTGTCTTATTTTTCTTTGTTGTTTTATCTGCTTTGTTCTTGTTATCTTTTTTGTTTTTCTTGTTGTCTTTCTTCTTATCTTTATTTTTATCGTTCTTCTTATCTTTTTTGTCGTTTTTCTTTTTCTCTGTTGTTGTCTTATTTTCTGTTGTATTATCATTCACAGCCTGATCTTTGCTGGCATTTTGTTCCTGTTTTGTTTCTTCTTTTTTCGCTGTATTGGAACATGCGGTCATTGAAACTGCCATCATAATTGAAAACAGCCATATCATATACTTTTTCATAAAAAATAGATCCTCCCATGTATACGGCATAAAAGGATCTACTCTGGCATATTTACATAACAAAAAGACATGCATTCTTATTCATTTCTAAAAAGACTGCATTGATCATCTTATCTTTTGTTATTATGGCACCATGAGGACGACTTCGTCACTCGCAAAGTATATCCTTAGATCATGGCAAGTATTCCGGCTTAAGATCATCGTCTTGGCACCTTCCCAGTTTCCCAGTGGTATGTTGCTTTGACTCCTTATCACGGCGGCGGGACCGCTCAGGTTTTGCACCTGATTCCAATTTGAGATCTGATATATCAAATCACCATGAAATTATGCATTTCGTTTTTCTTATTTTCGTCTTTTTATTATGTAATATTTGTTCTTTAGTTGTCAAGATTTTCGAGTGTTTTTATAGGATTTCCTTGTTCGTTTCGATAACTTTTTGATACTTCATAGTTTTATCTGCTTTCCTGTTGGATCAATGCGGTAATTGCTTCGATAGATCAATCTGGAGACTGGTACGAACTGATATCCTTTTACTTTGATATTTCTTATGATCTGTTTTAATGCCTGTTTGGTGCATTTTGTTCCAGTGTGCATCAGGATGATACTTCCTGGAGATAAGTTTTTATGTTCACATACTTTCTTTATTAATTGTTCTTTCGTTGGTTCCTGCCAGTCTAAGCTGTCTACGTTCCACTGAATAATATAATAATTCATTCTTCTTGCATTTTTTACAACAGATTCATTGTAATCTCCATATGGCGCCCGGAAGAGATCGATTTTGATACCTAATAATCCTTGGATTTTTTCTGTGACGCCTCTAATTTCTTCCTGCTGCTGTTTGTCTGTTAATTTTGTCATATATTTATGACGATCTCCGTGGCTTGCAATATCGTGTCCTTCTTCATAGATTGTTTTAATATCAGCTGGATATTTGCTGATCCAGTCTCCGCAAAAGAAAAATGTTGCTTTTACATTTTCCTGCTTTAGTATCTTTAAAATCTGTGGAATATCTTCATTGCCCCATGCGGTGTCAAATGTCAGTGCGATTTGCTTTTTGTCTGTATCTACACAGTAGATTGGAAGTTTTTCTTCCTGTGTTTCACTCCAGACATAGATGTTGTTTTGTATAAATTCTCTCGCAGGTTGAATGCTGTCACTGTTTGTAAACCAGACGGCTGTTAAGACCAGTATGATAAAAACTGTCATTTTTCGAAACATTATTTTTTGTCTCTCTTTGTTTTTATCATTTTATGAATTCTGGTATAAAAAAAGAATCCTGCTTTCACAGAATTCTTTTTCTTATCTTTACTGACATTCTTTACCTTATAATATTGTCTATTTTACCTGACCCTTCTGGATGATGGATACAATATTTAAATCTTTATCTAAAACGACTGCATTCGCATATTTTCCTTCTTCAAGGCTTCCATATTTATCATCGATTCCAATAGATTTAGCTGGATTTAAGGTTGCACATCTGACTGCACTTTCCAATGGAATATTCATTTTCTTAACAGCTGTTCTCATGCAATCCATTAAGTTTGTTGCGGAACCTGCAATTGCTCCACCTTCTGTCAGTGTTGCAAGGTTTCCTACAACAGTTACTGGCTGTCCACCTAATTCATACTGTCCGTCATCCATACCTGTTGCCATCATGCTGTCACTGATCAGCACGATTCTCTTATCTGTGAACATCTCAAAGGTTGCTCTGACACAGGATGGGTGAATATGAACTCCATCACAGATCAGTTCTACGAAACATTCGCTGTCCCTTGCTGCTCCAATAACTCCTGGTGTCCTGTGACCAAATGGCGGCATTGCATTGTATAGATGAGTAATATGATCGACACCTCTATGAATCGCTTCAGTTGCTGTATCATAATCTGCGGTTGTATGTGCGATTGATACATGCACTTCGTCTTTGACCTGATCGATAAATTCCATGGCTCCTTCTGTCTCTGGTGCAAGATCGACTAATTTTACAAGTCCGCCTGCTGCCTCCTGAAGTCTGTGGAAGAGATCAACATCCGCTGTTTTAATATCTTCTTCTTTCTGGGCACCTTTCTTTTCTTTGTTTACGAAAGGTCCTTCCATATTGATTCCGACAAGATCTGCACCTTTTCCATTCTTATGTTCTTTGGCTGCTTTCATTGCCTGCATTAACTGATCTTCAGGGATTGTCATTGTAGCTGGGCAGATAGCAAGTACTCCATTCTCTGCCTCATAATCGGCCAGTGCCTGAATGGATTCTTCGGTTCCATCACACATATCATGTCTGACACATCCATGAAAATGAATATCTACAAGTCCTGGAATCACATAGCATCCTTCGGCTTCTACTTCTTGATTATCTGTTGTCTCTTTGGCTACATATTCACCTTCTACATAGAGATCTTTTTTCTCAAATTTTCCTTCTGGTGTATAGACCAGTCCATTTTTTATGATCATTGTATTACCTCGATTCCCGTTACCATTTGTATTGTTCTTTCTGCTTTTATTTTAGCAGTCTGATACTGTACAATCAAATAAAACAGGGCTTTTTTGCCCTGTTTTGCTGAAACTGATTGTTCCTTCATGATGTGTTTTTGTTTGATCTTGTTTTTGAATGTACTTTCAATTTGTCTAGTGTTCTTTGCAAGACCATTCGGTTACGGTTAATTTCCATACGTTGACACTATTAACCATCTGGTCTTCAAATGTCCAGTCGGACTTGTCAGAGTAATGACTCATGACCTTTGTTAAGCCTTGGATTTTGTCTTCTTTGGTATCTAAGATTTCTAATTTTCCTTTTCCGATGATACTTTGGTATAGATAGGAAAATCCACAGGCTGTTTGGTGTTGTACTAATTCATGTTTTGTGTCTAATTCGAATCCTACGACACTTTGTTCTTTTGTCAGTTCTACTTTTTTACCTTCTTTGGCTCCGTGGAAATAAAAAATTAGTTGGTCTTCTTTTGATTCGTAACCGAAATTTAGTGGGAGGATATAAGTTCCTTGTTGTTCTTGGAAGCCTATACGGATACAGTCACATTGATCAATGATTTCTAACATTTTACTATAATCTTTAATTTCTCTGTCTTTTCTTCTCATGTCTTTCACCTTATCCTATTTTATCTCTTCTACTTGGCATCTATGTTGTTTTGTTTCCAACTGATCTTCTAAGCATTCCATCAATTCTTTATTTGGGATTCTTACCTTTCCATTCTCATAACTCAAAAATCCATAAACAACCATAGCCGAGAAAATTTCATTTTTGGTTGATAAATTCATTGACACTGCAGCATATTCTCGAACTTTCGCCTGCACTGCTTCTCCTGATACCATCAATGCAAGGTCAGCTTTCACATCTGCTACATTATTCTTAATATAGTAAAAAATTTCATCATATGGTCCTGAACTTGTCCAGTAGTTTCCAATATTATTATTGGAAAGAGCGGTTACAACCATCTTGGATTATACATTCTTTCTCCTGCTTTGGTCGCATAACCATCGTACCACAAACGTAATTGTTCTCTTGTGATTGTCGGTGTTTCACATATTTTTAAATATTTTTCAAAAAGAATATCTACTTCTGATTCTGTAAATCCAAAGTATTCATTAAACTTTTCTTCAGATGCCATCGTATATTCCAAAAACATATTCAATTCCGAACCGCTGGAATACTTCGCAATCGGTAAGATTCCTGTCATATATAATAATTCAACATATCCATGATCTTTTAACAGATTGCTTAAAAACGAAATATATTTTTGCTGATCTTCTCTTGTGATAAACGCTTTATGAAATACACAATCCCATTCATCCATAACAAAAATAAACTTTTGTCCATCATACATATCAAAGATGCAATCTAGTATATCCCATAATGCATCATCTTCCTCATAATCAGCATCTGGGTATTCACGTATCAAATCCTTCTTTAAACGATTAATAATTCTACCGATATACTGTTCATAACTCTCACAATCTTCTGGCATTTTACTAAAATCAATGTAAATTACATCGTGTTTATTTCTGTGTTTTTCATATTCTGGACTCTTTGAAATTTTCAGTTGTTCAAATATGTTCTTCGTATCCACACCTTTTTCAAAGAAAGCCCCTATCATATTCGCCATCACTGTCTTTCCAAAACGTCTTAGTCTTGTAATACAGATATGGGAATTTCCTGACTCGATTAACGGAAACAGTTCTGATAAGATTAATGTTTTATCTACAAAATATGGTCTTTGTACTTCACTTTTGTATAATGATATCTTTGATTTATTATTTAAATAAAAACCCATCTTTTAACTCCTTCCCAAGTTTTCTATTTACATTTTATTATACAAAAAGCTCCCTTCCTTATCAATCGTGAACTACCCATTGTCTAAAGCCAGCAGGATTGCAACAGCCTTATTTCAAAAAACGAGCCAGCATATCGCCGGCTCGCTTTCAGAAAGGATAGCAACTAAGAAAAACAGAGTTACTTACATAATTTTTCCATCTCATCTGCAACAAACTGAACTTTTGGTCCAATGATAACCTGAATGTTACCTTTTCCTGGACGAATGATTCCTGCTGCTCCTGAAGATTTGATCTTCGCTTCATCTATTTTGTTATCATCATTGATTTCCAGACGAAGTCTTGTAATGCAGTTATCAATACTCTTAACATTGGCACTTCCACCTAATCCTTCAAGGATGACTGTTGCCATTGTTGTAAAATCATCATTGGCTAATGTAATATTCTCTTCATCAATATCATCATCTTCACGACCTGGTGTTTTCAGATCGAATTTGGTGATTGCGATACGGAATACTACATAGAATACGATAAATGCTGCGATTCCTAAAGGAATGATCATCCATGTCTTCTGTGCTGCTGGTAAGGAAGATGAGAATACAAGGTCCGTTGCTCCTGCAGAGAAACTAAATCCTGCTCTGAATCCTACCAGAGTTGTGATCGTTGTGAAGATTCCGTAAAGGATTGCATAAATTACATATAAACCTGGTGCTAAGAACATAAATCCGAATTCAAATGGTTCTGTTACACCACAGACAAATGCACAAACGGCTGCAGATCCTACTAAACCGATAGCGATCTTTTTCTTGTTGCTCTTAGCTGTCTGGATCATAGCTAAGGCTGCTCCTGGAATACCGAACATCATACATGGGAAGAATCCTGACATATACATTCCAAGGCTCCATGATACATTCTTAGATGTTTCACCTGCCCAGAAGTGAGTTAAATCTCCAAGTCCGATCGTGTCAAACCAGAATACGTTATTCAATGCATGGTGTAATCCGGTTGGGATCAGCAGACGGTTTAAGAATGCATAGATACCAGCTCCAACGGCTCCCATCTTCGCAATGGACTGTCCGACTGTGATCAGTGCTGTAAATACAACCGGCCATACAAACAGTAATACAACGGATACGATGATAGATACAACACCAGCGATAATTGCTACACAGCGTTTACCACTGAAGAATGATAACCAGTCTGGTAATTTTGTATCTTTGAACTTGTTATAACACATAGATCCGATCACACCGGCTAAGATACCGATAAATGGATTAGCAATCTTATCAAATGCAAGTGTTGCATCTGCGTTCTTTGCGATAGATGGCATGATAGTTGTTACAACTGCTGTAGATAACAGATTGGTGATCATCAGCCATGATGCTAAAGCTGCCAGACCACCGGT
The DNA here is from genome assembly GCA_902362875.1 of Eubacteriaceae bacterium. Taxonomy (GTDB): domain Bacteria; phylum Bacillota; class Clostridia; order Lachnospirales; family Lachnospiraceae; genus Anaerostipes. The sequence goes on along the minus strand of CABIYF010000006.1, from coordinate 6,528 downwards.
TCCATCGTGTTTGTCCGACATACCGACACCGACACCGATAACAAACAGTAATGCCATGTTATCAATTAATGCTCCTCCTGCCTTTACAAGGAAGAATCCGATCTGGTTTCCGATACCTGTGATATCACCACCCTGCATGGTTGCAGGACACAGTGCATATCCGATTCCCATTAAAATACCACAGATTGGTAAGCACGCTACTGGAAGCATTAACGCTTTCCCTAATTTTTGTAAAAATTTCATATAGCTCGTCCCCTTTCATTTTTACTTTTAGTTTTTCATGTTTTTCCTTCTCTTTTGGTTACTCATCTTTGTTATTCTTTTGTTAACTGTATCACCTCATCTCCTGCTTTTACTTGTTGTCCTGTTAAACATTTCGTGATCCTATAACCACTTAAATTCGTTATTACGATCGGCGTTGTGACGTCATATCCTGCCTTCGCAATCTCCTCAAGATCAAATGTAAGCAAAACGTCTCCTGCCTTTACCTGATCTCCTGTATTAACATGCGCTTCATAATACTTTCCTTTTAATTCCACGGTATCCAGTCCTGCATGAACAATCAGTTCTAATCCGTCTTCTCCCTGAACACAGACGGCATGCTTTGTATCCATAACCGTGGCTACGGTTCCATCAATCGGAGAAACTACGGTTCCATCTGATGGCTGTATTGCAATTCCAGGTCCTAACAATTCCTGTGCAAATGTCTGATCATTGACTTCGTCCATCGGAATCGTTCTTCCGCTCTCTGCTGCTTTTAATGAAATAATCTTTGCATTCTTTTCAAACATCTTCTTTAATGAATCAAACATCTTCTTCTCCTTTTTCTATGCTGTTTTTTCGGATTCTCTCGATATGCATGGTCAGATATGCTAACTCTGCTTCTGTCATATTCTTCTCGTACTTCTTACGGATAAAACACTGAATAAATCTTGCACATTCGTATTCTTCCGGGAAGATCTTTCGTATCATCTCCTGCACATCATTGTTCACATCATCCATTCTCTCAGTTCCAAACAGTTTCCTTGATAAGAACTTCAGATGTGTGATAAAACGCTCATAACTAAGCGATTGTGTATCAATCTCCAGATGAAAATAATTCTTCACCTGCTCCATCACATCTTCCAAAAAAGCTGTGATCTTTAATGTGTCTCTCACTCTTGTATCAAATTCTGCACTGACAATATGTAATGCGATCGAAGCTGCATCATCCAATGGAAGTGTAATCCCAAGTTTCTGCTGTATCATCCCCAGTGCATATTCTCCTAATGCAAATTCTCTCTCATAAAACAATCTTACTTCCCTTAGCATCGGATTCGGAAAATTCATATGATCTTCATATCTTTGAATTGCAAAATGAATATGATCTGTTAATGTCACATAAATATTCTCGTTTAATTCCGTTCCAAGACTTTGCTTGGCGTGTTCTATGATCGCTGTTGAAATCTCAAATTGTTCCATGGGAAGATCTTGTAAGACTTCTTTTAACTTTCTTATCATCTTCGGATCTTCTAACCGGAAGATCTTCTGAATCTTCTTCTCATCGACTGGTTTTCCTTCTTTGCCCTGAAATCCAATCCCTGTTCCTACAACAATAATCTCCTGTCCGTCTTCATCTACGCTGCTTACTACATTGTTGTTCATTACTTTATCTATCTTCATAATCTTCTCTCCATGATCATTGGAAATGTCTAATTATATCCATATAATTTCTATACTTTGTCATTTTAAGTAAAAAAGAAAACCACATTTTATAAACATGAAAGGTGTGTGCCTTTCATACTTATAAAATCCGGTTTTGCCTGCATTACCAGTGACAATCCTAAATATTCATATTATTTAAGTCACTTTATTTATTCCTTTAACTTATCTTTATCTTATCAGCATTTTGTACAAAAGTCAACCTTTTTTCTCATTTTCTTTTTATTTATTTTCAACAAATACTGATTATGATAGATTCTTTACTGCCGGTGCGCACCATTTCCTATGATCCCTATGGCAGCGCACTGTGCAGTATGTGTCTTGATCTTCTTAGTTGAGATCATTTCTTAATAACTAGTGTATCGTACCCTTTCTTTCTCAACTCATTTTCAAGCTGTACAGCCTCATCGAGGGTATTATATTCCCCGATCTGCACCGCATAATATGGATCTTCATAGACAATATCACCTTCGTATCCATCGGATACCGCACGATTTAATGCATACTGGGCATTGGAGAAATTACGGTATAGTCCAATCTGAACTCTGTAGATTCCCCGTAGCGCTTCTTTTTCATCCCCGATCGTCTGCATGATCCCATCTGCGATCGCCTGTGCGATCTGTTCAAATTTCTCATCAAATCTTTGATTGTCCTGATCGGAATTTAAAAATCCTGCTTCGATCAGGATTGCTGGAATTCTGGTTCTCCTTAACACTGTGAGATTCGGACGTTCTTTGACACCGATATTACGAAATCCAAGTTCCTCCAAATTGGCATTGACGTTTCTTGCCATCTCTGCCTTGATTCCGCCGTCATCAAATACCAGTGTTTCAACTCCCTCATATTCATTTGCATTTGGACTTGCATTTCTGTGAAATGAGATAAAATAGTTTGCACCGCTTTCATTTCCAAGTCTGGCTTTCTCGGATGGCGACTGATAGATATCACTTTGTCTTGTATAAGATACCGGGATTCCATTTTGTTCTAAAATCTGTCCGACCGCGAGTGTCAATCTTAGGTTATCATCTTTTTCCTTTCTCCCATTATATTGCGCTCCATTATCATAACCGCCATGTCCGGCATCTAAGATCACTCCTGCCATAGTCAATCCTTCCTGCAGTTCTTTCTTGTATCAGAGTATGCAGTCTTTGTGGTTTTGTGTTATGATTTAACTATATAAATGACGGATAAGAGGAGAATTTCTATGAACAATATTAAAGCAGTCATGTGTGACATTGATGGTACTTTATTAAACAGCAATGGGGTCGTTAGTCCGAAAACGATCGAGGCTGTCAAAAAGCTTCGTAAGCATGGGATTTTATTTGGAATTTCTACTGGAAGGGATGTTCCAAGTGTCAAACATCTTCTGAAAAAATGGGGGATTGACGGATTGGTTGATCTCATGGTTGGAAGCAACGGTGGCGAAATCTATGATTATGCGGATGACTATTATGAGATGAATTATCCATTGCCCGGAAGTCTGATCTTAGAGATCATGAAACATTTTGAAGATATGGATGTGAATTTTGCGATTCATGGAGATGGGGTTTTGTATACTCCAAAAGAAGATGAACTTATTAAAACCTTATCTGAAGGGGATCAGCTTCCTTATGAAGTGATTGATTTTAATGAATTTTTAAAACAGGATCAGTTAAAACTTCTGATTACCTGTGCGCCTGAGACAATGCCTGCTGTGATTGAACGAAGCAAGAGTTTTCATAATGAGAAGTTTAAATCTGCCTGTCTTCAGACAACAAAGCTTTTATTTGAATTTATGGACCCTCGGATTTCCAAAGCTTTTGGGCTGGAAAAGATTCTTAAGAGACGTGGATTTACGATGGAGAATCTTTGCAGTTTTGGAGATGCGGATAATGATTATGATATGACACTTCATGCTGGGGTTGGAGTTGTTATGGGGAATGGGAGTGAGATGACTAAGAGTGTGGCGGATTATGTTACGGAAGATAATGATCATGATGGAATTGGGGTGTTTATTGAAAAATATTTGCTAGATTAGGTTGATAGCCGGAAGTTGTTGGTGGAATATTATAAAAATGGTTATCTGTCTGCAACGCGCTCTCGCTCGACTCACACGTAGTGGACACTAAATTCGACAGCGATGATACATCATCACTGCTCATTAAGTGCCAACGTGTTCCTACGGTTGCCGACAGATAACCATTTTTATAATATTCAATAATTTACGTTATTCATACCACTACTGTGTGTGTATGTTAGACATTATTGGATTTCGGTTTTTGTATTTGTAAACGAGAGATTAAGAAATTTTTCACTTTAGATATATTTTTATTTATGAAATTCTTCTATCTCACATTGATGTTCTCTTGTATCTTTATCATAATTGATACCAACTAATAGTAGATTTCCTTGGTATTCTTTTAAACTTTCGAAATATTGTTTGTTCTTGATCTGATGGATTGCTCCTTTTGCCGTTTTGTCCCATTTTAGTTCTACGATGAGGGCTGGTTTGTCTGGGAATTTCTTTCTTGGGATGAATACTAGGTCTGCAAATCCTTTGCCTGTTGGTAGTTCTCTGTATATCTGGTAGAAATTCCTTGCTGCGTAGAGGGCTAGGGAAATCGTGTAGCTTAGTGCGTTTTCATCGTTGTATTGGAGATGGGACGTTTCAAAATGTGCTTGTTCAATTCCTTTGCTTACTTGTTCTGGTCTTCTTTCCCAGATTGATCGTAGTGTTTTTGCAGAATCTCTTAATGCCTCTGAAACGGTTCCCCAATCTGAAACAGAGATTGCATTAATATATTCTCCTTTGACTTCTCCATTTGGAATGTATACATATTTATTTATGAAATCATATGCTAGATACCCTAAATGAATTAATAATGTTAAGACATCATCTTTTGAATTGAATGTTGTCATATCATTTGTAAAACTTCCTGTGTTAACAACAACTTTTTCACCTGCAATCATACTTAAAACATCATCTTTTAATCCCTTATAATTCATATCTATATAAACTTGTAATGCCTCGAAAGTTTCTGTCTGATTCCAATAGCTGTCACATACTCCGGATAACACTGCCTCAATCACCGACCTTGGACTATATATAGATTCTACTCCATCAAATGAATATCCATCATACCATTCTTTTAATTCTTTCAGATTCATGTGATATTGGTCACATAATTCTTTAACTTCTTTTTCTGTAAATCCGACATATTCTGCCAATTGACGAGGATTTGCCATCGAATATTCAGAAAACATATTTAATGCTGAATGTGTTCCATATTTCTTTATCGGTAAAATTCCTGTCATATATACCAGTTGAATATATGCTTTATCTTTCAAGGTATCCCTCAAAAAATCTAGATATTTTTCCTGTGCATCTTTGTCATTTTTATATTCTCTGAAGATACAATCCCACTCATCAATAATAATCACAAATGGGCGTTTCGTATTCTTATAAACATCACTCATTGTTCTTGTCAGATTTGTATTATCAAAATATCTGTAATCTGGATACTCTTCTAATAAGTCCCATAAAACACTCTTTTTTAACAATGTTAACATATCATAGATATCATTACTTTGACTTAGAAATTCTTGCATATTAAGAAAAATCGTATCATATTTATTAAGATATTTTTCAAAATTCTGATCATTCGCAATCTTCAACCCTTGAAACAATTCCTTTGAATCACACCCACGGCTGTAATATGCAGTTAACATATCTGCTGCCATAGACTTTCCAAAGCGGCGTGGTCTGCTGACACAAAGGTTTTGCTGCATTGTATTTAATACCTTATTGGTATATCCGATCAGACCTGTTTTGTCCACGTAAATCTCTGAATTTATTGCTCTATAGAATTTTTCATTCCCTGGATTTAAATAACTTCCCATGGCAGCCTCCTTTTTATTTTCTATTTGAGCTTATTATAATCAAATTTCTATTTCATTTCAAGACATTTTGTATATTTTAAATATTTTTTTATTACTTATAGTATTTAAGAGAATAGATAAATACTGAGTGGAATTCCATTGACATAAAGCATTTATAATATTAATATATTAATAAAGTGAGGTGCTACCGATGACCTCTTTCATTTTATAATCTTTTAAAAGCTGTTTTAATTGACATAACTCTAAATTTGTTTTATTTACACTTTCATCATCACATGAAAATGTAAATTTTACTTTTATACACATAGTACCTCCATGGATATTAAAAATTTTTCAAATAATCTAATAAAAAGAAAAAGAAAACACTATACATACTAACTACCAACTCAAACGTAAATTTTGTTTCACTGGATACTTTATTTTTTAGATAAAAATGCGAAAAAATAAAAATTATCACTGCTAATAATAAGCCAATTCTTATAAGATTACTTTCAGCTATACTTATTTCGGAAAATGCTACCAAACATACTTCAGCTATTACTATACATATTGTTGAAATGCTTTTTTTTGAATAAGGACCTCCAAATCCATAATCATCTCTAGGATTAATCAAAAAACGTCCAATGATAATTATTGGTAATATCCAAAAATTCCAAATCATCCATAGCCTAGCAACTGTTATCATAACAAAAGAACTGTTTTGATCTACCGAAAGCAAAAACCATGTTGGAATTAATGATATTAAAAAAATAATTTCCGGGATTGATTTACATCTAATTTTGGTTGTTTCAAATTGTGATTCCTCTGCATTTTTATAAGTATAAAATATCATGTATATAAAGAAAATTCCAGCAGCAATAGATTATAGTGGTTCAGTTGTCAAGACAAAAATCTAAGACTTTCATAATGAACTGATAGGTTGATAAGTTACTGTATCTGTAGAGACGT
>CABIYF010000005.1 GCA_902362875.1 Eubacteriaceae bacterium | reverse complement strand
TTGATGTCAGATACGATGGCTGGTGTGATACCGTTCATCAGTACCATCTGTGTTACCATTCCTCGTCCCATCTGTCCGGCACCTACAATACCAGTTTTGATGATTTTTCCTTCTTCCTGTCTCTTGATCAGTTTCTGGTCCATGTTTAACATAATCTCATTCTCCTATCTGATTGAAAATCGTTTGAAGTTACATATGTGCTTATCAATTACTTTTGATACTTGTATTATATACAGTTTACATATGTTCGTCAATACTTTTTCTAATTTTTCTTTATTTTGCTTGAATAAGTCACTCTTTTACTATATAATCTCATTAAATCATAGTTACATATGTGCCTATTGTTGTTTTCATCGAAAGGAGTCGCTTCATGGCAAAGAAAGAAACGGATGATTTAATGTATAATAAGATTCTGCTGGCAGCAAATCTTTATTATAAAAATCATTTTTCACAACAAGAAATTGCGAAGCGTTTAAATGTTTCGCGTCCCTGGGTTTCAAAACTTTTAGCAAAGGCTTTGGAACTTGGCATTGTAAAGATCACAATTGACTCTCCACTCTCTGGAGATTCCGATCTGGAAGAAACCTTACAGCAAAAATATAATTTACAAAAGGTTGTTGTCATCGATCGCGATGATACATACAAAGACTATGTCGCTCAAGCCGCCGCCAATTATTTTATTTCTGTCATAAAACCCAATGACACCATTGCGGTTGGATGGGGAAATGCAGTTTCACGTTTTATCAATGAACTGATGCCTATGCAGCTTCCTGATACAAATGTTGTACCACTCGCTGGAAGTTTTGGAACAACATTTGAAACACTGCCAAACTACAGTGCATTAAAACTTGCCGAAAGAATTCAGGGAAATGCAGGCGTTCTTCATGCTCCAGCTTTTTGTTCTTCCAAAGAAGAATACAAAGCTTTAAGCCAGAACGAAAACACCCAGGCTGTTCTTTCTCAGGCAGAAAATGCAGATCTTGTGATCAACGGAATCGGAAGTTTTCATTCTTCCTTCCTGACGCGACATCATATTCTCTCCGATGAATCCATCAAAGAATTAAAACAATACGATGCTGTCGGAGATTTCGCATTACAGTTTTTATCCAAGGACGGAAATACGATCAATACAGAACTTACCAAAAATCTTATCAAAGCAGATGTCTTTAAAATTGCGGATCACGCCCGCTGTGTGATCGCTATCGCTGAAGGTCTTGAGAAAACAGAAATCATACATGCTGTATTATCTCGTCATCTTGTTACTGCATTTTTTACAGATAAAGAAACCGCTTTATCTCTTTTATAAAATCTTTTAGAAAAATACTGTAAAATGATTAAAGGTCTGTGGCTAGTAATCTCCACAGACCTTTTTAGAAAATTTCAATTCTTAATCTTAATAAATCTCAATCAATCCGCCAATTTCCAGATCTTCTGGAGTCAGCTTCTCTCCTTCCAGTGATATGCATCCTGGACGTTCTGCCTCATCTCCACCTTTGAAATCCAGAGTACAATGACCTAGCTGGGACAAAGTATGAGGTGCTTCCCAACCAACTGCACTGATCTTATATTCTTTTTTACCGATTCTGAATGTATCTCCTACTGCTGGATCTTCTTTTAACTCCGCTTTGGTATGAAGTACTGAAAGCTCTGCAAGTTCCGGAGGTGCATCCTCATTAAAAATAATAATAAAATTCATATCTTCATCATCCAGAAATGCTAACGCATCTGGACCTAACCCAACTATTTTAGACTGATATTTCATTTGATGATTTCCTTTCTATGACATAACCTGTGTAAGTGATTGATTAATACATTCCCATACTAAATGCAAATGCGATCAATACGGCTAATGGTCCTGTAACCAGACGTTCAAATAATACGGCTGGAACACCATATTCGATTGTTTCTGAATCAGCTTCTCCAAGTGATAATCCTACTGGAATAAAGTCACATCCTACCTGAGCATCGATTGCAAATAAGGCTGGAAGTGCATACTGGGCAGGAATGTTTCCAAGTGCAAACTGGGATCCAAGCAATGTTCCGACTACCTGTGCGATAACGGCTCCAGGTCCAAGGACTGGAGAAAGGATAGGGATACCGCAGACAAATGCGATCGCTACCATTCCAGGTACCGTAGAACAGATTGGGGAAATTGTTTTCGCAATGACATTTCCAAGTCCACTGGCTGAAATGATACCAAGCAGTGTTGCTGTAAATGCCATGAATGGAAGGATTGTTCCAACGACCATCTCAATCGTATCACGACCTGCCTGGAAACAGATATTTACCACACGTCCAACAACTTTACCGATGCGGACAACGATATTTTCTTTCTTACCTTCACTTGCTTTTGCAATTTCTTCTTTTGCCTGTGCTTTTGATTTTGGCTGTGGTGCTGCAGCTGCTGTTTCGGCTGCCTGTGCTGCTGGGTTTCCTTTGATATGTCCAGCATAGTCAGATTCAAAGATATCATTTTCTGTAACTGCTGATACATAAATCTCTGGTGTGATATATTTTGCAAGAGGTCCTGCTTTACCAACAGGCTCGATGTTAACTGTGTAGATTCCTTTCTTTGGATATACACCGCAGCGGGCTGTTCCACCACAGTCAACGACTGCTACTAAGACTTCATCATCAGGAAGAGTCTCTTTAAATCCGTCAACGGCTTCTCCTCCTGTCATTTCTGCGATTCTTTGAGCAACCGGATGGATTCCTCCACCTGTAACACTTAAGATCTTATTGCATTTCTCTGTTGGAGAGATTGTTAATGGTCCTCCCCATCCACCGCTTCCGGCTTTGATCGTAATTGTTTTATACATATTCGTTTTCCTCCTTCCAGATTATCGTTTGCTTAATGCTGCATAGATACGTTCACATAAGATTCCACGGATCAGAATTACAATAACACCGACGATGAAATATCTTACTGCAAGTCCACCAATGGAATATCCTGCTTTCTGAAGACCTGATGCAATTCCCATGTATACGAATAACTCACCTGCATTCGCATGAGGGAACAAACCTGTAATTGGATGACAGAAAGAAACGCTGGCATCATAAAACGCTGCTTTATGTTCTTTCTTTAAGAAACGTCCAAATGTATACTGTGCTGGGTTTGTTAAGAAAATGTCTGCCATAACTGGAAGTAATGTATAACGAAGGATCGTATACTTTGTAATCTTCTGGCAGAAACCTTCCACTCGTTCAACACCGATGAATCCGATCACCGCATTAACCGCTGTCATTAAGCAGATAACCAGTGGAATGATTCCTGTTACCCATCCCATAAATGTTTCTCCACCTGCATTGAACAGACCGATGAAACCATTTGCAATGTTAGAAACAACTTCCATAATTTTATCCTCCTTTTTGCTCCTAATTTAATTAAAAACACAAGTTCTATATAAATGTCACTCAAAACATTTCATAACCATCTCACTTCCTTGGGCCCTGATCTGTAAGCGGCTATCGTTTGTTCTTTGTTCCATGTATATCAAATTTTATGCTAATGCATCCTGTGCTTCCTGACTGACTGCTTGTTTCTGATCTGCTTGTTTCTGATCTGCTTCAAGCTTTGTGTCCTGAAGTCTCTGGTCAAGTGCTTCAAATGCATTGATATAACCTTTATATTTCTTTTTTTGTTTCTTATCAAAATCTTTCATATCATCAAGGAATTCGTAAATGCTTCTTCCTTTCATATCTTTTCCAAGGAATTCATTTAACGGCTTGAATTTTGCTAAGAAGCTTAATCCCTGCATGATTTCACATCTCGTGATAATTCCATCATGATTGCATGCGATCATAATGATATATCCTGCTGTAAGCCTTCCTTTTCTCTGTCCAAATCCGACGTTCCCATACTGATGAACTCTTCTCATTGCTTTCCTGTAATTCTGAATCTGATACCAGCCTCCCAAGGCCTGCAGGATAAACAATACAAATACGATCAATAACATCTTTGAAATACCACTCACTGTAAAATCTCCTTCCTTTTTTGTTTTTAGTAATTCTGTATATTTTTATACTTTACATTCGTGCCTCTTAATCACTTTTGTTACACTTATTTTATCTACTTTGTTTCTGTTTGTCAATATCATTTATTTTCTTATTCAATTTTTCTTATTTTTTGTGCGTTTTTACACAACCATCATTGTATACCTATTGTTTTTATTTTCACCAATTAAGAGAGCCTATAACAGGAACGTATTATTCTATTCCTGTCACAGGCTCTCCAGTCAGTTAAAGTGTCAATTTTTAGACGTATTTTTATAATACGTTTCTTCCGTACATAGCATCCTGTTCTTTTCTTAACTGGTAGATCAGTGTGCTCTTATCTAATTCGATATCATCATATGTAAGCAGCTGTCCTTTCTTGACATCTCTCTTCATAACAGCTTTGTTTGTTACTAATCCAAATGGTACATATCCTTTTGCATTGGATTCTTCTGCTGTGGCGATTGATCCGTGTGTTGTGTATCCTCCGATACCATCGATCGTCTGTCCTGCTTTCAGGTCAATCTTCGCTCTTGTGATACACTCTGATACTAATCCGTCGATTGGCACGCATGTAACTTCTCCGTCGATCACGGCTTTTGCTACTGTTAATGGTGTCTCTAAGTTGCACAGGTGGAATGGTCTGTATAATGTCCATAATGGTCCAGGTCCCATGCTGTGGTATCCCATCTGGTATGCGATCTCTTCGTTTGGTGTGGATACTGTTACGAAGACTCCTGGTGCGATTCCGTTTACATATTCTACAACTCCATGTTTGTTTAAGATTCCGCCGTCTTCTTTTAATTTGAAGATATCATTTAATTCTTTGACACCTTCTGTTCCCGGTGCTGTCTTTGGTCCGTGTCCTCCGATCACATCTGGGATCAGCCCTGTGTAGTTAGACATCGCTGTCATCTCTACCATTGTCTTTGTTCCATCTTTAAATGCACATAACATCTTTGGACTCATAACACGGCGTGTTGCTTCTTCTAAGACTGTATCTGGGTTGCATTCGTAGTCGATCTTATTGTTCTTTCCTTTACCCATGACTTCCACGTTCATTCCCATGGCTTTGGCAAAACTGTATAATTCCATGACTGCTCCAGGTTCATCTCCTGCGGATCCTGTGTAGATGACTCCTTCTTTCTGAGCTAATTTCTTTAAGTATGGCCCGATAACTACGTCTGTTTCTACATTTAACATAACGACGTGTTTTTTATTCTTCATTGCGTCTGTTGCTACTTTTGCTCCGACATCTGGAACTCCTGTTGCATCGATCGCACACTCTACTAAGTTTGCCTGGGATACGAAGTTTGCGTCTTCACATGCTACATATTTTCCTGCTTCCATTGCTGCGTTTGCATCTGCAAGTGTTTTTGCAACTACGATATCTTCATCTGATACTCCGGCATATTTGAATGCGTGAACCGCATTTTCTACTTTGATGTCAGATACGATGGCTGGTGTGATACCGTTCATCAGTACCATCTGTGTTACCATTCCTCGTCCCATCTGTCCGGCACCTACGATACCAGTTTTGATGATTTTTCCTTCTTCCTGTCTTTTGATTAATTTTTGATCCATGTTTAACATAATCACATTCTCCTTATCTTATATATAAATAAATTAATAAGTGCTAAATTAATATAATTCAATGACACCGCCAACGGCTAAATCTTCTGCTGTCAGCTGGTTTCCTTCAAGAGAGATACATCCCGGACGTTCTGCCTCTGATCCTCCCTTGAAATCTAATGTGCAATGTCCAAGTTCTGCCCATGTATGAGGTGCTTCCCATCCGACAGCACTGACTTTGAATTCTTTATTTCCAATCTTTAATGTATCTCCAACAGCTGGATCTTCTTTCAATTCAGCTTTTGTATGAAGTACCGATAATTCTGCAAGTTCTGGTGGTGCATCTTCGTTAAAAATGATGATAAAGTTCATATCTTCATCTTCCAGAAACGCTAACGCATCTGGTCCAAGTCCAACGATTTTAGACTGATATTTCATATTTCTCTACCTCCTGTGAAATCTATATTTATTAATACATTCCAATACTAAATGCGAACGCGATCAGTACCGCTAATGGTCCTGTGATCAGTCGTTCAAACAATACGGCTGGAACACCATATTCAATGGTTTCTGAATCTGCTTCTCCAAGGGATAATCCAACCGGAATAAAGTCACATCCTGCCTGTGCATCGATTGCAAACAAAGCTGGAAGTGCATACTGTGGAGGAATATTTCCAAGTGCAAACTGTGATCCCAGCAATGTTCCGACTACCTGTGCAATAACAGCTCCTGGTCCAAGGACTGGAGAAAGGATCGGAATACCGCAAATAAACGCGATCGCTACCATTCCTGGCAATGTAGAACAAATAGGTGAAATTGTTTTTGCAATGACATTTCCAAGTCCACTAGCCGAAATGATACCAAGCAGTGTAGCTGTAAATGCCATAAATGGAAGGATTGTTCCAACAACCATTTCGATCGTATCACGACCTGCCTGAAAACAGATATTTACAACACGTCCAACAACTTTACCAATACGGACAACGATATTTTCATTTTTTCCTTCGTTTGCTTTTGCAATTTCTTCTTTTGCCTGTGCTTTTGATTTTGGCTCTGGAGCAGCACTTGCTTGTGGCTGTTCTTTTTCTTCTGATGCTTTCTGTGTAATATGGCCAGCATAATCAGATTCAAAAATGTCACTTTCTGTAACTGCTGATACATAAATCTCTGGTGTAATATATTTTGCTAATGGACCAGCTTTTCCTACTGGTTCAATATTTACCGTAAAAATTCCTTTTTTGGGATAAACTCCGCAGCGGGCTGTACCACCACAATCTACAACAGCTACTAAAACTTCATCATCTGGAAGAGTTTCCTTAAATCCATCAACTGCTTCTCCTCCTGTCATTTCTGCAATTTTCTGTGCGACCGGATGAACTCCTCCACCTGTAACACTTAAGATCTTATTGCATTTTTCTGTAGGTACGATAGTTAATGGTCCTCCCCATCCACCACTTCCAGCTTTGATCGTAATCGTTTTATACATATTGGATTCTCCTTTCCTTAATTTGCTTTCTTGCTTAATACTGCATAAATTTTTTCACATAAGATACCACGGATCAAAATTACGATCACACCTACGATGAAATATCTTACTGCAAGACCACCAATAGATAATCCTAATTTCTGGATACCTGTTGCAATTCCCATGTATACGAATAACTCTCCTGCATTTGCATGTGGAAATAATCCAGTTACTGGATGGCAAAATGAAACTGTCGCATCATAAAATGCTGCTTTATGTTCTTTCTTTAAAAATCTTCCAAATGTATACATCGCTGGATTCGTTAAAAAGATAACGGCCATGATTGGCAGCAATGTATAACGAAGAAGTGTATATTTTGTGATCTTCTGACAAAACTTTTCTACTCTTTCTACCCCAATAAATCCAATCAGTGCGTTAACCGCAGTCATCAGGCAGATAACTAAAGGAATAATTCCTGTTACCCAGCTCATAAACTGCTCTCCACCTGCGTTGAACAATCCTATAAAGCCATTTGCAATGTTTGAAATAACTGTCATAAATAAGTTTTCCTCCTTTTTTAATGTTTACCTATGATAATTTTTTCATTTTCACTCTATATAAATGTCTCTCCAAATACCTCATCCATCGAATCGGGCCCTTTGATCTACATTGGACTTTGGTATCCTTTGTTCCATATATATCATTCTTTTACATTTGTTCGTCTTTTTTTCTTTTTCCTATCCATTTTTTCTTGAATTTCTATATTTTTTACAATATAATTTTGTTAAAAAGATGTCACATTTGTGCTTTTTACGATTAAAATTACTTTTATAAAGGATGTTGCCTATGAAAAAACTAGAAAACAATGACGCTATGTTAGATCGCATTACTTTGATCGCAACTTTATATTACAAAGACAAACTCTCCCAACAGGAAATCGCCAAGAAACTTAATATTTCAAGACCCTGGGTGTCAAAACTTCTTACCCGTGCTGAAGAACTCGGTATCGTTAAGATTGAAATCGAGTCTCCAATCCTTGGAAATACTCAGTTAGAGCAGCAACTCTGTGATAAATACCAGCTTGAATATGCAAGTGTTATCGACAATTCCGATACATCCAGAGATTATCTTTCCATGGCTGCTGTGAATTATTTCATCTCACAGATCAAACCAACCGATGTCATCGGTGTAGCATGGGGAAATGCTGTTTCAAGATTTATCCGCCATATCCATCCATTGAAGTTTTCTGATATTCAGATCGTCCCTCTTGCTGGAAGTTTTGGCGCTTCATTTGATACATTGCCAAACTATAACGTCATCCAGCTGGCTGATCTGACAGGTGGTAAATCCCATTTACTTCATTTCCCAGCATTTTGTTCTTCCAAGGAAGAATACGAAACTTTAAGTTCGAACCCAAAAGTTCAATCAACCCTTGATCTTGCTGAGAATTCAGATATCATCATCACAGGGATCGGAACTTTTGAAACCTCTTTTCTGACAAGACATGATATTCTTTCTGCGGATGAAGTCGCCCAGCTAAAGGATGCTGGTGCTATCGGTGATATCTCTTTACAGTTTTTAACCTCAGATTCAAAACTTGTAGAGACAGAACTTACAGAGAGAATCATTCGTGCTGATATTTTTAAAGCTTCTAAACATGCTCGTGTTTCTATTGGTATTGCTGAAGGAACTTACAAGAAAGATATTATTCATTCTGCTTTGTCGCTTCATCTGATCAACTCATTTTTTACTACCAAAGAAACAGCGCTTGCTCTGCTTGACTGATTCCATACAGCGGTTATTCCGCTGTTTTTTTCTATTCTACTTTTACTTTTTTTCTTATTTTTGTGTTATTTTTACAGATATTTTGTCCAAAAAAAGAAAACTAATAAAAATATAATTTTTTTATCTTGATTAGTTCCTTTTTTTGCCGTGTTACAATAGCTTTTCAGCACACTCATTGTTGGTGATCAATATATTGATATATCCTCCAGCAATTGCGCCTTTGACTGCTTTCACCCTTTCTGCTCCACCTGCGATACCAATTCGGTTCCTGATCTTCTTGATCTGGTCTGCTGGCATACCTGCCACTCTTTCGTTAAATCCTTGAAATTTTTCTCGTTTTCCTTCGGAATCAAAGAATTGCAGTGCCACATTTCCAACAACACCGTTGTCTGCGAAGCTTTGAAGTTCTTCATCTGTAATATATCCAGCATGAATCAGTGTCGAATCTGTTCCTGTATCATTTGCTCCGATTCCCATAACAACTGTATCCAGTTTTTCAAAATCATCAAAGATAAAATTCACTGACTTTTCTTCCAGAAAATAATCCTTGATCTTCTTATCCGAGAACTGTGCCGGAGCAAGAAACTGTGTATAGCTGCCACCAAATTTGTCTGCAAATTCCCTTGCAATCTGGTTGCTCTGGACATCCACTCCATTAATACTGTTTGGACTGATGCCTCCCACGATTGGTACAAACATGTACTGATTGTCTTTCGCAAATGATCTTCGTGTCCTTGCTACATTATGCAGAGTAAATCCCATAGATACTCCGATGTAATCTCCATCACGGAAAAACTGTGACAAATAAAGTGCTGCCTTTTCATACATCTTATTGAGAGATTCCTGTCTGGTATCAAGAGAACTATTCTCGACAACGATCACATCTTTCAGACCATATTTTCTTTCCAGCGTCTTTTCAAGTTTGCCGTAAGTGAACTGAATCGGATTGACCACTTCCACGCGTACAATTCCGCTTTCTTTTCCCTTCTGAAGCATTCTTGAGATTGTCGCTCTGGATATTCCAAGATAGTCGCTGATTTCCTGCTGTCTCATATCATCTTCATAATACAGGCTGCAGACCTTATAGATCAGTCTCCAATCATCTACAATCTTCTTCATTGGACGATACTCCTTTCTCATTTGCTGCTTTCTAAGTTGTATCAATCTTTATGCCATTATTCTATTCAATCTTTGTTTGCTTTTCAATACATTTTCTCTGAAATTATGTCAAAGTAAACTGTTTTTTCATGTATACATTTACATTTGTTCAGAAATTTTGTGAATAATTTGACAGATACTTTTGTGCAGTTTGTGATACAATGCTTTTCTTTCTTGTCTTTTTTGGTCATTTTTTATATACTGAATACAATATTAGCAAAAAAGGAGCTTTACATATGATAAAAACATTATTTGAATTATGCTTTCTTTTCTTCCTTTATTCTTTTACTGGATGGATTCTGGAAGTTATACAGGCAGCATTTCATCAGAAACGTTTTGTAAACCGTGGATTTATTAACTCACCACTTTGTATTTCTTATGGAATCGGTGCTGTGGTCATCACGATCAATACCCATGAGATGACTGGCCTTTGGATTTTTCTTGTTGCACTGATCGATGCCACCGTCATTGAATGGTTTGGCGGACATTTTATTGAACATTTTTATCATGAACGCTGGTGGGATTATTCTGAAAATAAATGGAATCTGGATGGTTATATCTGCGTTTCTCATTCGATCTTCTGGGGAATCCTTGGATATCTCGGTGTCAGATTTGCAAATCCTTTCATTTTTACATTGTATAAAATGATTCCTTCTTTGATATGCCACGTTATCATTTTTATCCTGCTTGCAATATTGATCATCGATATTCTGGCTACAGCGATCGTTGTTTTTGGGAAAAATATTGATAAGCGGCGCTGGGAATCTGCGGATGCATATCTTACAAAGGTAAGCATGAAGTTAAATACGTTGATAACTTCTTACGTGGAACACCGTGTCGAACGTGCTTATCCACAGCGCAAATTAAAACTCCCAACAATTCCAAAAACAGGTGTCTTTGCCCAGGGATGTGGCTTTTATAAAGTCTTTTTATTGTTTTTTATAGGCTCTTTGCTTGGGGATATCATCGAAACGATCTTTTGCCGTTTAAAGATGGGTGTCTGGATGAGCCGCAGCAGCCTTGTATGGGGTCCGTTCAGTATTGTCTGGGGGTTTGCTTTTGCCGGAGTTACTTTACTTTTATACCGTTATAAAGACCGTTCTGACAGCTTTTTATTTTTGATGGGAACATTTCTTGGAGGTGCTTATGAATATTTGTGCAGTGTTCTAAGTGAAATTGTCTTCGGAAAGGTGTTCTGGGATTACAGTAAGATGCCTTTTAATCTGAATGGAAGAATCAATCTTCTTTATTGTTTCTTCTGGGGAATTGCAACAGTTGCCTGGTTTAAAAAAATCTATCCATTACTATCCGGACTGATTGAAAAACTTCCAATCGCTTTTGGAACTGTTTTTACATGGTTTGTCGTTGTTTTTATGACACTTAATATGCTAATGTCTTTATCTGCCTTGATCCGTTATGATCAGAGAGACAAACAGCTTCCAGCTTCCAATGGTTTCGAAAGATTTCTTGATACTCATTATAATGACCAGAAAATGAAAAAAATATATCCAAAAGCGAAAAAAGTTCATTCCTAATATTGTTTAACATCAAACTTTCTTGTAAAAAAAGAATGGTTTCTTACACAAGGTATCTGAAACCATTCTTTTTTTATTCAAAATAATTATTTTCTTTACAATATGTATAAATTCCATCCTCTGATACATGCCCGCAGATTACATCAGCTGCCTCTTTTAACTCTTTGGATGCATTTTCCATTGCCACCGCAAGTCCAACGGTCTTTAGCATTTCAAGATCATTGTTACCATCTCCAAATGCCATTGCCTCCTCTTTGCTCAAATGGTAGTATTCTAAAACCTTTTCAACTGCAACGCCTTTTCCTCCATCTGACGGAATGATATCGACAGCTTTCGGCCACCATACTGCAACTGCTGCTCTTTTTGTATCTTTAAGCATCGCTTTATATTCATCCTTACCGCCTGCCATCATGATCTGAAATACTTCTTCTTTTGAAAGCTCCTCAAAATCTGGTGCAAGCTTGATCTTCTGATTAGCAATGGAAAAATATTCAACGAGGTATTCTTCTAATCCATTTGCTTCTGTCCTGTCCTTTGTCGCTAATACCACAGGATGTCCCATTTCTTCTCCATTTTGGATGATCTGTTTTACATCTTCTTTATCCAGCGGATTTTCAAAGATTGTTTCGGTTTCATTAAAACTATAAGAACCATTAAACGTCAAAAATGCATCAAAATCTATTCCTTCACTTTTGAAATCTGGAACCTTTTCTGGCGGTCTTCCTGTTGCAATACAGATCTTAACTCCATTTTCCTTAAGCTTTAATAATGCTTTTTTGGTATTGTCTGTTATTCTTTTCTTCTCTGGATCAATCAATGTCCCGTCAATATCAAAAAATGCAATCTTTATCTTACTCATGTTATCTCTCCTGCCATAAAGAAAGACAATAAACACACTGTCTTAATGGCGAATGTATCTATTGTCTTTAAACTCTTATCTCTTATCCAATGACATCACTCATATCATACATACCAGCTTCTTTTCCTGCTAAGTAAAGGGCTGCACTGACTGCTCCCTTTCCAAAGATAGCTCTTGAATATGCTGTATGTTTTAATTCGATGACTTCATCCTGTCCTGCAAAGATGATCTCATGTTCTCCAACAATTGTTCCACCTCTGACTGCTGAGATTCCAATCTCTTTCTTTGGACGTTGTTCTCTTCTCTGGCTTCTGTCATAAACAAACTCATATTCGTTGTTTAATGGCTCATTGACAGCTTCTGCAAGTGCGATCGCTGTTCCAGATGGTGCGTCTAGTTTTCTTCTGTGATGTTTTTCTACGATATCAATATCGAATCCTGCATCTGCTAATAATTTTGTCATGGATTTTAATACCTTAAATAATGTATTCACTCCTAATGACATATTTGCTGAGCGAAGTACTGCTGTCTTCTTGCTTGCTTCGTGAACTCTCTCTAACTGTTCATCACTTAATCCTGTTGTACATAATACAACTGGAATCTGTCTCTCAACCGCAAAATCAAGTAATCCATCAACGGCTGGTGCTGCTGAAAAGTCGATGATCGCATCAACTTCCACATCACATGCATTGATATCTGTAAATACCGGATAATCATTATGTCCGTCATCCATGCGGTCAACACCACATGCCATAACAGCTCCTTCTGTCTCTTCTACGATCTTACTGATCACCTGTCCCATGACTCCATTGCAGCCATGCATCATAATCTTAACCATCTTTTGTAACTCCTTAAAGAATTCCTGCTTCTTTCATTGCGTTAATTAATACCTGTGCGTGATCTTCTTCCATCTCTGTTAATGGACGTCTTACGATATTTCTGCAATACCCCATCTCTGAAACTGCACGTTTTGCAGGGATTGGATTTACTTCGCTGAATAAGTTATGGATCACATCCATGTATTTTAACTGGATGTCTAAGCTTCCTTTGACATCTCCTTCTAAGAATTTCATAACCATGTCATGAGTTTCTCTTGGTGCTACGTTGGATAATACAGAGATAACACCTTTTCCACCTAATGCAAGAAGAGGTACTACCTGATCATCATTTCCTGAATAGATATCTAAACATCCGTCTGCTAATGCTGCAAGTGTTGCCACCTGTCCGATATCTCCGCTTGCTTCTTTGATCGCTACAATGTTATCAACACTCTTTGCAATCTTCACTGCTGTAGCTGGCTGGATATTTGTTCCTGTTCTTCCTGGTACATTGTACATGATGATTGGAATGTCCACAGAATTACCAACTGTTGTATAGTACTCTTCCAGACCTTTCTGTGTTGCTTTGTTATAGTATGGTGTTACGACTAACAGTCCGTCTGCTCCTGCTTTCTCTGATCTCTTTGCAAGATTTAAAGCTTCATCTGTGCAGTTTGCTCCTGCTCCTGCGATAACTGGAACTCTTCCGTTCACATGAGAAACACATGCGCTGACTACTTCGATCTGCTCATCATGAGACATTGTAGAAGCTTCTCCTGAAGTTCCACAGATAATGATACTGTCTGTTCCATTATCGATCTGGAAGTCAATAAATTTCTCTAACTGATCGTAATCCACCGATAAATCTTCTTTAAATGGTGTTACTAATGCAACACCTGCACCTGTAAAAATTGACATTTTTCTTTCCTCCTATCATCCTGTGTAGCATCAACATTAAGATTCTTTGATCGTACTGATGCAATATACCGCATCTGTATATGGTATCAATTCATCTGGAATCTGTCTTCCCGTCATGATGATCAGCTGATCGTCACTTCGGTTTTCTAACATCTCCACTAGTTCTTCGGTCTTTAAAAGTCCAAGATCCAAAAGTCCCAGCACCTCATCTAAAACGACAACGTCACACTGTCTTGTGTCTATGACTTTATGTGCGTATTTTAAACCGTTATAAATAAAATGATCCTGTTCTTTCTTCTCTTCATCGCTTAGCTCTTCGTATGATCTTTCATATTTTTCAAAACGAAACAACTGTACTTCTGGTTCTAAACGTTTGAAAAAGCTTAATTCTTCTGTTTCTTTCCCTTTAAGGAACTGAACCATGATGATCTGCTTTTCCTGCCCGGCTGCTTTCACACACTGACCAATCGCACAGGATGTCTTTCCTCTGCCCTGGCCACAGTATACTTCCACTCGTCCTTCCATCTTTTCACCTCAAAGAATCTTCCTTTTGTAGTAATATATTTGGTTTAGGATATTATATCATTTCTGATACTATAAATACAACTTATTCTTTATCCTTTTCATGAAACTCCAGTTTATTTACAGACACTTCATATGCTACCCGTTTGATCAGCTGATTTTCTGAAATCCTTTTCTGGTATTCCCTGCTCTGGATTCTTCCGATCAACTGAATTCTTGAACCAATTTCAAGATTTCCTGCAAATCTTGCATTCCTTCCCCAGCAAATGCATGGTATGTAATCAGATTTGCCATAAGAACGATTCACCGCAAGCAAGATGTCACAAATCTCTCTTCCAAGCGGTGTCATCCTATACACTGGCTGTTTACAGATAAATCCATCTAAAATGATCTGATTTGGTCTGTATCCTTCCATGTTGTCAATGAATTCCAGATCTCTGACAAATACGGATAAGATCAGATGATTACGATTCTCCTCATGCTTGTTAAAGGAACGGAACTGTCCACATGCCCTTACAAGCATCCCTGTGTAATCTTTGCTGACATCCACAAGTCTGTCTGATACAAGTAATGGTATCTCGTCTGTTGCTTCACTTAATCTGTTTACTAAAAGTTTGACTGTATAAAATCCTTCTCCGAAAATCTCATGGCTGTATTCAAACGCTGAATTGATACGCCCGCAAACCTCCACTTGATTATGATTGATTCCCTGCTCTGTCATACTCTTTCTCCCTTCTTGTGTCCTATTAGTATACTTTAAATCCTATTCCAATTCTGGCACAATTAGAAGGAAAATCATTCGACAAAGTTAGCCCCACTTTTTCGACATTTTATATATGATTGTAAATTATTCTGTTATTTTATGAGAATTTTGCACGTTTTCTCATTGTTGGATCTAAGATCTTCTTACGGATACGGATGTTCTCTGGTGTGATCTCCAGTAATTCATCTGTATCAATAAATTCTAATGCCTGCTCTAAGCTTAAGATCTTTGGAGGAGATAATTTTAATGCATCATCTGATCCTGAAGCTCGTGTATTTGTAAGCTTTTTGCTTCGGCATACGTTGATCTCGATATCTTCTGTCTTTCCTGTCTGTCCGATGACCATTCCACCGTATACTTTCTCACCAGGTCCTACGAATAATGTACCTCTCTCCTGTGCATTAAACAGACCATATGTGATCGTTTCTCCTGCTTCGTATGCGATCAATGATCCCTGTTTACGATACTGGATATCTCCTTTGTATGGTCCATATCCATCAAACAGTGTATTTAAGATACCATTTCCTTTTGTATCTGTCATAAATTCTCCACGGTATCCGATCAGTCCTCTGGATGGGATAGAGAATTCAAGTCTTGAATATCCGCCGTTGGCTGCTGTCATATTCTGAAGTTCACCTTTTCTCTGGCTTAACTTCTCAATAACCGCTCCAGTGAATTCTTCTGGAACGTCGATGACTGCGATCTCCATTGGCTCTAATTTCTTTCCATTCTCATCGTAATGGTATAATACTTCTGCCTTGCTGACTGCAAATTCATATCCTTCACGACGCATGTTCTCGATCAGTACGGATAAATGTAATTCTCCACGTCCGGATACTTTGTAGCTGTCCTGATTCTCACTTTCCTCTACACGAAGGCTGACATCAGTATTTAATTCTCTGAACAGTCTGTCTCTGATATGTCTTGATGTGACATATTTACCTTCCTGTCCTGCAAGAGGGCTGTCATTTACCATAAACTGCATAGAGATTGTTGGCTCTGAAATCTTCTGGAATGGAATTGCTTCTGCCCCATCCACATCACAGATCGTATCTCCGATTGACAGATCTGAAATTCCAGAGATTGCTACGATAGATCCTACCTGTGCACTCTTTACATCTACTTTATCAAGTCCTTCAAATTCATATAATTTGGTAATACGGACTTTTTCTTTACGCTCTGGGTCGTGGGCATTTACTACGATACATTCTTTGTTAACTGCGATCTCACCGTTATCTACTTTACCGATTCCGATACGTCCAACGTATTCATTATAGTCAATTGTACTGATCAGTACCTGTAATGGCTTCTCTGGATCTCCTTCTGGTGCTTCGATATGATCGATAATTGTCTCGAATAATGGTTTCATATCTTTCTTCTCACCATCAAGGTCTAATGTTGCAAATCCTTCTTTGGCTGATGCAAATACGAATGGGCAGTCAAGCTGTTTGTCTCCTGCATCTAATTCCATTAATAATTCTAATGTCTCATCAACAACTTCATCTGGTCTTGCTTCTGGACGGTCTACTTTGTTGACACATACGATTACTGACAGATCAAGCTCTAATGCTTTCTTTAATACGAACTTTGTCTGTGGCATTGGTCCTTCAAATGCATCGACAACTAATACAACACCATTTACCATCTTAAGTACACGTTCTACTTCTCCACCAAAATCTGCATGGCCCGGTGTATCGATGATATTGATCTTGATTCCATTATACATAACTCCTGTATTCTTAGACAGGATCGTGATTCCTCTTTCTTTCTCAATGTCGTTTGAGTCCATGACTCTTTCTGCGACTTCCTGATTATCACGGAAGATTCCGCTCTGTTTTAACATCTCGTCTACTAAAGTCGTTTTTCCATGATCGACATGGGCAATGATTGCAATATTTCTCACATCTTCGCGCTTCATTTATATCCTTCTTTCTAGTATCTTTCTGTATCAGTTTCCATGGCATTTATAAATGCATGCCAAGATTAACTTTCTTATTCTATCACAATCAATGAAAAGTTGCAATTTTATTATTTAGTACCAAAACTTTGATCATTGATACCATTGCTTTTTCCATTCGTGTCTCGATTTTTCTTGAAATTTAAAAACATTTTCCTTTATTCTATCATATTTCTTTGGTGTTTTCCTCTATTATATGTTATATTTCTTATAGACAAAAAAGGAGTTGGATATTATGAATTTACACGAACTAATTGATCGTTTACATAAAGAACATACACTTTCAAGAGATGAATTTATCACTCTCATCAGGGAACGTGATGAAGAAAGTGCCTCTTATCTTGCCTCTCTTGCCAGAGAAGAAGCGGCAAAAATCTATGGAAATGGTGTTTTCCCTCGTGGATTGGTTGAATTTACCAATTACTGCAAAAATAACTGCTATTACTGTGGAATTCAGGGAGCAAACCAAAACGCTAACCGTTACCGCCTGTCAAAAGATCAAATTCTTTCTGCCTGTGAAAATGGTTATCAGCTTGGTTATCGAAGCTTTGTCCTTCAGGGCGGGGAAGATCCTCATTACAGTGATGATGTGATGGTTCCGATCGTTTCTGAGATCAGAAAGCGTTATCCTGACTGTGCGATCACACTTTCTCTTGGCGAACGTTCCAAAGAAAGCTATCAGAAGTTGTACGATGCCGGAGCTGACCGCTATCTGCTCCGCCACGAAGCTGCTGACCCTGAACTTTACCAGAAATTACATCCTGAAAGTCTTTCATTAGATAACAGAATTCAGTGTCTGTGGAATTTAAAGGAGATTGGTTATGCTGTAGGTACCGGATTCATGGTAGGTGCACCATATCAGACTGTTGAGAATCTTGTGGACGATCTTTTATTTATTCAGGAACTTGATCCTCAGATGGTTGGTATTGGACCTTTTGTTCCACATCATGATACAAGATTTAAAGATTATCCATCTGGAACTGTAGAGCTTACAACTTATCTTGTGAGTATCCTTCGTCTGATGAATCCTCATCTTTTACTTCCTGCTACAACAGCACTTGGAACCATTGATCCTCGTGGAAGGGAAAAAGGGGTTCTTGCCGGGGCAAATGTCGTGATGCCGAATCTCTCCCCTGTGGCGGTAAGAAAAGATTATTCTTTGTATGATAATAAGGTTTGTACGGGAGAGGAAGCTGCGGAATGTGCAGGATGTCTTGGAAGAAGACTTGGAAGTATTGATTATGAACTTGTTTTCACCCGTGGAGATTATATCGAATAATTAAGAAAAAAGCGTGTAGAATAATTGATATAAATTCTACACGCTTTTGTTTTATCTTTTATTAATTGAAGAAATTATCTTCTTCTGCTCTTTAATAAGAACTCTGGAATATTGATCTTTGTGCTTTCCTGTTCGATCTCTTCCATCTCAGATTCAGAAACATAACTTGTCTGCTGTGATGCTGGTGTTTCTTCTGGCTGTTCTTCCATTACTTTGCCATTGTGAAGAGGCTGTCCTGAAAATGCTGGTGCCTGCTGCTGTGGAGCTGGTTTTGCTTTCTTCGCTGCTGCAAATCCAGTTCTTGCATTGCCAGTAACATCTGCAGATTTGATTCCTGTTGCGATGATCGTTGCACTGATCTGATCTCCAAAGTCAGCATTGACTGTACCGAAGATTACGTTGACATCGTCTCCTGCTTCGTCCTTTAAGTATTCCACAGCCTGCTGTGCTTCTAACATTCCAACAGCACCTGCAAAGTTAACGATAACATCTGTAGCACCTGCAACTGTTGTCTCAAGCAATGGACTTTCCATCGCTGTTTTGATTGCTTCCAGCTCTTCGTCTGCAACACCCATACCGATATGTGCGATACCTTTGTCTCTCATGACTGTCTGGATATCCGCAAAATCGACATTGATCAGTCCTGGGTTATAGATCATATCTGTGATTCCCTGTACACCCTGCTGCAGTACCTCGTCTGCTTTCTTAAGTGCATCTGGAATTGTTGTTCTCTTGTCACAGATCTGTAATAACTTATCGTTCGGTATTACGATCATTGTATCTACCTGATCCTGAAGGCGGGCGATTCCTGACATTGCATTGTTCATGCGGGGTTTTCCTTCAAATGTAAATGGCTTTGTCACAACTCCGACTGTTAAGATTCCAAGTCCTTTGGAAATCTCTGCAATGATTGGGGCTGCACCTGTACCAGTACCTCCACCCATTCCGCATGTTACAAATACCATATCTGATCCCTGAACCAGTTCTGTAATCTCTTCACGGTTCTCTTCTACTGCCGCTTCACCGATCTCAGGTTTTGCTCCTGCTCCAAGTCCCTTTGTCAGTTTCTCTCCAATCTGGATCTTTGTTCCGGCTTTACATAAAGATAAAGCCTGTCTGTCTGTATTCACACCCACGAGTTCTACACCCTGGACATTCTCATCAACCATTCGGTTTACCGCATTATTACCGGCTCCACCGACTCCTATTACTAAAATCCTTGCTTGTGTGTTCTCAACACTAGGCATAATCTCAACCACGTTGTTCCTCCTTCACGCCATCTCTATATAATGACTTCCCTTAAATTCTGTACACTAATCTAATGATACCTTTTTTACTAAATTATTTCAACCATTTTTTGGTTGAAAAATAGCAATTTTGCGGTCCTCACTGAAGTATCTCATGTCAATAGTTCCACTTTTTCCTTTTACTTTTTTTAACATACCTTTAAGCTCTGGTATTTTGATATCAATATCATTTTTATTATAAAGATCCACCGTGATATCATCACTGATCAACAATGCATTTCCATCTTCTTTGATATGAATCTGGTCAATCGGCAGGTGATATTTGCCAATCTGTGTTGTCAGTTCCAGCAGATATGAAAAAACTTTTTTATCTTTTACATCGATCTTCTGCTGCATCTGTAGTTCATTATATTTTAACCCTGTTACAAGCGGAACATCGTCATATTTCTTTTCATAGCTTTCCAGTGCATAACCATTTTTATCAAAATAGACATATTTGCCATTGTACTGCAGACAACCCGCTCTCTTTTTCTCTTTTACGTGGATCGTGATTGAATCCGGAGCATTGATACTCACATAAATCGAATCTACAAACGGAAGAATCTTTGGAGCTGCAAATTTGCATTTTAGATAATATGCAACGGAATTATTAATATATCCATTTTCTGCAATCGCTTTTCTTACTTCCGCTTCAGTATAGTAACTTAAACCTTCTAGTTTGATCGTTTTTGTCTTGCAGGTTCCTGCGATCACTGCAACAGCAAGTATGATACATACAACGAATGCCAATAGAATTTTCTTCACCGAAAATTTATGTACTTTATCTTTCTTTTTATGCTCATCCATTCGAATAACATTGTTATCTTCCATAGCACCTCATCCTTATCCTAAATGAATTTTTCTGGAAATCGATAATACCATTCCCATCTCTATCATAATAACAGCCATTGATGTTCCACCATAGCTGATAAACGGAAGCGGAATTCCTGTTGGTGGAATCGTGTTCGTTACAACGGCAATATTTACAAATACCTGCATTGCAATATGTACCATAATCCCAATAACAATCAGAGAACCAAACAGATCATTAATGTTCATTGCGATCAAAAGCATTCTCCAAACCAATGCAATAAATACAAGAATCAGACATACCGCTCCAAACAGCCCAAGTTCTTCGCAAATAATGGAAAATATCATATCATTATGCGATTCTGGAATGAATCCCATCTTCTGCATGCTCTGTCCAAGACCTTTTCCAAAAATACCTCCTGAACCGATCGCATATAATGCCTGCATCGTCTGGAACCCTTTCTTATGAGTCTCTGGATGCAGCCAGATTTGAAATCGTTCATTACGATAACTGTTCGCAGTCATAAGATAAACCACAATCAATCCCACAAATCCAACAGCAGTCATAACTAATTCCTTGGTTCTCGGACTTACAACAAATGTCATGATCCCTACCATGGCACACATAACAAGTCCTGTACTCAGATTCTGATAAGCGACCAGACCAATAACTGGAAGTGTCGGGCCTAAAATCTTTAGATGGTCTCCCAACGTCTTTAGTTTATGTGCATTCTCGGATAATTTATTTGCCATATAAATAACGATCAGAATCTTACAGAATTCTGAGGGCTGAAACTGAACACTTCCAATAGCGATCCAGCGTACAGACCCTTTCTTTGCTGCACCAACTGCCAACACTAAGAGTAAAAGTACAAAACTCCCGATAATCGATGCATTTGCCAATGCCCTGTGCTTAAGGAGACGATAGTCTAACAGACAGCATAAAATCATTAAAAATGCACCAACACCGATCGCACCCAGCTGTCTCAATACCCAGTGATATGAATTTCCATACGTCATCACACTTTTATATGAACTTGTACTATAAACCATGACCAGTCCAAAACATATCAGAAATATCACAAGAAACAACATTGGATAATCAAAATATCTTTTGCCAGCCATATATTTTTCTTTGATGCGATTCGCCACTTTTTTAGTTCTCCTTTAATTTTCTGACACAGTCTTTAAAGATATCTCCTCTGACTTCATAGTTCGGGAACATTCCCCAGCTTGCACATGCTGGTGATAATAATACTGCATCCCCATCCTGTGCCTTCTCAGCGATATAAGAAACTGCTTCTTCCATGGAATCTACAAATTTAATCTTGTCAAATCCATGTGCTTTTGCACATTCAGCAATCTTTGGTGCTGTTACTCCCATTAAGATCAGTTCTTTTACTTTACCATCAAATGCTTCAATCCATTCATCGTATGTGGATTTCTTGTCATATCCGCCACCGATCAGCCATGTTGGGCGATTCATAGCTTTGATTCCTTTAATCGCTGCATCAGGGTTTGTTCCCTTTGAATCATTATAATATGCAACGCCTTTTACTGTATCCACATATTCAATACGATGTTCAACACCCTTAAATCTCTGAATTCCTTCTTTAATATAAGAAACAGGAACTCCCATGGAATATGTAACTGCGATCGCAGCTAAAATATTCTCATAGTTATGGTCTCCTAAAAGATTTACATCATCCAGTGTACACACGATCTGTTTGTTATCTCCTTCTTCGATCACAAACGCATCGTCTTCCATAAAGACTCCTTCTTTTATCTTATGATGAAGACTGAAGAATAGAACTTTGCCATTCGCTCTCTCAGCCATATCTCTTGTTGTGTCGTCTTCATAATTTAATACCATAACCTGATCTTTTGTCTGGTTCTTTCCGATGGATTCTTTTGTCTGGGCGTAAACTTCCACTGTTCCATGACGATCTAAATGGTCAGGTGTGATATTTAAAACGGCACATACATCTGGTTTAAAATCAACGATCGTTTCTAACTGGAAACTGCTGATCTCTGCTGTTGTCACACTGTCTTCTTTTGTGTCAAGTGCCACGCTTGTATATGGAATTCCGATATTTCCTACAACAAAACTGCTCTCATAATATCCTTTCATGATCTCTCCTGTAAGAGCTGTTGTTGTTGTCTTTCCATTTGTTCCTGTGATGGCTGCGATCTTTCCTTTGGATGCCTGATATGCTAACTCGATCTCACTCCATACTGGTTTTTCCTGATCAAAAAACAGCTGTGCGATCGGTGCATTCACTGAAATTCCAGGGCTTAATACTAACAGATCATATTCCTCTACGTCTTCTTTTGTAATATCACCAAGAACTAGTGGAATTTCTTTCTTTTCGTATAATTTTTCAAACAAAGCTTCCTTATCAAGTTCTTTATTCCCATCATAAAGACTTACATCTGCACCTGTCTTTAAAAGAAGGTTTACAGAACCTGTTCCACTTTTTCCTGCTCCTGCTACTAAAAATTTCTTACTTGTATCTATCATTTTTTTCTCCTTACTAAATCGCTACCAGTCCGATCAGGCAACAAACTGCCGTGGTGATCGCAAAGATTGCAACAACCTTCGTTTCTGGCCATCCTGACAATTCAAAATGATGATGGATCGGTGCCATTTTAAATAATCTTTTTCCTTTTGTAGCTTTAAAATATCCAACCTGTATCATAACAGATAACACTTCTACCATATAGATCAGTCCCACAATCGGGATAAATAACGGCAAATGCAGTATAAGTGCAGTTGCTGCAACAAATCCTCCAAGTGCAAGTGATCCTGTGTCTCCCATAAATACTCTTGCCGGATATACATTAAATACTAAAAAACCAAGCAGTGAACCAACGGTCGCACATGAAATCGGCCAGATGCCGGCTTCCATGCCATCCTGCTGCATTCCAAGGGCTGCCACTGTAAAAAATGTTGCGATCAAAACCGTAACACTCGATGCAAGCCCATCCAGTCCATCTGTAAAATTAGCACCATTGACTGTGCCTAACAAAATGATAAAGACCGCTGGTACAAAAAATGCTCCAAGGTTTAAATATTTTCCATGTGTAAATGGGATCAGCATCGATGTCCCAATCTCTGTATAATTGATCAGATAGTATGCAAAGATTCCTGTGACAATGATCTGTCCAAGCATCTTCTGCCAGGCATGAAGCCCCAGATTTCTTTTCATGACTACCTTGATATAATCATCAATAAATCCAATAAATCCAAATCCCAGTGTCACAAACAATACTGGAATGATCATCGGATATCTTCTTACATAAAAGAGTGATGCGATTACGATCCCAAGTAAAATGATCAGTCCTCCCATTGTCGGAGTTCCTGACTTCTTCAGGTGTGATTCGGGTCCTTCTCCCCGGATAAACTGACCGAATTTTAATTTGTGTAAATACCTGATCATCATCGGACTTAATAATACGCTGACAAAAAAGGCAATTAAAACCGGCTTTACAATACCATAATTCATGTCGCCACCTCATTTGTTTTCATTCTGTCTACGGTTCTTTTTTATCTGGCGTATATTCCTTATAAATTCCCATGTACGGAAGTGCAACCTTAAACACGCTTTTCATAACTGGTGCTGCGATCGTTCCTCCATAATAGGTTCCATAAGGTTCATCGATCAGTACGATTCCGATGATCGTCGGATTCTTTGCTTTCGCAAATCCTAAAAACGAAGAAATGTACTTGCCATTCCCGCGCGGAAGTTTTTCACTGGTTGCTGTCTTTCCTCCAATTGAAAATCCTTCTATCCTGCAGTTTTTTCCTGATCCATCTGAGACAACTGCTTCTAACAGATCTTTCATTGTCTCAGAAGTTTCTTTTTTAATCACATGCTTCTTCGTCTTATAGCTAAAAAACTTCTGTTTTGTTCCATCCTGTGTCTGAAGATATACTCCAAAATGCGGTGTCACAAGTTTTCCTCCGTTGATCACTGCACTGACTGCTCTTAAAAGCTGCAATGGTGTAATCTGAATCGACTGCCCAAAGGACATCGTTGCAAGCTCAACAGCTCCAACATTCTTCTTCTGGTGCATGATCGAAGATGCTTCTCCCGGAAGGTCGATTCCTGTTTTCTCAAAGAGTCCAAGCTTTTGAAACGTCTCATACATCCCATCAACACCAACTCTTGCCCCGACATCCATAAATACTGGATTGCAGGAATTCATGACACCTTCTTTGAAAGTCTCGCTCCCATGCCCTCCAACTTTGTGGCATCGTATCTTACGGTCTTCAACAACCCTGAATCCCGGACAGTTAAAATGATCATTCACCTGGACTTTAGACAGTTCCAGACCTGCTGTTGCTGTCACGATCTTAAACACAGATCCCGGCTCATAAGTATCGTTTAAACATGAATTTCTCCATTTTTTATTGAGATATTCCTGTTGTTTTTTACTGTCTTTCATCTTCTTCTTTGCGGACAGTAAAAATGGTTTGTTAAGATTATACTCTGGTTCGTTAACCATCGCATAAATCTCTCCATTCTGTGGATTCATAAGGATCATGGACACCTGCTTTGCCTTCTTCTCTTTTTTTACTTTCCGGCATGCCTGCACTGCATAATTCTGCAGATTGACATCCAGAGACGTATAAAAATCATTTCCAGCCTCAGGTTCATCCCTTTCCTCATATACACCGTCAATCTCCACACCTTTGCCGTCAGTTAATGTACGGATTCTTCCAGCTTTTCCCTTTAGATATTTGTCATAGGAAACTTCTAATCCGATGATGCCCTGGTTATCACCTCCTGTAAATCCAAGAACTTTCGATGCCAGTTTATCATACGGATACACTCTTTTGTAATCTTCATCCACTTTGACCCCGTCAAGTTTATATTGCCTGATGCGGTCAGCGATGCTTTTTTCTACATTACTTTTAATTTTTTCCCTTACTGAATTTTTATATACTTTTTTTCTGATCAAAGATTCATCGATCAGAAGATTCTCAGATAAGATTTTGATTACTTTCTCCCTGTCTGTTACCTGAGAATAGATCACGGAGATTGAATAAACCGCCTTATTTGAAGCAATCTTTACGCCGTTTCTGTCATAAATATTACCTCTCGGGGCCTTAATCTCCCGATCTCTTTGGTGCAGGTTTTTGGCTAAGCTTAAATATTTGTCCGCCTGAGCGATCATTACATATGAAAGCCTTATCGTCACAACCAAAAACCCTGTGAAAACCATGCTCACAACAAGCAAAAGTCTTTTCTTTGCTTTCGTTCTCATCTCCATAATCCTCACTTTATTATTAATAAGATTATGAAGAAAAAATTTCTATATTACTTTTTGGAACATTTAGTTCTTTTAGAGAACCTTTTAATACGTTCTTTGCAACCTCTACTGCAAGTCCTGTATTGGTCTGTGACTCTTTCTGAATCTCGTCAATCACAACGTATACAAGAACTTGTGGATTCTCGGCTGGTGCAAATCCACAGAATGATACGATGTACGTTCCCGCACTTCTTGGTATCTTCTGGGCTGTACCCGTCTTTCCTCCTGCCGTATAATCTTTCATCTTCGCTTTCGTTCCGGTTCCGGATTCTACGGTTTCTTTCATATATTTTTTTAATTTATCTGATGTTTCCTTGGAAACAGTTTGTTTTACCATCGTAGGCTCTACATTGCTTACAACTTCTCCTGTGCTGCTTCGCAGCTGTTTCACAACATGTGGTTTGTAGTAATATCCACCATTGATCAGTGAGCTGAAAGCACTTGCCATCTGAATCATGGAACAGTTAAAGGACTGTCCAAAGGAACTCGTTGCAAGATCTGCTGCCGTCATGTCTTTTGCATCATGAAGCAGTGATGCTGTCTGCGCCTCTCCTGGAAGATCGATTCCTGTTTTCTTTCCAAAATTAAAATTCCTCTGGTATTTTGCGAATACATTCTTCCCTTCTTTTTCTGCAATCTGCATCAGGGCATCGTTACAGGAAAGAGAAATACTTTGTGATAACGTGATCAATCCATGTCCATTTCTATGGGAACAGTGGATGATATGCGGTCCAACTTTCTGATAACCATCACAGTAGTATGTTTCATTTCCTTTCAGGATTCCTTCTTCCAGACCTGCTGCCACCGTAAATGGCTTGTAAGTAGATCCAGGCTCAAATGCATTGGAAACGATTGGATTCTTCCAAATCTCATTGAATGCTTCTGTCTTTTGTTTCTCACTCATGTTATTGACTTCACTTTGTGAGTATTTCTTAAGCAGATTCTTATCATCCCTTGGGCTTTCCAGATTATAGGATGTTGAATTCGCCATGGCATAAATCTCACCATTATTCGGGTTCATCACGAGGATACTGCTTCCTTTGCTGCCATATTTCTTCTCAAACTTAGCCAGCTGATCTTCTGCCAGCTTCTGGATATTGGAATCAATCGTTGACACTACGGTCTTTCCATTCTCTGGTTCTACGATTGAGCTGTCCTGTTCCAGTTCCTCATTCAGGTATTTATATTTTCTTCCATTCACACCAGAAAGTGTGCTGTTATAATACTGCTCGATTCCTCCGGTTCCGATCGTTCCATCGGACACAAATCCTATGACCTGACTTGCCAGTGACTGGTTTGGATAACGTCGTTTGTACTTTTCACTAAATACAATACCAGAAACATTATCTGCCTTGTCTGAGGCAATAAAATCTTTAAAATCTGCTATATCACTATAGCTTAATTCATCTCTGTACACAGAATAATAGGAATTCTTATGTTTTTTTATAAATTTTAATAATTTATCTTCATCCAGCTTCATATATTTATGAAGTGCCTTGATCGTCTCTTGCTGAATCTTCTCTGATCTTAAGATATTCTTTGGTTCCAGAATCAGTGTATACATCTTCTGGCTTGTCGCCAATGTATTTCCATCGCGATCCAGAATGTCACCTCTCTTATAAGGAAGTGTTTCACTGGAATAATTTTGTTGTGACAAAACCTGTCTCTTATAAATATTATTCTTAAATATACTAAAATAGACAAGTCGTCCGATCAGTATAACAAAAAGAAGTGCTATGAAAGCACACGCAAAGATCGTACGTTTTTTCATAGCATTGTTTAATCGTTTGATCGGTTTTCTTCTTCTTTTCTTCAAGTCAACCACCTCTTAGTCTGCCTTTGGTATCTTTCCATACTGACGTACATATTCAGTATCCTGACTCTCATAGCGTAGAATATGACTGGCATCAGGTTTGCTCATTCCATATTTCTTCGCTGCTGTCTCGATCGTATCAAACTTGATACTCTGTTCAATCTCAAGATTGAGATCTTCATTCTCTACCTGCAGCGTATTAAGCTGTGTCTTTGCATCGGAAAGAACAGCTTTCTGTTTCATAAACTGTGCTCTCTCTGACAGATAGAAAAAGCTCATTGCCGCGATCACACAAAGTCCTGCCACTAACACTTTAATAAACGCAAAATCAATTGACAACGCTCTTTTTTGATTCTGTCTTGTCTCTGGTGTTGTCTTTACTTTTCTTCTCGGTCTTGGTTTTCTCGCAGGCTGTGTGCTGGCTGGCTGCACATTGTCCTCGATCTTTCTTGCCGTATTACCATATATCATATTATATCGTTCTTGTCTTGTCTTATCCATCAATCTTCTCCTTCATTATGCCCTTTCAAATACTCGAAGTTTCGAACTTTTCGCCCTCTTGTTGTACTCTAGTTCTTCTTCCCCTGGAATAATTGGTTTTCTTGTTAACTGCTTTCCTTTGGATACGTTGCCGCATACACACACTGGGAAGTTTGGCGGGCATGTACAAGGATTCTCATTCTTCTTAAAAGCTCTCTTAACAATACGGTCTTCTAACGAATGGAAGGTAATGATACATAATCTTCCACCTGGATTTAAAAGATCGATCATCGCATCAATGCTGTCTTTTAATACGTCTAATTCTCTGTTACATTCAATACGAATCGCCTGAAATGTCTTCTTCGCCGGATGTCCTCCCACGGCTCTGACTTTCATCGGAATCGCACCTTTGATGACTTCTATTAACTGTCCAGTCGTCTCGATCGGACTTTCTTTTCTCTTATTGACGATATGTTTTGCTATGTTCTTTGCAAATTTCTCTTCACCGTAATCTCTGATAATATGGAACAATTCCATCTCGGAATACTCATTGACAATATCTCTGGCTGTCAGTGACTGTCTCTGATCCATTCTCATATCAAGCGGAACATCTTCTCTGTAAGTAAATCCTCGTTCCTTCTCATCTAACTGAAATGAAGATACCCCAAGATCTAACAAAATTCCATCGACATGTTCTATTCCCAGATCGTGTAACACTTTCGGCATGTTTACATAATTATCACGCACGATCGTTACCTTATCCTTAAACGGTTCTAATCTCTTCGTGCTTGCAGCAATCGCATCTGCATCCTGGTCAATCCCGATGTATCTTCCTTTCTCTGATAGTTTCTGGCATACATGATATGCATGTCCGCCTCCTCCCAGAGTCCCATCCACATAGATTCCGTCTGGTTTAATATGTAGTTCTTCAATCGTTTCGTCTAATAAAACGGAAATGTGTTTAAATTCCATAATCCACCTAACTTATATGCTCAATCCTAATTCCTGCATGCTGGCTGCGATATCATCCATATCCTCGTAAGAATTGTTCTCGATCCACTTCTCCTTACTCCAGATCTCGATACGGTCAGCCATTCCTGTTAATACAACTTCTTTCTTCATCTGGGCAAATTCCCTGAGCGTCGCTGGGATCAATGTTCTTCCCTGCTTGTCCATCTCACACGGAGCTGCCCCCGCCATGAAAAATCTTGAAAACTTTCTGGCATCTTTATTAATGAGTGGCAGAGTCTTTAACTTTCCCTGAAAGCTTTCCCATTCAGTTTGTGGGAACACAAACAGGCACCCATCCAATCCCTTTGTCATCACAAATTCCTGTCCTAGTTCTTCTCGGAATCGTGAAGGGATGATCAGCCTGCCTTTTGCATCGATTGTGTGATTAAATTCTCCCATAAACACAGGTATCACCACTTTCTACCACTTCTAACCACTTATAAACATTATTTTATACGATACCTTTCTAAATTGCAAGGAATAATCCACAATCAAATCTTAGTTTTTTCTTAGAATTCTTGTTTTTTTCCACAAAAAAGAAGGGATTGTGTCAAAGTGGTGACAATTCCCTTCTTTTGGTGTCTCATTGCGTGATTTTTGTGTGAATCATTCGTGATTTTTCCTTGATTTTTTAAAGTTATACACAATCCATCCAGTTCCAAATATCACCAGGATCAGTGCCAGCATCTGTGACACTCTGATTCCTGTACTTCCGATCATCAATGAATCCATCCTTAATCCCTCGATCAAAAATCTTCCGATTCCATATCCAATACAGTAAACAGCAATCAATTCTCCATCAAATTTCTTTCTCTTGGTAAAAAAGAAAATGATCAAAAGCAGTAAAGCAAGATTCCACATGGATTCATACAAAAATGTCGGATGTACCTGAATAAAGGTTGCTGCTTCATTTCCTGATACCACATAGGTTGCTTTATCATATAATCCATTCGATATGATTTCATCAATTCTTCCATGTTCCACAAAAAAATTCGTTGGAATCTGCATCGCAAACAAACTGTCTGTATAAGATCCGAAAGCTTCCCTGTTAAAGAAGTTTCCCCATCGTCCAAGAATCTGCCCGACAAGCAGTCCTTTTACCGCAACATCTCCAAAAGCAAGCATCGATACATGTTTCTTCCTGCAAAATATATATAATGTAACTGCTCCCGCGATCACACCTCCATAGATTGCAAGACCTCCATTTCTGATCTGTATGATCTCTGAGAGATGGTTCTTATAATAATCCCATGAAAAGATCACATAATAAAGTCTTGCCCCGACAATCGCCGGAATGATCATAGCGATCAGATAATCAAACACCAATTCTGGGTCAAATTTATTTTCATGTTTTGCCGCATAATAGGAAACGATCAGTCCAAGCAGGAATCCTGTTGCAATGATCATCCCATAATATTTAATTTCAAAGCCACCGATGTTAATTCCATCACCAACATTTTTCAGTACAATTCCTAAATGCGGGAATCTGATTTGATGTTCCATAGCTTTCTCTTCCTTTCTATCATCTTGTTAAGTCTCTTCTTTCATTTGCTGCCTGCATTTTGTTGTCTAAATCAAGGATATCTTATCCCATTTCTCTTTTCTTTTCAAGTCGCTTATGGTAAACTATTCATAGTATGGCCTTGGATATTTTCTTCCGGGTCTGTTTTAAAGAATACCCATGAGAAAGGAATTAATAGATTATGAAATTAGGAATCGTTGGATTACCAAACGTCGGAAAGAGTACATTATTTAACTCTTTAACTAAAGCCGGTGCCGAATCCGCAAACTATCCATTCTGTACGATCGACCCTAATGTGGGAATCGTAACAGTTCCAGATGCTCGTGTTGATTATCTGGCTGAGAAATACCATTCAAAGAAAGTGATCCCTGCAGCAATCGAATTCGTTGATATCGCAGGTCTTGTAAAAGGAGCTTCCAAAGGAGAAGGTCTTGGAAACCAGTTCCTTGCCAATATCCGTGAAGTCGATGCGATCGTTCACGTTGTCCGTTGTTTTGATGATGGAAACATCGTTCACGTTGACGGTTCTGTAAACCCACTTCGTGATATTGAAACCATCAACTTTGAACTTATCTTCTCTGATATCGAAGTGTTAGACCGTCGTATCGCAAAATCAACAAAAGGATCAAGAAATGACAAATCTCTTGCTCATGAAGTTGAATTCTTATCTAAAGTAAAAGCTCATCTTGAAGATGGTAAACTTGCCAAAACTTTTGAGGTAGATGATGAAGAAGATCAGGAAATCTTAAATTCCTGCAATCTTTTAACGATCAAACCTGTCATCTTTGCTGCAAATGTTAATGAAGATGAACTTGTAGGAGAAGATAATGACTATGTAAAAGCTGTTCGTGAATATGCTTCTGACGTTGATGCGAAAGTATTCGTTGTATGCGCTCAGATTGAACAGGAAATCTCTGAATTAGATGATGATGAGAAGAAAGAATTCTTAGAAGATCTTGGATTAGAAGAATCTGGTCTTGAAAAACTGATTTCTGCCAGCTACTCTCTGCTTGGATTAATCAGTTTCTTAACTTCTGGAGAAGACGAGACTCGTGCCTGGACAATCAAAGAAGGTACGAAGGCTCCTCAGGCTGCTGGTAAAATCCATACAGACTTTGAGCGTGGATTTATCTGTGCTGAGGTTGTTTCTTTTGAAGATTTGAAGGAGTATAGTACGATGCAGGCTTGTAAGGAGAAAGGGCTCGTGCGTCAGGAAGGGAAAGAGTATGTTGTTAAGGATGGGGATATTATTGTATTCCGCTTTAATGTTTAATTAGTTTCTTTGACATAGTCTTTGAGTATGTAAGATATCATAAAAATAAAATAGTTCCAGTCAACAACACGCGTTTTATTCATCGTTGTTGACTGGAACTATTTTATTTTTATGATATCTTACATACCTGAAGTTTATTGGCAATAACTATTGAATGGTAAAATGTATTGGTTATCTCATAACATTTCCACTAGTATTGATACTATCTGTTCTTAATGTATTATTTTATGAATCATATTTTTTAATATTTTAAATATGGCTGCATATAGTGCCACTCCAATAACTACTGTGATCAGCTGTATGATTAAATCTGGTATTAACATTTCTTCGCCCCCTCTATTTGGCTTCTTCTGCTTCCCAGATGATGATGTTTCCTTCATCTTTACCAGAATGTTCTTTTTTTAACTGCTTGACTTGTTGCTTTGTCACTTTTCCTTTGGCTTTGTCTTTGATCGTTACGCCTTGGTATTTGTTTGTTGTGACTTTGTCTTCGCTTTGTTTGGCAGCGTTGGTTTTGTTTTGTCCGTAAATTGTGCCTGCACCGTATAAAGCAGCTGCTAAGCATGCCCCTGCAACTAGGATTGATAATTTCTTTTTCATGTGTTGTTCTCCTTAATGTTTTATTTTTGTATACATTACTATCTCATATTTTGATACAAAAATCAATACTCTGATATTATAGTTTTATACTATACCGTCCTGTCTATAATCTTTTCATCTACTTCCTGCATTTCTTTAACAATAAAATAAAAAAGCTGACCCGAGGAAGATTCTGGTCAGATTTTTCATTTTGCTTTGTTATGTTTATGTTTTGTTTTATGTTGGTTAGTCTTAACTAACTGTTATTATAATATCCTATCTTGGATGATTTGTCTACCTTTATTTTTGAGAAGTTTTCTCGATACCAAGGATCTTTTCTGCCTTTGCTACGGCTTCTTCGCTTGGTGGCTGTACCCCTTCTAACGGGTATTTAATTCCTAATTTTTCCCATTTAAAAAGTCCAAGAGTATGGTATGGCAAGATTTCCACTCTCTTGACTGTCTTTAGTCCATCGATGAAGTGTTTTAAGTCTGCTAGTCCTTCTTCATCGTCTGTTAAGTCTGGAACAAGCACGTGACGAATCCACAGATCTACTCCAAGGTCTGAGATTTCTTGTGCCATTGCTAAAATATTGCTGTTTGGACAGCCTGTCAATTTCTTGTGTTTTTCCTCGTCCATTTCTTTTAAGTCTAAGATGACAAGGTCGGTGTATTTCATTAATTCTAACCATTTTGTGTGAAATGGTTCTTCTTTTGTGTATGGATTGGCAGAGGTATCCACGGCTGTGTGAATTCCTTCTTGTTTTGCCAGTTTAAAAAATTCAATTAAAAAATCAATCTGTAAGAGGGGTTCTCCACCACTGACTGTGATCCCTCCATCTTTCCCCCAGTACATGCGGTAACGCAAAGCCCTCTTTAAGAGGGCTTCTGGCTGCCAGTCTTCACCGCAGTCCTCCTGCCAGGTCTCCGGATTGTGGCAATATTTGCATCTCATCCGGCATCCTTGCATGAAAGCGATAAACCGCACACCGGGACCATCCACGAGACCAAAAGTCTCGATGGAATGGATTTTTCCGGTTATTTTTTCATTCATCGTTCTATTCCACTAATTTATATTACATTGTTGCATGGCATGTTCTGGAAATAACGTCCATCTGCTGTTCTCTTGTTAAGTCGATGAACTTAACTGCATATCCAGATACACGGATTGTGAAGTTTGCATATTCTTCTTTTTCAGGATGTTCCATTGCATCGATCAGTTTTTCTTTACCGAATACGTTTACATTTAAGTGGTGAGCTCCCTGATCAAAGTATCCGTCCATAACATTTACAAGGTTATTGATTCTTTCCCCTTCTTCATGTCCTAAAGCGTCTGGGTTGATTGTCTGTGTATTAGAAATACCATCTAATGCCCATTCGTATGGAATCTTAGCTACAGAGTTTAA
Organism: Eubacteriaceae bacterium; assembly: GCA_902362875.1. Classification (GTDB taxonomy): domain Bacteria; phylum Bacillota; class Clostridia; order Lachnospirales; family Lachnospiraceae; genus Anaerostipes. The sequence continues at coordinate 114,723 of CABIYF010000005.1, read as the reverse complement.
GGATGCTAATAATCCATTCTGCTCTGCACCGTAACTTGGGTTAGCTCCTGGTGCTAATGGTTCCCCTGCTTTTCTACCATCTGGCATTGTTCCTGTTGCTTTTCCGTATACAACGTTAGATGTGATTGTAAGGATAGATGTTGTAGGTTCAGAGTTACGATATGTATGATGTTTTTTGATCTTAGCTAAGAATGTTCTTAACAGCCATACTGCGATATCGTCAGCTCTGTCATCATCGTTACCGTATCTTGGGAAATCTCCGTCAATTTCGTAATCTACAACTAATCCATCTTCGTCACGGATTGCTTTTACTTTAGCGTATTTAATAGCACTTAAAGAGTCAACTGCATGAGAGAATCCTGCGATTCCTGTTGCGAATGTTCTTTCAAGTTCTGTATCCATTAATGCTAATTCTGCTGCTTCATAGTAATATTTGTCATGCATATACTGGATTAAGTTTAATGTATTTACATAAAGGTCTACTAACCAATCCATCATAACGTCGTATTTTTCCATAACTTCGTCATAATCTAAGTATTCAGACATGATTGGTTTGTAAGAAGGTCCTACCTGCTGTTTTGTCTTGCAGTCAACACCACCGTTAATCGCATATAATAAGCATTTTGCAAGGTTTGCTCTTGCTCCGAAGAACTGCATTTCTTTACCAGTCTTAGTTGCAGATACACAGCAGCAGATTGCGTAGTCATCTCCCCATACAGGTTTCATGACATCATCATTTTCGTACTGGATAGAGCTTGTACGGATAGAAATATCAGCTGCATATTTCTTGAAATTCTCTGGAAGATCAGAAGAATATAATACAGTGATGTTTGGTTCTGGTGATGGTCCCATGTTCTCTAATGTATGTAAGAAACGGAAGTCTGTCTTTGTAACCATAGAACGTCCATCTACACCGATACCAGCAAGGTCAAGTGTTGCCCATACTGGGTCTCCTGAGAATAACTGGTTGTAAGAAGGAATTCTTGCGAATTTAACCATTCTGAATTTCATTGTTAAATGGTCGATCATTTCCTGAGCTTCTTCTTCTGTGATGATTCCTTTGTCAAGGTCACGCTGGATATAAATGTCAAGGAATGTAGCGACACGTCCGATACTCATGGCAGCTCCGTTCTGAGTTTTGATCGCTGCTAAGTATCCAAAGTACATCCACTGGATTGCTTCTTTTGCAGTTTTGGCAGGTCTTGAAATGTCAAATCCGTAAAGCTGTGCCATTTCTTTCATACCTTTTAATGCTTTTTTCTGTTCTGCTAATTCTTCACGAAGACGGATCACGTCATCTGTCATAACACCGCATCCACAGTTTGCGAAGTCATTTTCTTTTTCTTCTAATAAATAATCAATTCCGTATAAAGCAACACGGCGGTAATCACCTACGATACGTCCACGTCCATAAGTATCTGGAAGACCTGTGATGATCTTGTTATGTCTTGCTTTTTTCATTTCTGGTGTGTAAGCATCAAATACTGCCTGGTTATGAGTCTTAGAATATTTTGTGAAGATCTCATGTAATCTTTCACTTGGTTCATAACCATAGTTACGACAGGATTCTTCTGCCATCTTGATACCACCATATGGCATGAATGCACGTTTTAATGGTTTGTCTGTCTGAAGACCAACGATCTGCTCTAAATCTTTTGTTTCTTCACTGATATAACCAGGTCCGTGAGAAGTTAAAGAAGATACGATGTCTGTATCCATATCAAGAACTCCGCCTTTTGCACGTTCTTCTTTCTGAAGTCCCTGTAAGATACCCCATAACTTATCTGTTGCTTCTGTAGGTCCTGCAAGGAAGCTTGCATCTCCATCATAAGGTGTGTAGTTTTCCTGGATGAAATCTCTTGTATTGATTTCTTCCTTCCACATTCTACCTTTAAAACCTTCCCATTCTTCAAACTGTTTCATTTTGAAAACTCCTCCATTTCTTGGATCAAAATAATTTATATTACTTTTGTAAGTTAGCCTTATCTAACTACCTTTATTATAACAAAATTTAGATTGAATACAATATACCTAACCGATAAACTTTCTCGTTAAATAAATAACAAGCCTTATTTCCAGTATTTTTTTTCGTACATATATAAGATTTTTTGCTTTTGTGATTCGATTGATTTTTCTTTGAGATAAAGCACTGGCAGCAGTCATAAAATCATGGCGTCTGCCAGTGTCTTATTAGTTATTAATTGATATGTTCTTTTGTATCTTGATTGTGAATTTTAGTGATGGAATAATCTGATTCCTGTAAACGCCATTGCCATATTGTACTTATTGCAGCAGTCGATCACAGCATCATCTCTTACGGATCCACCTGGCTGTGCAATGTATTTAACTCCACTCTTATGTGCTCTCTCAATATTATCAAAGAATGGGAAGAATGCATCAGATCCTAATGTAACATCTGTTAATTTGTCTAACCATTCTCTCTTCTCTTCTTTTGTGAAAACTTCTGGTTTCTCAGTAAAGATATTCTCCCATGCTCCGTCTGCTAAGACATCCATGTATTCATCTCCAATGTAAAGATCGATCGCATTGTCTCTGTCTGCACGGCGGATCTTTTCTTTAAATGGCAGATTCATAACTTTTGGACACTGTCTTAACCACCAGTTGTCTGCTTTCTGTCCTGCAAGTCTTGTACAATGTACACGAGACTGCTGTCCTGCTCCGATTCCGATTGCCTGTCCGTCTTTTACGAAGCATACAGAGTTAGACTGTGTATATTTTAATACGATCAGAGAAATCTTCATATCGATCAGTGCTTCTTCTGGGATCTCTTTGTTCTCTGTAACGATGTTTGATAATAATTCATCATCAATTGGAAGTTCCTGTCTTCCCTGTTCAAATGTAACACCAAATACCTGTTTATGCTCTAATGGTGCTGGTGTATAGTTCTCATCGATCTTGATGATGTTATAATTTCCGTTTTTCTTTCCTTTTAAGATTTCCAGTGCTTCGTCTGTGTATCCTGGTGCGATCACTCCGTCAGATACTTCTCTCTTAATAAGACGTGCTGTGTCTGCATCACATACATCAGATAATGAGATAAAATCTCCGAAAGAAGACATACGGTCTGCACCTCTTGCTCTTGCATATGCGCATGCTAATGGAGATAAATCTCCCATATCATCTACCCAGTAGATCTTCTTTAAGGTATCAGACATTGGACGTCCCACAGATGCTCCTGCAGGTGATACATGTTTGAAAGAAGTTGCGGCAGGAAGTCCTGTTGCTTTCTTTAATTCTCTTACCAGCTGCCATCCGTTAAATGCATCCAAAAAGTTGATGTATCCTGGTCTTCCGTTTAATACTTCAATTGGAAGCTCACTTCCGTCTGCCATATAGATTCTTGATGGTTTCTGGTTTGGGTTACATCCGTACTTTAATTCTAATTCCTTCATTTTTCTTCTTCTCCTTTGATCTGCTGATTGACTGATTATTTGTTCTTATTTACGATTCTTGTCTCATATTCCCCTGTTGCAATATCAATATAACGTACAAATAGAGATACTTTGTTGTCTTCATTTAAGCTGTTCCAAAGTGTGTTTGTGAAATCGTCGATATCTTCTTCGATTTCAACAAATTTAGGTTCTCCCTCAAAGCTTGGAAGTGGATTTCCATCATGCATATATGTATGGATAAAACGTCCTTCTCCTGCGATCGGATTCTCATATGTGTATGTGTATCGGTTGCAGGATTCTGGATTTCCATTGTCGCTCTTTAAAATGGACATTGCATAGTGGAATGTTCCGTCTGCGATCTTCATAAGACCTGAAATTCTTGGTGTGTAGTTTGGTCCGTCTGGTTCAAACTCACGGCTTCTTAAAGATTGTTCAAAAGTAAGTCCTTTTTCTCTTCCTTCATAAACAGTATCTGTCTGATCACCATTGGTAACGATCGTTTCATCTCCAAGAACACGGACAGGTGCATAAATAATAAGACTTGGATCTTCTAACTTCGCTGGATCAAATGCCTGTGTACGGATTCCTTCTCCTTCTTCTACAAAAACACGGTTTCGACTGTTCTCACTGCGTCCCATGATAAAATATGCAGTTACGGCCTTTTTCCCGTCTTGGGATCTTCCGATAACGATTCCTCGTCCTGGATAAGCATTTTCCTTTAATTCCTGAGCAAGAGCTAACTTCTTCATTGATCTTAAATCTCCTTTTTTGAAAATCTTCTTTTTTTATTTCTTCTATTGTATATAAAAAATGAATTGAATACAAGAAAAATCTCATAATTACAAAAGAAAGAGCAGGTTTACTACTTATTTTTTGTAATTCTGCCCTTTGTTTTTATATTTTTCATATACATTTATTTTTTAATATCAGTTCTTTTTTTTACCAATAATCAGCAAAAAAAGCCATATCATCATTCCTATCGTGATTACTGAAACTCCAAGGAATCCATCATTTAACATATCTGTCGGAGTTGGTGTAAAATATGCTGTTTTTAATTCGCTATATTCAAAAAGAATCAGATCATACTTTGTTTCTTTAATCATAAATAAAGCTTCTTGTCCATTTTGTACTGTATCTACATAAAGTCCCGCCTTTTCTAAAATTTCTTTTTCCACTCTTAGATTTAATCTGTTATCATCTACCAGCAAAATTTTTTGTCCACAAAATTCATATTTATGATCTAATTTTTTACTGCCATATCTCTGCGTTTTACTTTATAAACTTCATTCCAGTAATCATAGAAATATCCTGCATCCCCTGTAATCACATATTGCCTGACTTCACTTGTCAGATAATCTGATGCATCTTCTAGTATTCCTCCTAATTTCGTCCATTCATATCTATTTTTTGGGGCTTTTGCTTCTTTTTTTATACATACATCTACATAGTAACAGCTGACAAATGTTATAAAAATTACAATAAAAAAAATCAGACACGCACCCATAGTGATCATCCGATTTGTTATATATACTTTCTTTTTCATTTTTACCACGATTCCTTTCTGTCAGTCTGTTTTTTAGCCTAGCGATGTCAAATATTTCTTGTAAAATGCAAAAAGCGAGGAAGCTATCTTTCGCTTCCTCGCTTTTTAAAACTATATCGTACTATGTTTTAAATGTCAACCTTGTACTTCCTAAGATTATTTTATTTCCTCATAACTTTACAGTCTTTTTTATAGCATGCTACACCATATTTATATATGATATTCATTCCATCTTCCCTAAGAATTGTTGTGTATTTTTTATCTTCTATTTGTTTTAGAGCAATATCACATGATTTCTCCAAATTTCCATCCTGTGCATATTTCATTTCAAAGATACAGCCTATTCTCTTCTCTGGAATTTCCATGACAATATCTGCATATCCGTCTCCGGATTCTTGATTTGACTTTATGATCCATGAACTGTTACCTCTTAAAATTCCAAGAAGCAGTCCATGATAAAAGTTTTCTTTTCTGTCAATTGCTGTATTTGTATCTCTGATGCTGATTGTTTTTAAAAGATAGTTTCGAAATATTTCTTCAAAGTTCTGTGCATTTCCTGTTGCAACTGCCTGCCAGAATTCTTTTAACTGTGCCAAATCTCCCTGAATGATCGTATCCTGCATCCATTCTTTGATCTGTGTCACAAAAATATCATGAATTTCCTGATTCGGAATTGTTAATTCATATCTTCGTCCATCGCTTGATCTTGTTGTTAAATATCCAGTTGTATACAAGATACTCCATAAATTATTCCTGCTTGTATCGTTATCTCCAAATTCTGGTATATCAAGATCTTTATATGTCAATTCTGTTTTTATTGCTTTACATATACTTTTTCCTGTAATCAGCTGCTCAATCTCTTCACGCATATTGGCATCTGCTCTTTTAATCAACTGATGAATAATATAATTCTCACTTGTATTCAGCCAGTATAACTTCGGCTGCATATGTGAATCATTTAAATAATCTGCTATATAATTGATCACATCCCAAGGACAGTAAATATTTTCTTTTCCAAACTGATATCCATCATACCATTGTTTGATCACATCATACTGTCCTTCTATCTGATAATAAGAAAGCATCTCTTTTACTTCTTCATCTGTAAATCCAAAATATTCATCATAACTTGTATCTGCAATCGAATGAACTTTAAAATTATTGATGCCTGTAAATATACTTTCCTTTGAAATTCGAAGACAGCCTGTAAGCACTGCAAAATAAAGATTCGGATTTGTCTTTAATACTTCGCCAAACAGCCCTCTCATATGATTGACCATTTCATCATAATATCCTTTAGAATAGGATTTATCTAATGGTACATCGTATTCGTCAATTAATAAAATCACTTTTTGTCCATGATATTTATAGAGCATTTCTGAAAGAAGATAAAGACTTTCTTCCTGATCTGTCTCATCTAATGGATCTGTAAATAAATGCTTCACTGCATTCTTATCAATCTCTGTCAGCTGATCTCCTTCTAGCAGATACTGATGCCTCCTGATCTCTTTTTTCAATGTAGCTGCCATTTTCTTTAGAGCTACTTCATAATTTCTTCCATCAACATCTTTTAAACTGATAGAAATTACTGGATATTTTGCCTGATATTGATTACATAAATCTTTTTCTTTCGATATATCTAGTCCATCAAATAAAGACTTATCTGTGCCTGTTTCAAAGAAACATTTAATCATATCCATATTTAAACTTTTTCCAAATCTTCTCGGCCGTGTAAATAAATTGACACTTCCTCTCATATTGATGAGATCTTTTATGAAGTTTGTTTTATCTATATAATAAAATCCCTGCGTTCTGATATCTTCAAAAAATTCTACTCCAATCGGAAGTTTTTTATTTTGATCATACATAATTACACCACCTTTCTGTCTTAAGATTTATTATAGCTTATTAGAACAATATATAAAAGTGTAAACTAGTTTCCAGTCAGCAACAGAAAAAGAGAATGGAATGCCGTATTCCTGACATTCCATTCTCTTTATCACATATTCGAAAATTACATTTTCTTGATTCGTTCGATTGCTTCAACTGTATTTTCATAGTTACCGAACGCTGTAAGTCGGAAGTATCCTTCTCCGCTTGGTCCGAATCCTGATCCTGGTGTTCCAACAACGTTGGCATCTTCTAACAGATGATCGAAGAATTCCCAAGATGTCATGTTGTCTGGTGTCTTTAACCAGATATATGGTGCGTTCACACCACCAGATACTGTGTATCCTGCATCCTGTAATCCGTTAAAGATTACTTTGGCATTATTCATATAGTATCCAACCTGTTCTTTTAACTGAGCTTTTCCTTCTTCAGAGTAAACTGCTTCTCCAGCTCTCTGTACGATGTATGGAGCTCCGTTGTATTTTGTTCCGTGGCGTCTTGCCCATAATGCATGTAACTGTGTATCTCCACATTTTAAGTCCTTAGGAATAACTGTGTATCCAAGACGGACTCCTGTAAATCCTGCGTTCTTAGAGAAACTCTTTAATTCGATCGCACATGTTCTTGCACCTTCACATTCATAGATTGTGTGTGCAACGTTATCTTCTGAGATATATGCTTCGTATGCTGCATCATAAATGATCACGCATCCGTTCTTGTTTGCATAGTCTACCCATCCCTGTAACTGGTCTTTTGTGATTGTTGATCCAGTTGGGTTGTTAGGGAAGCAAAGGTAAATGATATCTGGTACTTCGCTTGGGAAATCTGGTGCAAAGTTATTCTCTGCTGTACATGGCATGTAGATCACATCACTCCATGTCTCTGTTACTTTGTCATATGTTCCAGCTCTTCCAGCCATAACATTTGTATCTACATATACTGGATATACTGGATCACATACGGCAATCTTGTTATCCTGTGCAAAAATTTCCTGAATGTTTCCAGAGTCACATTTCGCTCCGTCACTTACGAAGATTTCGTCTGCTTTGATGTCTGCTCCACGATCCTGATAATCATTTTTTGCGATTGCATTTCTTAAAAATTCATATCCAAGGTCTGGTGCATATCCGTGAAATGTTTCTGCGTGTCCCATTTCGTCTACTGCTTTGTGTAAAGAGTCGATGATCGCTGGTGCCAGAGGCTGTGTTACGTCTCCAATTCCTAAACGAATAATATTTTTGTCAGGGTTTGCCTCGGAATATGCATTTACTTTTTTCGCGATTGTTGAAAATAAGTAACTTCCAGGCAGTTTCAAGTAGTTGTCGTTAATTTTAAACATAAATTCCTCCTAGTTTTGATATGTTAATGATTCTTTGATCATCTTTGCCATTTCGATAAGCCCTACTCCACTGTTCATACTTCGCTGTTGTATGTAGGAATGGGCTTCGCTTTCTGTGATCTGATTGTTCTGCATCAGTAATTCTTTGACTTCATCAAGCAGACGGATTTCTTCTCTGGTACGTTGTTTCGGCCGTTGTTTTCTTCGTCTTTGCTTCTCAGAAATTTCGGTAACGATCTCTCTCGTTTTCTCGACTAATTCATGCCCCTTAAGAGGCATCGGAAGTCCTGTCACGTTTGGATACACGCAGTCATCTAAATATTGGCGAGAAGCAATGAGCAGCATCTTTATCTCTCCTGAGAGATATTCTCTTAATTCGCTGTAGATCATATCTGAGCATTTGTATCCGCAGACGACAAGCCCTTCTTCAACACCTTCCATACGTTGAACTACCTGTGCACCCGTTGCACATACAGCGGTTACTTCAAAACCGCTTCTTACCAGAAGATTTCGGATACTTCTGGCGACTTCTTGTTTCGGGAATAAAACGATGACGTTTACCAAGCTTCTCACCTCCCGTATCAAGTATATATCAATCATTAGATCTTATATAAATAACGATCGACTTCCCATTGTGATACGAACTGCTGGTAAGACTCCCATTCTGCACTTTTAGCTTCGACATATTTGTTAAAAATATGATCTCCTAAAAGTTCTTTCATATAAGTGCTTTGTTTGAAAATCTCTAAAGCTTCTTTCATATCTCTTGGCAGAGTATTGATTCCTGCTTTTTGTTTTTCTCCCTCAGCCATCTCATACTGATTCTTCATGGAACCTTTTCCAGGTGTTAATTTGCGCTTGATCCCATCCAGTCCTGCTGCAAGGCTGACTGCCAGAGCAAGATAAGGATTGGCTGCAGAATCAGGACTGCGAAATTCCAGTCTTGTTCCGCTTCCACGGGCTGCCGGTACTCGAATGAGCGGGCTTCTGTTTGATGGTGACCATGAAACATCCACAGGTGCCTCATATCCTGGTACGATTCTCTTATAAGAGTTTACCAGTGGATTTGTGATCAGACACATCTCATTGGCATGTTCCATGACTCCAGCCATAAAATAGAAAGCTTCATCACTGATTCCAAGTTCGTTCTTAGAATCAGCGAAAATGTTCTTTCCATTCTTCCATAAAGACATATTAAGATGCATTCCTGAACCATCCACTCCTGTGATCGGTTTTGGCATAAAACTTGCATATAATCCATGTCTTTTGGCAATATATTTTACAATAAATTTAAATGTGAGGATGTTATCGGCCGTTCTTAAGGCATTGTCATACTTAAAGTCGATCTCATGCTGTGCAGGTGCGACTTCATGATGAGATGCCTCGATCTCAAATCCCATATCTTCAAGATTTAAGATCATATCTCTTCTGGCGCTTTCTCCAAGGTCTAATGGAGCTACATCAAAATATCCGGCTTTCTCATGAGAAACCGTCGTTGGGCGGCCTTCTTCGTCTGTGTGGAATAAGAAAAACTCACATTCCGGACCGACGTTAAATTTATAACCCATCTTCTGGCACTCAACCATCACTCGTTTTAATACATTTCTTGGATCTCCCTCAAATGGAAGTCCGTCCTGTCCGTATACATCACAGATCAGTCTTGCCACGCGGTTTCCTCCCGCATTCCACGGGAAGATTGCAAAGCTGTCGAGATCTGGATATAAATACATATCAGATTCTTCAATACGGACAAATCCATCGACACTGGATCCATCAAATGTACATTTGTTATCTAATGCTTTCTCAAGCTGTCTTGCGGTGATCGCGACGTTCTTCATTGTTCCGAACAAGTCAGAAAACTGTAGTCTGATAAATTCTACATCGTTTTCTCTGACGAGGTCTATCACATCCTGTTTTGTGTATCGACCCATAACATCACTCCTTCTTACTTCTTATTAAATCTGTGCGATATCAACTACGCTGAGCTGATCTCTGTTTCCTGTTTCCAAACTAGTCAGTAGAGCATCTGCCGTATCAAGACTTGTAAGGCATGTTACTCCTGTTTCGATCGCGTAACGGCGGATCAGGAATCCATCTTTGCTTCGACCTACACCCTGTGATGGTGTATCAATGACTAAGTCAATTTTATCATCTAAGATCAGATCTAGCAAGTTTGGAGATTCTTCTTCTAATTTATTAATTGGTTTTGCATGTACTCCAGCTTCATTTAAGACTCTGCATGTACTTCTTGTTGAAAAGATTTCATATCCTAATGCTTCAAATCTGCGTCCAATATCGATTGCATCGATCTTATCGGAATCTTTGACTGTTAAGATCATCTTCTTGTATTTTGGAAGGTTAACTCCAGCTCCTAAGAATGCTTTGTATAATGCTTCGTGGAAGTTCTTAGAAATACCTAAGCATTCACCTGTGGATTTCATTTCAGGTCCAAGGCTGATTTCTGCTCCTCTTAATTTCTCAAATGAGAAGACTGGTTTCTTCACTGCATAATATTCAGATTCTTTCTGAAGTCCTGGTTCATATCCAAGGTCTCTGATCTTAGATCCAGTGATCACTTTCGCTGCTAATGCTACGATTGGAATACCTGTTACTTTACTGATGTAAGGTACGGTACGACTGGATCTTGGGTTTACTTCAATAACATATACTTCATCATCTGCTACGATAAACTGAATATTGATCAGTCCGATAACATGTAATGATTTTGCAAGTTTTCTTGTATATTCTGCGATGATTCGTTTGATTCTGTCTGTTAAGTTGATTGATGGATATACGGAAATACTGTCTCCTGAATGGATTCCGGCACGTTCCACATGCTCCATGATTCCTGGGATTAAGATATCTGTTCCATCACAAACAGCATCGACTTCGACTTCTTTACCAACCAGATATTTATCAATAAGGATTGGATGTTCCTGCTCGTAACGGTTGATAACTTCCATAAATGCTTTGATGTCTTCATCAGATACTGCGATCTGCATTCCCTGTCCACCAAGTACATAAGAAGGTCTTACAAGCACTGGATATCCAAGTTTATGAGCAACTTCTAATGCTTCTTCACATGTAAAGACTGTTGTTCCTTTTGGTCTTGGGATACAGCATTCTTCTAAGATCTCATCAAATAATTCTCTGTCTTCGGCTGCATCTACATTTTCAGCGCTTGTTCCAAGGATTGGCACTCCCATCTTCATCAGTGCTTCTGTTAATTTGATCGCTGTCTGTCCACCGAACTGTACAACGGCACCGTCTGGTTTCTCAAGATCTACGATACTTTCTACATCTTCCGCTGTTAATGGCTCGAAGTAAAGTTTATCTGCAACGTCAAAGTCTGTAGAAACTGTTTCAGGGTTGTTATTTACGATGATCGTCTCGTATCCTTCTTTACTTAATGCCCATACGCTGTGTACAGAACAGAAGTCAAACTCGATACCCTGTCCGATACGGATTGGTCCTGAACCAAGTACCATGACTTTTTTCTTTCCTGATGTTTCTTCTACTTCATTTTCTCCATCATAGCAAGAATAGTAGTAAGGTGTTGCTGCATCAAACTCAGCTGCACATGTATCTACCATCTTATAAGATGCATGAATGTTATATTCATTTCTTAATTCTTTGATCTCACGTTCTGTCTTTCCTGTTAAGCTTCCGATCACTTTATCTGGAAATTCAAGACGTTTTGCTTCCTGTAATAATTCTTTATCTAATGTATCAGCTTCAGCTAATTTCTTTTCCATCTCAACTAAGACTGCGATCTTATCTAAGAACCAGCGGTCGATCTTTGTGATGTTAAAGATTGTGTCATAATCAAATCCACGACGGATTGCTTCTGCGATCACATAGATACGAAGATCATCGATCTTCTCAAGTTCTTTTAATAACTCGTCATCTGTTAATTTATCGTAATCACCGAAGATCAAGCTGTCCACATGCTGCTCTAAGGAACGGATGGCTTTCATTAACGCTCCTTCGAAGTTTGTTCCGATACTCATAACTTCTCCAGTTGCTTTCATCTGAGTTGTCAGAGTACGTTTTGCATGAATGAATTTATCAAATGGAAGTCTTGGCATTTTAACGACACAGTAGTCAAGCATTGGCTCAAAACTTGCATATGTTTTCTTAGTTACCGCATTTTCGATCTCATCTAATGTATATCCGATCGCGATCTTCGCTGTTACTTTCGCGATTGGGTATCCTGTTGCTTTGGAAGCTAAGGCTGAAGAACGGCTTACTCGAGGGTTTACTTCGATAACGCAGTATTCAAAGCTGTCTGGATTTAATGCGTACTGTACGTTACATCCACCATGAACATCTAATTCTGTGATGATGTTTAATGCAGATGTACGAAGCATCTGGTATTCTTTATCTCCTAATGTCTGAGATGGAGCTACTACGATACTGTCACCTGTATGAACACCAACTGGGTCGATGTTTTCCATGTTACAGATTGTAATACATGTTCCATTTTCGTCACGCATTACTTCGTATTCGACTTCTTTCCATCCACCGATGTAACGTTCTACTAATACTTCACCTACACGGCTTAGACGAAGACCATTCTCAAGGATCGTCTCTAATTCTTCCTGGTTATGGGCGATTCCTCCACCGCTTCCTCCAAGTGTATATGCTGGACGAAGTACGGCTGGATATCCGATCACTTTGGCGAATTCTACACCATCTTCTACTGTTTTAACAACCTGTCCTGCGGCGATCGGTTCTCCGATCTTCTCCATTGTCTGTTGGAATTCCAGACGGTCTTCTGCTTTTTTGATCGTAGATGGAGATGTACCGATCAATTTCACTCCGGACTTCTCAAGGTATCCACTTTCTACTAATTCCATTGCAAGGTTTAAGGCTGCCTGTCCACCAAGTGTTGGAAGGATACTGTCTGGTTTTTCTTTTTCAATGATCTTTTCGATGACAGAAGCTGTTAATGGCTCGATATATACTTTATCGGCGATATCTTTATCTGTCATGATCGTTGCAGGATTTGAGTTTACTAAGACTACTTCCACTCCTTCTTCCTGAAGTGCTCTACAAGCCTGTGTTCCTGCATAGTCAAATTCTGCTGCCTGTCCAATGACGATTGGTCCTGACCCGATTACAAGTACTTTCTTTATATCTTCTCTCTTAGGCATTTTTTGCTCCTTTCATTCTATCCATAAATTCATCAAATAAGTAAGCTGTATCCTGTGGTCCAGGACATGCTTCTGGATGGAACTGAACTGTTCGAATATTTTTATTTTTATAGTCTAATCCTTCGATTGTTTTATCATTTACATTAATAAAGGAAACTTCTGCAACATCTGGATCAATTGTTTCTTCCTTGATCACATATCCGTGGTTCTGGGAAGAAATGTAAACTCGTCCGCTCTTTAAGTCTTTGACCGGATGGTTTCCTCCACGATGTCCCCAACGCATTTTTTCTGTGTCTGCACCTGTTGCAAGTGCCATCAACTGATGTCCTAAACAGATTGCAAAGATAGGTACCTCGCTGTCATATAACTTCTTGATCTCTTTGATGATTCCTACACACTCTTTTGGATCTCCAGGTCCGTTTGATAACATGATTCCATCTGGATTGTCTCCTAAGATTTCTTCTGCTGTTGTATCTGCTGGATAAACTGTTACATCACATCCACGTTTTTCTAAAGAACGGATGATGTTATTCTTTGTTCCAAGATCTAATAATGCAACTTTAAATCCATCTCCAGCAAAATGTTCTTTTTCTGTTCTGGAAACAGTTTTTACTGCATCTGTTACTGTATATTCTTTTAATTTTGGAAGGATTTCATCTAAATTAAAATCAGGATTTGTAGTGATCATTCCACCCATGCATCCGTGCTCTCTTAAGATCTTTGTGATTGCTCTTGTGTCAACACCACAAACACCTGGGATATCATGTTCTTTCAGATAATCTTCTAAGTCTTCTTCTCTTCTGAAGTTGCTTGAAGTTCTTGAGATTTCTCTTACGATAAAGGCTGAGTGCCAAGGTTTTTCAGATTCAATGTCCTCTAGACATACTCCATAATTTCCGATCAGTGGGTAAGTCATTACGACTCCCTGTCCCTGATAGGAAGGGTCTGTTAATACTTCTAAATAACCTGTCATGGAAGTATTAAATACGACTTCACAGATCACTTCTTTTTGGGCTCCAAAACTTTTTCCCTCAAATACGTGTCCGTCTTCCAATATCAAAAATGCGTTCATGTAATTTTTCCTCCTAAAAAGTCTCATTCATAGGGTATATGGTAGAAAAGACTAACTTTCTACCTATAGAATAAGGGTTTGCTCATAACCCTTATTGTTTGTATAAAAAAAAGAAATATCCTAAAATAAAAATTACGAAGCTAAGTATTGGAAATTCAGCCATTTTGTCCTTCCAATACCTGGGTCATTTTTTATTTCAGAAATATTTCTCTACAAATTGTAAAAAGTTTATCACAAATTTTTTGTCGTTGCAAGTACTTTTTTGTATTTTCTACATTTTTTCTATATTTTTTTCTTTGTGCATGCGTTCTTCACTTTCTCTCTTGGAGAAAATGCATCCACAGAAATTCTGGCGGTATAAGTTGTATTCTTTCGATAACTGAATGGATCTCTGGTAACCGCCTTTCTTTTTGAAATCCGATGGAAGGAATTCTACGCCCTCTAGTTCTCCTGCTTTCTGTCCTAATTCATTTAACCATGCTGCGTTTTTTAACGGACTGATCGTGAGAGTTGTTGTGAAATAGTCATATCCGCCTTCTTTGGCAAGCTTGGCTGCCTGATCCAGTCTTAGCTTGTAGCAGCGGTAACATCTCTTGCCGCCTTCTGGTTCCTGCTCATACCCCTTTGCCATATCAAAGAACGTCTGTGGATCATATCCGGCATCGATCACTTTAATAGGAAGATTCATTTCATTGACCAATCGCTGCTGCTCATGAACTCTTTTTTCGTACTCTTCTTTGGAGTCGATGTTGGGGTTGTAGTAGTCGATGGTGATATCGAAATATTGGGAGAGATACTCCAGGACGTAGCTGCTGCATGGGGCGCAGCAACTGTGGAGTAATAAGGTTGGTTTTGTTTCTCCCAGGTTTTCGATTACTTTATCTAGTTGTTTTTGGTAGTTTATCTTGTTCATTGGTTGTCTCTTTCTGGTTTTATTGTTCTTTTTCGATCTTTTTATTGCAATAAGTTTCTATTAATTGAATAAACTCATCTGCCACCGATACTTGTCTGTCGATGCCTTCTTATAATTCATTCATCGGGGCGACAAGATTTGAACTTGCGACCTCGTAGTCCCGAACCACGCGCTCTACCAAGCTGAGCCACGCCCCGTACATCCAAATTATAGTCCTACCTTTCTCAAAATGCAAGTTTGGAAGGCTCATAATCCTTCTGTCTTTGAGTACAAAAATTTTTAGCCAATATCGTTTAACATACACACCCACTGGTGGTTTCGATTACTGAAATTATTGAATATTATAAAAATGGTTATCTGTCGGCGACCGTAGGAACACGTCTGCACTTAGTGAGTGGATGATCGTAAGATCATTCAGGAACTTAGTACAGCTACGTGTGAGTCGAGCGAGAGCGCGTCGCAGACAGATAACCATTTTTATAATATTCTGCCAATACCTTCAGTTTATCAAACTACAATTGCCGAATCTTCCGAAATATCGCCGTCATCCTCCAAGAAGTAGAATTCTCATACTCCCCAATCCTCTTCTTCAACTTTTTATTCTCCTTCCTCAATTCTTTCCTCTGATTCAACAATTTATTTTTCAACAACGTCACACGTTCCAATTCCTGCCGAACCCTGTCCGGGGTCTCCGTTTTTGTGCTTACAAAAGATTCCACCGTTGCATCAGGAAGAACCGTATATCCATCTTCCTTATAGTTTTTCGTAAAATCATGACTGCACACATGCATCGGATCTCTGCCCCCTGCAACAAATACAGATGATTGAAATACAGCACATGGATATTCATATAAATGTGTCTGATCATCCATCACAACTCCCGCATATGCGATCAGAATATTTTTCAGTCGGTCTTTCAACGGTAAATATGTGTCCTCGTAAAACTGTGGGTACTCATAGGTATTCCATAACTGCTTCATTGTCGGATCATTTTTCACACATCCCATGACACGGTCTGTAAACGTGTCCTTATCAAGGAATCCAAAGAAAGAAGAAAAACATCTCTGAAATTCCAATGGCTTTTGAATCTTTATTCCATCTCCAAGATAAATGCCTCCATGCATAGAAAGATTTTTTACTGCAAAATAATGTGAAACATATTCAAAGTTTCCTTCTATGTATGCCTGTTTTACTTGTTCAGTCTCTGAAATATCACAGTTTTCTTCATTTAAAATGATCAGCTTACATTCATTTTGAAATGCTTTTTTCTTATACTCATAAAAATCTGCTGCGTGATGTCCAAAATCTGCAACAAACAGATTTCTTGGAATTCGTTCTTCTGGAAAATCAAGATAACGCAGGATTTTTTGATATCTTACCGGATATGCTTTTAAGATCTGATTATCCAGAAGATTTTCCCTGTATTTTTTCAGGTGTTTTACAAACTGGTCAAAATATATCCATCTTGTTCTCATATTAAACAAAATACGATCAGAGATTCTTGCTGCCACGGCTTCCTTATATTCTTGCGCACAGTGTTCAACCGCATAATCTTCCGCAATGATCGTATCTAATGTTTTGTTATCATCCATACTGTTTGTGATGGAACCTTCTCTTTTGATATAAAAGTACAGTGGCTCATCTAAATATCCCGGATTTTGTGCATAAGAAAACAATGGGAGCATATAGGCAGTATCTTCAAACCAGATCTGTGGTATTTTCCCTGTCTGATGAAGTAAATCTTTATGGATCAGCTTATTCCAGAATGCAACTTCCCCATGAAAGATCAACTGGTCTTTTTTTACCGGCTGATTGATTCTTCCATGAATTCTTTTCTTATCATCTCTGACCAGATAATATGGCGTACAGACAAGATCATGATTTCCGTCTTTTGCTGCGTGCAGCATTTTTTCGTACATATTATATTCCATATAATCATCCGCATCTGCAAATCCGATATAATCTGCTCTCGCACATTCAATTCCTTTATTTCTTGCTCCTCCAGGTCCTGTATGATCCGTATGATAAAGTGAAATTTTATTTGGATGCATCTGCATATATTCTTCAATGATCGATACCGAATGATCGCTTGATCCGTCATCTACAAAAATAAATTCAATTTCCTCCAATGTCTGATACAAAAGATAGCTCATCGTCTGTCTTAAATATTTTTCTGCATTATACACCGGAATCACAACAGATACTTCCGGAATGGTTTTATGATCTTCTTTCAATCTTTTCGACTCCTTCTATATATTTTAAGATTTCTCCCATCTCATCAAATGAATGTGGACAGTAAATATTCTTTCGGTCTTTATTAAATTCTTTGATCGATCTTTCATGATACAGGCTGAAGTTTGCATTTCCCATCAGCCATGTTTTCCCTGTAAACATCCTGTATAACATAATCACATTCATATTTTTCTCAAAGATCAGTTTTGACGTGATCGAAGCATTCGATGATACTGTAAATAAGATCTTATCTGTGATATCTTCATCCATCAATGTGATTTCCCATGGAACCTGTGTATGCTCCATCGTCTGAAATCCATATTCCTTAAAGCGGTTCACTTTATTTCTTGGATGAAGTTTTATGATCATCTGGTCTTTTCCTACGATCTCCGCGATTCTTAAGACAAGTTCCAAATCATTGGACGGAATCTTATCATCAAAAAATGCTTCTTCCAGAAATATAAATTTTTGTTTTGGAAGCTTCGCCTCGCCAAAAATATGATGGAAGATATCTTTTACCTCTTTATTTTTGTAATCGATGGCTGGAATTTTCTCGATTGGAAATGGCATCTTTTCTCCTGTAAATAATGCCGGATTATAAAGCAGTAATCGTTCAATGTTCTCTATAAATTTATCTTCTTTGTAAGATTCATGATCCATACCATCTTCCATACAGCGTTTATTTACATCACAGACATACGTTGCCATACCATCTTCGAATAAATGTACCTTTGGATGCATTCCTTTTTTTACCATCGCATAATACATTAATTTTGCATAAGCCGTCTCAAAACTGATATAAAATTCGGTATATTCTTTGTCAAAAACAGTCATATCCACATATTTCTGTGGATGTCTGCTGATATTTTTTCGTTCTTCTTTTGTATAAGTCCAGTATTCATCTGCTTTTTTCTTTGAATAAAGTCTTTTGACTTCTTCAAAGATCCCGCTTTCCTGTAATGCAGGGATCAATGGATCAAAGTTGGTATGATCGCTTAATAAAAGATCTGCTGATTCGTCTTTTAAAAGTGTCATCTTAATCTGTATCGCATTCATCAGCTGATACACGGAATCACAGCGAAATAAAATCATAAACAGCCTCCACTCTTTATTTATTGTTATGTTCTTTCTCGTACAATGATGTTGTTACATATTCTACTTCCATATGTGCCTTGATCTTCTTCATATATTTTCTGATATGTTTATTGATCGTTCTTAATTTTTCACGATCTGAACTGTTGATCAGCCGGGTCGTGTAATAATTTCGTTCTACATTTGTATGGTATCCGTCAAATCCGATCACCGATACTTCTTCCACACCCATATTCAGTAACAGGTTAAATAACATTAAGCAGGCATTATCTGTGATCATCTCATCTGCTATCACAAGACTTGAGTAATTTACAATATACTGAACAGCCTTTGACACCTGAATATTGGATGTTGTGATCACTGGGAATGGCAGTTCTTTGATTCCATGTTCTTTCTTTAACTGATGATATCGTTTCTGATTGCTGATAAACACTGCATCCGGTATGATATATTCTGGTATGCTGTTTACGCTGATCACAAAGAGATTTTCTTGTTTCATGTATTCTTCGATCTTTTCTCTCTCGTCTGTCAAACTTTTTCCCGGTGCAACCACAACGATTTTTTTATCTTTGATCAGTTTTTGTAATTCCTTGATCGTATCTTTATCATCAATCTCATTTTCCTGGAATTTCAAATATAGGCCGGCAATCAGTTTTTCGTTATACAAAGATCTTTCATCTGACGGTATTTCCTTTAATACCTGATAGATCTGTTTCATATTTAATGTCTGTTTATTTAAAAGAAAACCTACATAATTAGGATGACAGTTATTCGTTGCAGCAAGGAAATATCCGGCACTGTATCCCCATGGATGGATATAGGAGATCGGACTGATATACTCATCCATAAGTTCCAGTAACATCTCTGTGTGATAACGATAATCTATGTTCTCATTGATATACTGTGTAAGGATCTCACTGCACAGATTTCCAGCACCTCTTCCCATTCCAAGGACTGATCCATCAATGATGATATTTCTTTTTCCACAGCTTTGTATGAGCTGCTGGGCATTGGAAAATGATAACTGCAGATTGTTATGGGAATGATATCCGATCGTAATATCCTCATCAAGATTATCATCCGCCAGATAAAACAACTTTAATAACTGTTTTGCATAAAGTTTTCCAAGAGTGTCAACAAGATAAAATGCATATGGTTTCATCTCATTGATCCTTTCAAAAAGATTTAAAAGTTCTACATCCGAATAACTTGTCGTTCCAACCGGCTGCATAAAGACTTCATATCCTTTATCCATCAAGGCATATCCAAGTTCAAAGGCTTCATCCATTTCTTTTTTGTGAAATGTAATACGAATTCCGTCAATCGTATCTTTTCTTCTTGGAATGATCTTTGATGCCTGAATCGTTCCCGTAACGATCATTGCAACATACATCGTATGTTTCTTCTTTGGTGCGATCAGCGGTGTGATCTGGTCAACATCACTGTAGAGTGATTTATTTTCGTCATATTCGATATTTTTTAAGAAACCACATTCGATCACATCCATATGCGCTTTTCCAAGTTTCGCAATGATCGTTTTAATCGTATTTTTTGAAAAATCAAAATCATTGACGTACCCGCCATCACGCAGTGTACAATCAAGTACCGCTACTTTATTCATAGATTCTTTCTCCTCTTTGTCGATAATAATTATACATCGCATCTGCGATCACAAAATCTTCTGGATTATTGATATCCACAGCTTCCTTCCAGTCTGTCTCTAAAAGCTTTGGACGATCTCCGATTCTTCTTCCTTCTTCGGTGATCAGTTCATTTTTGTAAATATAAAGTCCCGTTGTTTCTCTGTATAATGGTTTTAAATCCTGTGTTCTTGGAATCTCTTTTGTGTCATAATTCCATGGTTTATCATCCATCCAGAAAAAGTCCTGCTGTTTATGTACACTCAGTGCTGAATCGTATCCCTCTTCGCAAACCGCTTTTACACCATGTTCCATCGTTTCTTTGTGGATAAATGGGGCTGTTGCATGGGCAAGTACATAAACATCAGATGGAATATCTTTTGCAAATGCTTTTAAAACCTCATTGATCTTTACATGGCTTCCGTCTAATGCTGGATCTCTTTTTAAAAATTTGATTCCCTTTGGGAGATAAAGCATGATGGACGGATCGGAACAATATACATATATTTCATCAATTCCTTCTACTTTTAACAATGTATTTAAAATGTACTGACATAGTGGTTTTCCATTCGTAAATGATTTTGTATTTTTCCCTGGTAATCTTTCGTTATTTAACTTCATTGGTACAAAGGCTGTTACTTTCATTGAAATTCCTTTCTTCTTTTACTTTTTTGAGTAATTGCTTCATCATTTTGATGTCATTTGGTGATATATGTTTTTTCATTTTAGGTAAGTTTAGGAAAATCGTTTGATTTGTGTTTCTCTCCTGCATCGATTTTGTCCATAAGATTTCTGACACGATCTGCATATATTGCTTTTGTGCCATAGATGCATTTCCAACAAACATTTCGACTCCTGTGTAGAAGAACTCATGACGTATAAAAAATCGTTCTAATTTATCTACAATTTTCTGATCTTTGGTATTTACAAAAATGGCATGTTCCTGATCTTTACCAATTGCATTTTCTTTTGTCTGTCTGACAAGGACATTTAAATAATGGATATTTTCAAATCCCTGCTTTATATCATCTGCGAACCGATAGTCATGATCGGTATTTAAATAGCAGATACAGTCTGCTTTAAGATCTTTGCTACTTACTTCTTCGCCTACTTCATCACACAAAATAACCTTATACTTCTTATTTTTATCAATCTGTGCAGAAGCCTCAAATCCAAGAAATTCTCTGCACAACGGATTCATCAGTTCCATACTGCATCCTGCAATTGCAATTTCATCTTTTGTAAGATTCGGAAACATTTTCCTTGCAAATAAAACAGATGCTGTATATTGATAAATCGCATAAACTTTATTTTCAAATTCAATATCCAGTTTGATTACTTCCTTTCCATAATTCTTTAGTGCATCAATCGCAGTGGAACCTGTTGTAATGATCTTTTCGTATTTCCCATCATATAAAAATGGTAAGAGTTCTGATGGAAACTGCTTTGGCAGCACAATTGCATCTTGAAACATATGCTGGTATCTTCCTGTAAAATCTCTTGGATGTGGTTTTACGATCAAAGGATGGTCGTTTGCAAAAAGATCTACGATCATAGATGAGATAAATTCATGATTTTCAATCGTTGGTTTTTGCAGATAACGAACATATCTTGTCAGATAAAGTACAGGATCTTTTCCTTTTGGCAGTTCTAGTTTTTTTGCATGAAACATTTGTAAAATCTTTTTTTGATCCTTCTCATCTAGTATTTTAAATAATTTTGTCACCTCAAAATCTTCCATTTTGTCATCATAGAAGCCTTCTTCCTGTGCACTTTGATTCGCATATTTTTTTGTAACAATGTCATTCTCACCTAAGGCATGCAATCGTTTGCACACCGCATAAGAAGCATATTGAGCCTTCTTATGAAATTCAAGCTGCACCCATCTTCTTGACAAGAGCCCGTTTCCATCTTCAAAATACTGATAGGATATCCTTTTTGACAACAGGTAAAGTCCGAGATGTCTGTGGTCGATCGCAGAATTAAATTCCGTATAATCGGATAACCTGATATCCTTTTTGGAAAGCCAGTCTTCTATCCATTCTTCGTTGTATCTGATATACTGATCAATTCTTTCTTCATCAGAATTCCTTGTGATCTTATATGGATTTGAATATGCACCTTCAATAAATTTCAGAATTTCAACTCGTTTAAAAATCTGGGTCTGTTCCAAATCCTTTTTTAATTCCTTCATACCGCTTTTTGAAAATATGTTATCTCCGATCACTAACAATGCATCTTCCGTTGGATGATTTCTTATTTTGTGAATCGAAAAACATAAAATATGATACAGCGATGCTCCTACATATAAAATCACAATGCCGCTCCTTTCAGAATATTCTTTAGTTTCTTTAATTTTTGAATGACTTTTCTTATTTTGGCTGACTGTATGATCTTTTGTTCTAATGTTTTATGAATCTTTCCTCGTTTCTTCTCATCAAATGCATACTCCATAACATCTGCAACAAAACTGTGGTCAAAAATCTCGTACTGATTTTTCCGATATACGGACTTTTCACTGCATTCGTGAAACTTATCTACGAATTCAATGGCTCCTTTTTGTATCTCCTGAACATTACGGATTTCCTGTATATCAAATTTATCCTCATTCCATACAGCAAGTCCCTGATCATATTCTTCCACTATAAATCCAGGATCCTTCATCATCTCGATGGCTTTTTGTATCTGGTCTTCATATTTTTTCAAATCATTCTTTTTGAAAAAATCACATAGATTCAAAGTTTTTACTGGTGTGTCAACATTTTCTCTGATATATTTTGTAAAATTTTCTTCTATAGACAGATCGACCACCGCACTGTTTTTCCAGATATTATAATTTAAATAAATGATCAGATTGCGGTTTCTCTTTGTATTTTCATCGGCATATAAAATTTCTGTCCGGTCTTCTTGATATAATGTTGAATACGCCTGTGCAAGAGATGCTGCATTATATGAAAAATACAGAATTTGGATATTATTTTCTTCTTTCCAGTATTTCACAAACCGGCAATAGGCATCCAGAAAAATTCCTTCAAATGCATAACCAAAATAATAACCTTTTGTTTCTTTTACTGATCCCTGAAATAAAGATTCATTAACAAAATTCTGAAACATTCTTTCTTCCATCTTCAGATGTTTTCCATAAAAGTATCTTTGTGGATGCTGATCTGGTGTTACATAAAGCAGATGATCTGCCTTCTGTTTTTTTGCAAAAAGATTCACATGCTTACTGATCATTCCATATTTTTTCCCATGCTTATTTTCTTTGCCGATCATTTTGGAATAGAACCGATAATTGGTATGTTTCAATCCAAATTGTGGTGCAAGAATGATCTTCTTAATATAGAAATATCCGCATTTTCTCAAGATGTGAAGATATTCATCAAAATCCCCCAACGTCCCATCATCATATGCAATGATCTCAATCTGATTGTAATAAATAGAATCCATTGCCTGTTTTATAAAAGGATTACACCTGTAACACCCAGGAAATGTTTCAAAAAATAACACATCTTTTGCTGCCACATATACTTGATCATCTCCCAAAAATGTTCTGACATAACTGACTGCATCATATTTTCCATATGCTTTTGTTTCCCACAAATCCTGCCCCTTGATCCATTCCATCGCAAAAGCCATACTTTTTTACTCCTTTTTCTTACTCTTTTTTTCATTATAGACATCATTTTTTTAGAAAATATTTGCAATGGGTTAAATGATTGTAAACTTCTCTTTTTATTTTATTAGCACTCTTTTTTGTTGAGTGCTAATTTTTACTTGACTTTTATCAACTTTGGTTCTACAATAACATTTGTAAAAGTTCTATTTGACATAGAACACTTGAATAAGATCAAAATATTTTTAGATAAAGGAGTGTACAATTATGGCAGAAAAAAAAGGAACTCTTTCCATTAACAGCGATAATATTTTCCCAATTATTAAGAAATGGCTTTATTCCGATCACGATATTTTCTTCCGTGAATTAATCTCTAACGGATGCGATGCCATCACAAAATTAAAGAAATTAGATATGATGGGAGAATACAATTTCCCAGAAGGACATAAAAACAAAGTTGATGTTATCCTTGATCCTGAGAAGAAAACTTTAAAATTCATCGATACAGGTCTTGGTATGACAGCGGATGAAGTTGAAAAATACATCACACAGATCGCATTTTCTGGAGCTACACAGTTCTTAGAACAGTACAAAGACAAAACAGAAGGTGACCAGATCATCGGACATTTCGGTCTTGGTTTCTATTCTGCATTTATGGTAGCGGACGAAGTTACGATTGATACTCTTTCTTATAAAGAAGGAGCTGAACCTGTTCACTGGACTTGTGACGGTGGTACAGAATATACAATGGCAACTGGTACAAAAGAGACAGTCGGTACAGAGATCACCTTATTCTTAAATGAAGAAAGCACAGAATTTACAAATGAATATCGTGCAAGAGAGATCATCGAAAAATACTGTTCTTTCATGCCAACAGAGATCTTCTTATCCGTAGAAGGTGCCGAACAGGAATTTGAGACAATCCCTGAAGATCAGGTAAAAGACGATGATGTCGTTGTAGAACATATCCACGAAGATGCAAAAACAGAAGAAAAAGAAAACGAAGACGGTACAAAAGAGACAGTTGAAGTATCTCCAGCTAAAGATCTTGTTAAGATCAACAAACGTCCAGTTTCTTTAAGTGATACACACCCACTTTGGAACAAACGTCCAAATGAATGTACAGACGAAGAATACAAAGAATTCTATCACAAAGTCTTCCATGACTTTAAAGAACCACTATTTTGGATTCATCTGAACATGGATTATCCATTTAACTTAAAAGGTATCCTTTACTTCCCTCAGATCAACACAGAATATGATTCTATCGAAGGAACCATTAAGTTATATAACAACCAGGTATTTATCGCCGATAATATCAAAGAAGTCATTCCTGAATTCTTAATGTTATTAAAAGGTGTGATTGACTGTCCTGACCTTCCACTGAATGTATCAAGAAGTGCTCTTCAGAACGATGGATTTGTAAAGAAAATTTCTGATTACATCACAAAGAAAGTCGCAGATAAATTAACTGGAATGTGCAAAACTGACCGTGAATCCTATGAAAAATACTGGGATGACATCAGCCCATTTATCAAATTTGGATTTATCCGTGACCAGAAATTTGCAGATAAGATCAAAGATTACATCTTATTTAAGAACATGGAACACAAATATGTAACTTTAAGTGACCTTGTTCCTGCTCCTGCAAATGACGATGATGTAACTACTTTATACTACATCACAGACGAAGTTCAGCAGAGCCAGTATATCAATATGTTTAAAGAACAGGGAATGGATGCTGTCATCTTAAACCACAACATTGATTCTGCATTTATCACACAGATTGAACAGCAAAATCAGCATATCAAGTTCAAACGTATCGATGCGGATGTCGAAGATGCATTAAAAGAAGACGTCGATGAAAAAGAATTAGAAGATATCAAGACTTCCTTAACTGATCTGTTTAGAAAGACTTTAAACAAAGAAAATCTTGAAGTTCATGTTGAGAAATTAAAAGATGCGAAGATTTCTTCTATCATCACTTTATCTGAAGAAAGCAGACGTATGCAGGATATGATGAAGATGTATGCAATGCCAGGTATGGACCCTAATATGTTTGGTGCGCCTGCACAGGTTCTTACCCTGAATGCAAATAATACTCTTGTGAAATATCTGTTTGAGCATGGAGATGCCCAGAATGCGAAGATCATTTGCGAGCAGTTATATGATCTTGCGATGTTAAGTCATACGACTTTAGCTCCTGAAGAAATGACGAAATTTGTTCAGAGAAGTAATGAGATTATGGAAATGATCGCGAAATAGTTATTTGAATAAGTGTTCAATGTATATGAGAAAAACGAAATCATAGAATAAAAGCTCCAGACCAGAAATTTATGCTCGCTGTTTTGAACGGTCGCTGATTCGCTAGCTTTCCTTGCGTAACTCGCTACGCTCAAACAACGCACCAAGCTAGCTGCGAACCGTTCAAAACAACGGCAAAATTTCAATGGTTCTGGAGCTTTTATTCTATGATTTCGTTTTTCTCGTATACACAGACATCTCCAAGGCAAACTTAAATGCAGAGCATTTGAGACCGCATAGGCGATAGGGAATTTCCATTTAACTGCCTGATCCGTAAAAACATAGTTTTATTCAGTTATCAAAGAACAATCATCTATTATGTAATGTAAAATGCATTTTTAAAATATGACTTTTGACACCCACATCATTTTATATAAAAAAGACAATCTTTGACTGACTATTGACTATATTTTATACTTTCCCTTATCTTTACAATTTTTTCATATGGTTATATAATATTTTGGAAATATTTTTAAGAAAGCTGGTTTTTTCATGTGTAGTAGGGATATGGATCGATGGATTCATTTTAATATGGCAATTGTTGGTGGATTTCTTGGTGGTTTTGCGATCCTTAACCATCATGAACTCTTTGGTTCTGCGCAGACTTCGAATCTGATTTCTGTGTTTGCAGACTTTGCAGGACATCCGGATGCTAATTTTTTTGTAAGGCTTCTTGGTGTTTTTATCTATATGTTTGCGTTGTCACTGACAGTGATCTTACCAAAATTTACAAGACTGCATCTTCCTTATGTCAGTCTTTTTATAGATGCAATGGCTGCTTTGATCGTTGCATTTCTTCCATCTGATCTAAATGATTTTATAGCCCTTTATCCGCTGTATTTTGCGATGGCGATCCAGTGGTGTTCATTTAAAGGCGGCGATGGATTTACCTGCTCTACGATCTTCTCTACGAATAACCTACGTCAGTTTACGACATCCATGACAGAATATCTATGCAGTAAGGATCCTGATGCCTTGAGAAAATGGAAGTTCTTCGCTTGTGTTTTGCTTAGTTTCCATTTTGGTGTTATCGTTTCTTATCTGTCCTGCAAAAATTTGGGACAGGCTGGTTCTCTGGTGTGTTTTCTGCCTGTATTCAGTGGATTTTGTCTTGTATGGGCAAGAAAACATTTTGTTACAGTAAAACACTTTGTCTATCGCTATCTGATCACACCAAAGAAAACCTCAGCTTATACTACAGAAAGTGAGTAATTATTTTATATGGAAAATCTGATCTTCAGCTTAAATGCCACCGTTCCAGTCTTTGTGATGATGATCTTAGGACTCATCTTTAAACAGATTGGCTGGATTGATGACGTTTTTGCTTCTAAAATGAATAAATTTGTATTTATGGTTCCATTGCCTGTTCTGGTATTTGAAGATCTTGCAACCGTTGATTTTTCAAAGGTATGGGATATTAAGTTTGTTCTGTTTTGTTTTTTCGCTACTTTAATCAGCATTACGATTTCTTTTCTGATCTCTTGTGGGATTGGTGATAAATCGATCCGTGGAGAATTTATTCAGGCAGCTTACCGAAGCAGTGCTGCCCTTCTTGGAATCGCATTTATTCAGAATATTTATGGAAATGCTGGAATGGCTCCTTTGATGATCATTGGAAGTGTGCCACTCTATAATATGATGGCTGTCATCGTTTTATCTGTATTTAAACCCGGTCAGAGTGGTCTTGACCGTACTGTTGTGAAAAAAACGATCAAAGGAATCGTTACAAACCCAATCCTGATCGGAATCGTCGCAGGTCTTGTCTGGTCTGCATTAAAAATTCCAATGCCTGCAATCCCGAAAAAGGTTATTTCAAGCATTGGAAATGTTGCCACTCCTATGGGATTAATGGCGATGGGAGCTACATTTGATATCAAAAAAGCTTTCGGAAAGCTCAAACCATCGGCCATTGCTGCTTTTATGAAACTTGTTGGACTTTGTGCTATTTTCCTTCCGATTGCAGTGAAACTTGGATTCCGTACAGATAAACTTGTAGCAATCCTTATCATGCTTGGTTCTGCAACGACCGTGAGCAGTTTTGTTATGGCGAAAAATATGGGGCATGAAGGAACTTTATCTTCCAGCGTTGTGATGTTGACAACGATGTTTAGTGCCTTTACGGTGACTGGATGGCTTTATATTCTTAGATATTTTGCATTGATCTAGTCTGATTATCTTGTTGATATCGAACGATCTATCAATATTTGGCTATCTAAGATCCAATGTAATCTGGTATTTTTCCAGCCAGTAATTGATTTGCAGAAGATAAGCGATCATCTGTGGACCTGCCATCAGCTGTCCATACCATGGTTTGCCGTAATCTTTCGGGCTGTCTAAGAATCGGCTTAGTTTATATGCATCGATCAGTTCTTTGATCGGTGCTTCTTTTTTTGCCATGACTTTTAGAAGTTCTTCTGATAAGCGTTTTTCATAGTTTGGATCATAGGTCTTTGGATATGGACTTTTCTTGCGGTATAAGACTTCATCTGGCAGAGTTTCTTCTCCTGCTGCTCTTAACAATCCTTTTACCACACCATTTAGACATTTTAACTCCCATGGAACATTATATAAGTATTCTACAATCCTGTGATCTGCAAATGGAACTCGTGCTTCTAATCCGCAATGCATACTGGTGCGGTCCATGCGATCCATTAAGGTTACCATAAACCACCTTAGATTCAGATAAGAAATCTGCCTTCTTCTGGCTTCTGTCTGATCTTCTCCGTAAAGCTTTGGTGTTTCATTGATCGTCTTTTGATAAGCTGTTCTTGCATAAGATTCTAAATCCACTTTCTGTAAGATATCATCATTTAGCAGCATTTTCCTTGGTGCCATATCCATAGACCATGGGAAGATATCTGCTTTGAAACATTCCTCTTTGTGAAACCATGGATACCCGCCGAAAATCTCATCGGCACACTCTCCTGTTAATGTGACTTTGTTGTATTTTACAACTTTGGAGCAGAAATATAGCATCGAGGATTCCACATCCGCCATACATGGAAGATCTCTTGCATCGACTGCTTTATATAGATTTTCAATCATATTTTCATTGTCACATTCAAGATATCTGTGATTTGTCTTTGCAAAATCCACCATCTTATCAACCCAAGGACGGTCTTCACTTGGCTGGAAGGAGTTTGATCTGAAATATTGATGGTTATTTACAAAATCAAAAGAAAATGTGTTTAAGTTTTTTCCTTCTTTTTGAAGCTTTTTCGCACAGATTGCTGTGACAAGGCTGCTGTCCACTCCACCTGATAAAAAGGTACTGATCGGAATGTCTGATAGCATCTGCATTTCAACCGCATCATGGATCAACCATCTTGTATGTTCAATCGTATCTTCTTTGCTGTCTTTGTGTGCTTTTGCTTCTAACTTCCAATATGCATGATCCTTAAATCCTTTCTTGTCATATTCCAAGAAATGCCCTGGAAGAACTTCATAGATATCTTTGAATACTCCTTTTCCATAGGATTTTGCAGGTCCTAATCCAAAGACTTCACAAAGACCTTCCCTGTCAATGATTGGTTTCACTCCCGGATATGCAAACAAGCCTTTGATCTCTGATGCAAAGATCAATGTTTCTCCCTGTTTTGTGTAAAACAGTGGTTTGACTCCAACACGGTCTCTGATCAAATATAATTTCTGCTTCTTTCCATCCCACAAGGCAATAGCAAAGATTCCATTTAACTGTTCTATATAAGAAATTCCATATTTGATATATCCAGTTAATACAACTTCCGTATCACTGGTTGTCGCAAAGGCTTCTCCTTCTTTGATCAGTTGTTCTTTTAATGGTTTCATGTTATAGATCTCGCCATTTAAGATGATGACATAGGTATTTCCTTCTCTTTTTTTACACATAGGTTGATGGCCTCTGTAAAGATCAAGAATGGATAACCGCACATGCCCTAATGCACAGCCATTTTCCAGAAATGTTCCTTTATCATCTGGACCTCTATGGTGCTGGGCTTCATTCATTTTCTTTATGATCTCATACTTTTCTTTTTCTGTTTTCTGATGATTATTTCCGGGATTTAGAAATCCTGCAATTCCACACATAGATGATACCTCTTTTTATTTTTTATGATCAATGAGAATCGGCTGATATTGTCTGCCTTTTAGTGCCTGTAAGATCGTGGGAGTTAACAGTCTTGTGTCCGCGATCATAGAGTTTGGCTTCTTAATCGGATCGTCCTGTCCGAATGGCACAAAATAAATATGCTTATGATTTAGTAGATTCCCAATATTCTTAAGATTCATACCAAGAGCATCATTACTTGCCAGGGAAATAACAACCGGCTTTTCATTCCTTAGCTGGGCTTTTGCAGCCATCAAAACGGGGGTATCTGTAATTCCATTGGCTAGTTTCGCCATCGTATTTCCAGTACATGGCATCAAGACTAAGACATCAAGACAGCCGGTTGGCCCGATGATCTCGGCTTCCTCGATCGTTTTCATTGGTTCATTTCCTGTCATATCGTATGCTTTTTTCACAAACTCCTCTCCTTTTCCAAACCTGCATTTGATATGCTGTGATGTATCGGAAAAGATCGTTTGCAGGATTGCACCTTCTTCTAATAAACGGTCGATCTGTTCAAAGGCTTTTGCGTAAGTGCAAAAGGAACCTGTCATTCCAACGCCAATTCTTTTATTTTTTAATACCATGTTTGATCTCTCCACTGATTTCTAAAACTTTTTTTGCAAGCATCATCCCGGAAGATTTTGGAGAATAAATACCTGGAAGACTTTGGCATAACTTTGCACAGATTCCAAGTTTTTCTGCTGTTTTGTGGTTTGTTCCTCCCGGATAGGATGCAATATCTATGATGCAGGATTCTTTGGAAATCTTCCTTAAGATATCTTCTTTTAGGATCTGTTTTGGGACAGTGTTAAAAATGTAATCATATTGACAGATTCGCCGTTTCAAATCCGTAAAATCTATAACTTCAAGTCCAAAAGATTTTGCAAGACTTCTTGCTGTTTTATTTCTGGCACAGACCGTTACCTGTGCATCCATTCCTTTTAGTTTGGCCGCCAGAACTTTCGCACATCTTCCATATCCAAGCACCAGACACCGGCTTTTATGCAGATTGATCGGCTGCATCTTGATTGCTTCCATAATGGCACCTTCTGCCGTTGCGATCGCATTGTAGATGGCGACATCGTCCATTTTCATAAAGTCAAATGCTTCGATTTCTTTTTGTTCACATTCATTTTGAATTTCTTCACTGATGCAACCACCAAATAAGATCTGTTCTTTTGTCATTTTTTGAAGCAGTGTTTCCACTGGCATCTTTTTATTTTTATAACTACTTGTAATCTCCTCATTTTTTGAAAAAACGATAGGTCCGATAATATTTCTTGACTCGCTTATGACAGTTTCAAAGTTTTTACCTTCTTTACATTCCAGACCGTCCTTTTTTGTTGCATATGTGATAACCTGATATCTTTGATTTTTTAGATAATTGGCTAAATATACCTGTCTCATATCACCGCCAATGACGGCAAAATCATAAATCACAGTCTTTTTTCCTTTCTTTTTTCTTCTATTAATATATGTTTTTGTGTTCTATGAAGTGACAAAAACGATACTAAGAAGCCGTTTTGTTCTTTTAAAAATACATTATTTTTACCCCTTTAAAAATGAGAAAGTAGTGGTATAATAAACTCAAGTGCATAGAAACACCTACGATACAGCAAGAGCTTCCACTACACCGGAAGCTCTTTTTGTGTATATACGTTCTTATTAATAGAAAGAACTTCCGGTGTTATACCATAAGATGCACAATATCTTAATGTTTTTTCAAGGAGGAACTTTTATGAACACATTAACTGCAGAAAAAAGAGATTTGAAAACAAAGGCTAAAAAATTAAGAAAAGAAGGTTATGTTATCGGAAATCTGTTTGGCAGAGATATCGAAAATTCCATTCCATTGAAAGTTGATTCCCGTGAAGCTGCGAAATTCTTAAAGGATAACAAAAAAGGAGCTCACATTACTTTACTTGTTGACGGAGAAAATGTAGACGCCATCGTAAAAGAAATCGACTACAATGCCATGAAAAACGAAACAATGTTTATCAACTTCCAGGCATTAGTTGCTGACGAAAAGATCCACACAACTGCTGCAATCGAATTATTAAACGAAGATGCTGTACAGAATGGTATCGTTGAACAGTCTTTATCTGAGATTGAATACAAAGCATTCCCAGCTGACATCGTTGAAAAAGTTGAGATTGACTTAACACAGTACAATGTTGGTGATATGATTCATGTCAAAGACCTGCCATTAGCTGCTAACAGCAAGATTTCTCTTGTTACACCAGAAGATACTCTGGTCGTTAACATCGCAGAACCAGAAGTTGCACCTGAGGATGAAGACGAAGAAGCGGCTGAAGAATAAATAAATCCGTGAAAGAAAAGACTCGATTTTCGTGATTAAAAATCGAGTCTTTTTATTTTACCATTTCTTCCCCATCCATTGAAGAAACCTGCGTTTTTCCGTGGATGCTTATCTCTGCATTCCGAGATCATCAATTGAATCTTAAATTTAAAATCTTCGGATTCCAAGATCGTAAACGGATGTTCTTCTGTTACCTGCACCCATAAATGTTCACTTTCATACTGTGGATAAGTTCCCATAAATCCTTGTTCTTTCAGTTTTTTATCAACCTGTTCCCTGTATCGTTGAATCTTCTCATTGATTCTTTCTCCGTAATTTCTTGCTGGATATGAATCAGAAGCATTGCAGACTTTCTCACAGATCAATTCATATAAATCTTGTCTCTTTGGATCTTGCAGTTTCTTTGCAAGCGTCATCTCCATTCGTTTGGTTGGGTGCTTCTCATATTTATCAATCCATTTTAAATAATCTTTATCGCCTGCCTGCATAGCAAGATTTCTCATACACCATAGGCCTTCTTCGCTTTTCTCATACCATTCTTCTGGATCTTCATTGATCGGGAAATAGTAATAAAATGGTGCGAATTCGATCAGTAACATGATCTCCATCTCTTGATCATTGCACACTTCTTCCCCTAAAAATCGATATTTCTCACGGATCGTCCCAATGATATAGACAAGCTGGCGCCACTGTTCAGCTCCTTCCCGCCAAAAATGTCCGATCTCATGATAGCGATAGCAGTTTGTATGTTCCCTAATCTCATCAAACCACATCGTAAAGACGCTTTCTTCTCCCTGATGAATGATCAAACCATAACGTCCTTCTCGCTTCTCTAACTGTGCCCACATTTCTCCTTCATAGTCTTTTTCATATTTTCCAGAGATTTTTAGTCCGTGAAAACTTAGATAACATTCGATCGCATCATTCATCATATATGGAACATACCCTGTTTTCTCTCCATCTCTTTCTTCAACTTGAAGTTCAAATACCTGATATTCAAAAATCTGTGCAAGCAACTGGATGGATCTTGATATTTCTTCCAAACTGGTTTCAAAATAATTCATATATTGCGTGTATTCCTTTTCCTGTCTATGTATTCTTACTTGTATTTCTGTATTACACTTAGAAAACGTTCGCCATATTTCTGAAGCTTGTGTTCTCCAACTCCATTGACTTCTAACATTTCCTCATCATTTGATGGTTTCATCGTACTCATATGTACCAATGTCTTATCGGAAAATACCATATATGGCGGGATTTTCTGTTCGGATGCGATTGTTCTTCTAAGTGCACGTAATGCTTCAAACAGATCTGTATCTCCCTCTGCAAGTGCTGCCACAGCTCCTGCTTTCTTTCGTTTCTTTGTCTTAACTTTGCGTTCTTCTTTGTCTTCCTCGACTTCTTTTGGAATCTTGATCTCAAATTTCCAGTCATCGTTGATCTCCGTAACATCCGCAACACTTAAAACTGGATATTCATCGTCAGTCATCTCCAGATATCCATAAACTAACATTTCATTGATGATCTGGCGAATTTTTGCAATGCTTTCTGCCGCCAATGCACCATACTGGGAATTCTCGTCTAAATGACGGTTTAAAACTTTCTGACTCTTAGATCCTTTTAAAATATCAACGATCGTAGATAACCCAAAATCTCTGTAACAATCTCTGATACATTCAATGACCGCTTTCGCTTCCATTGTCGCATCGATTGCTTCAAATTCGGTCAAACAGTTTAAACAGTTTCCACAATAGCCGCTTGTGTGTTCTCCAAAATAATTTAAAATATAATGGCGTAAACATTCCTTCGTATAACAGTAAAATGTCATCTGGCGAAGTCTCTCCCAGTCTCTTTCCATCACGATCTGCTTTGTGATCGCATCTAATTCCTCATTCTCCTCTCCATTTTCGATCAGAAAACGATTGGTTCGGTTATCCACTGGCGCATAATATAAGATACATTCTGCAGGTTCTCCATCACGTCCTGCTCTTCCTGCTTCTTGATAATAACTTTCCATATTCTTCGGCATATTATAATGAACAACGAAACGAACATCCGGCTTGTCGATTCCCATTCCAAAGGCATTTGTTGCT
This sequence comes from Eubacteriaceae bacterium, assembly GCA_902362875.1. GTDB lineage: Bacteria > Bacillota > Clostridia > Lachnospirales > Lachnospiraceae > Anaerostipes. The sequence goes on along the minus strand of CABIYF010000005.1, from coordinate 80,013 downwards.
ACCATGATCTGCTTTCTGTCATAGATAAACTCTTCCTGATTTTCCTTTCGTTCTTCATCCGATAATCCTGCATGGTATCTTGTCACGGAGAATCCATCTTCTCTTAACTGATAGCAGACTTCCTCAACATTTTTCCTAGATAGACAGTAAATGATCCCGCTGCTTCCTGGCATTTTTTCTTCTTTTTCTTTTAAATAACTTAGTAATTCTCTATACTTATCTCTTGGACGTTTTACTGCATAGTAAAGATTTTCCCTGTCAAATCCTGTTGTTAACACAAATGGATCTCTTAGATTTAAAATATCCATAATGTCATCTCTAACTTCGGCTGTCGCTGTTGCTGTATATGCAGTCAGTACAGGACGATACGGAAGTTTCTTTAAAAATTCCAGAATCTTTAGATAACTTGGCCGAAAATCCTGCCCCCACTGTGACACACAATGTGCCTCATCAACTGCCAACATTGATATCTTCACTCCACTATTTAGCGCAAAATTGATAAAACCTTCTGTTTCCAAGCGTTCTGGTGCCACATAGATGATCTTGTATCTTCCCTGCATCGCATATTTTAATGCTGTATGATACTGTCCCTGTGTCAGAGAACTATTTAAAAATGCCGCATGAATTCCTGCCTGATTGAGTGTCCCAACTTGATCTTTCATTAAGGAGATCAATGGTGAAATCACAAGTGTGATCCCATCCATCATCAATGCCGGAATCTGAAAACAAAGAGACTTTCCTGCTCCTGTCGGCATGATCCCTAAGACATCCTGACCATTTAATGCTGCCTCGATCAATTGTTCCTGACCTTGGCGGAATTCATCGTATCCAAAGTATTGTTTTAATAGTTTCTTCGCTTCTTGTATCTTACTCAAATCTATCACTTCCTATTGTTTTATTTATATTCCCATCAAAAAACTTCCGATCACATTTAGCACACCCGCAAGCAGCATAACAATGATCGGATCTTTTTTCTTTTTCAATAAAAGGTACATACAAATGACAAAAATACCACCCTGTATCCAGTTGATCTGTTGAAGATCTATATGACTTCCCTGAAAAAATGCCTGTATAAGGATCGCAATTCCAGAAGTCAAGATCAGTGCGATCACCGCAGGACGTAAAGTATTTAACACCATTTGTAATCCTTCCATATGACGATATTTTACATAAAAATAAGCAATTGCTGTCACGATCACACACGCAGGGAATACACATCCCATTGTTGCACATAATGCTCCTTGCCACCCAGCTACTCTTATGCCAACGAAAGTTGCCGCATTAATCGCGATCGGTCCCGGTGTCATTTGCGAAATCGTTACGAGATCTCCAAATTCAGAAACAGACAGCCAGTGATATACGTCTACCACTTGCTGCTGTATCATTGGCATCGCTGCATATCCGCCTCCAAAACTAAATGCTCCGATCTTTAGGAAGCTTAAAAATAATTGCAAATAGATCATTTTCTGCCTCCTATCTTCTTTCTTGAAATACCATATTGTACGATTCCAATTCCAATACAAGCAAGAATAATATAGATCACACTAATATCAAAGACATAACTTGCCACAAATGCCACAACCATAATGATCGCAAGTTCTATTCTGTTTTCCTTCTTACTTTGCCCTTTTGCCATCTCGTACACAACACTGATGATCACCGCGCCAACGCCCGTCTGCATTCCAGAAAGCATCGCTGCAACAATCCTGTTATCCCGAAATATTTCATAAAAAACAGAGACTACAGATATGATCAAAAATGGCGGCAAAACAGCTCCAAATACACTTACGATCACACCACTGATGCCTGCTAATTTATACCCAACAACGATCGCTCCATTCACTGCGATCGCTCCTGGGGCTGATTGTGCGATCGCCACCAGATCAAGCATCTCATCTTCTTCGATCCAATGATATTCATTCACAAACTTCTTCTGCATCAAAGATACGATCACATAGCCGCCACCAAAGGTAAATGCACTTAAATAAAATGTTTCTATAAACAGCCTTAATAATTTTTTCTTTTTTTCCATTCCTTTTTCTTCCATATGACATCCCAAGTGAAAAATCTTATCATTTATACTGGTGCAAACTGGCTGTTATATAATCTGGCATATGCACCATTTTTCTCTAAAAGTTCCTCGTGAGTTCCCTGCTCTAAGATATGTCCATTCTCCATAACCAAGATCACATCAGCATTCTGGATCGTTGATAATCTGTGGGCTACGATAAAACTTGTTCTTCCTTTCATCATCGTCTCAAATGCTCTCTGAATTCGGATCTCTGTCATCGTATCGATGGATGATGTCGCTTCATCTAAGATCAGCATTGGTGGAAGGCTTAACATAATTCTTGCAATACAAAGCAGCTGTTTCTGTCCTTGAGAAAGATTTCCACCGCCTTCCGTAATGACTGTATCGTATCCATCTGGCATTCTCTCAATAAATCCATGAGCATTGGCTTCTTTTGCCGCTGTTATCATCTCTTCTTCTGTAGCATCTGGTTTTCCATAACAGATATTTTCACGGATCGTACCTGCTTTTAACCATGTTTCTTGCAAAACCATTCCATAACTTGATCTTAAGCTTTCTCTTGTAACATCACGAATGTCATCACCTTCAACTTTGATCGATCCTGCATTTACATCATAAAAACGCATTAACAGATTGATCAACGTTGTCTTTCCACATCCTGTCGGCCCAACGATCGCAATTCTCTGTCCTGATTCTACTTTTAAATTAAAGTCCTGAATTAAAGGCACTTCTTTCACATAAGAAAAATCGACATGCTCTAATTCTACATTTCCTTTGACATCATGCAACACTTTCGCATCTTCGGCATCCGGGATCATTGGTTCTTCATCTAATAATTCAAACACTCGTGCCGCAGAAGCTAAGGAATTCTGGAATTCTGTAATAACACCTGTGATCTCATTAAACGGTTTTGTATATTGGTTTGTATAACTTAAAAAGCTTGATAACTGACCAACACTGATACTTCCACGAATGACACTGATACACCCTGCGATCGCTACTCCCGCATAGATTCCTGAATACATAAATCTGGTTGCCGGATTTGTGATAGATGAGAAAAATGTCGCTCTTAAGGAGTAATATGCAAGATCATCATTGATCTGATCAAACTCTTCTTGTGCTTTTTCTCCATGATCAAACACTTTGACTACTTTAATATTTCCAAGCATTTCATTGACAAATCCTGTCATCTTTCCTCTTGTCTGAGATTGTTTCCTAAACATATTAAAACTTCGCTTTGAGATAAAACTTGCAATTAAAAATGAAAATGGGCTTAAAATAACAACTACTAATGTGATCCATGGATTGATTCCTAACATAAAACAGATGGTTCCCATGATCGTGATCACACCAGTAAATAACTGTGTAAATCCAAGCAATAATCCATCCGTAAACTGATCGATATCTGTGACAATACGGCTGATCAAATCTCCTGAAGAGTGTGCATCTACATAAGATAATGGCAGTTTCTGCAAATGTTCAAATGCCTGAATCCTTAAATCTTTTCCAATCTTATATGTAATCTGGTTATTGACATGGTTCATCAGCCACTGTGCTGCTGCCGTCAATACGATACAGATCATGATCGTTTTTATGATACTTATCAATCTTGTAAAATCAACATTTCCTTTTGATATAATGCAATCCACACCTTGTCCTGTCAGAATCGGAACATAAAGCGTCAACGCCACACTGACCACCGCCAACACCAAAGACGCAAAGATCAAAAACCGATAAGGCTTCATATATTCCATGATTCTTTGTAATGTCTTTTGTTTTTTGTCTTTCTTCATGGTCTTATGCCTCCTCTCCTGCCATCTGTGATGCGCAGATTTCTTTATATACTTGATTCTCTTTTAATAGCTGTAGATGAGTCCCGATTCCTGCAATCTTTCCATCATCTAACACTAAGATATGGTCAGCATTACGGATTGTTGATACTCTTTGGGATACAAGAAATACCGTCATATTATCTGTATTTTCTTCGATCGCTTTTCGAAGTCTTGCATCTGTTGCAAAGTCAAGTGCGGATGCACTATCGTCAAGAATCAAAATCTCAGGGTTGCGTACTAATGCTCTTGCGATTGTTAGTCTCTGTTTTTGTCCGCCAGATAAATTCCCTCCATTTTGTTCGATCCTAAGGTCTAATCCCCGTTCCTTCTGATCAACAAATTCTCTTGCTTGTGCGATATCCAATGCCTGATAGATTTCTTCATCTGTGACATCTTCTTTACCCCATTTCATATTATCTCTTAGGTTTCCTTCAAATAGAGAAGCTTTCTGTGGTACAAATCCAATCTTCTTACGGATATATTCTGGTTTTAATTCTTTCTCATCAACTCCACGGTATAGAATCCTTCCTGATGTCACATCATATAACCTTGCGATCAAAGATACCAAAGTACTCTTTCCTGACCCTGTACCTCCGATCACTCCGATCGTTTCGCCTTCTTTCACCACAAAATCAAATGGATGGATCGTCTCTTTTCTTGCACCATGATAGACAAACGACGTATCTTTAAACTCAAGAATAGGTGTATCTTTCTTCTCTTCTATATCTGTTTTTCCAATTTCCTTCATGGATGGCTCTAATGCAAAAATCTGATCCACACGGTCAAGACTTGCAAACGCTCTAGATAAAATGATCAAAAGATTCGCAAGTTTTACAAGTTCTACAAGGATCTGTGACATATAATTGATCAGGGCAATAATCTGTCCTTGTGTTAAATAACCCATATCAACCTGTTTTCCACCAGACCATAGGATTGCAATGATCCCCAAATTAATGATCACGTAAGTCAGAGGATTTAGTAACGCTGAAATCTTTCCAACGTGAATTTGTTTGTTATAAAGCTGTCCGCTTTGTGATCTGAAATTCTCTTCCTCACTTCTTTGTCTGTTAAATGCACGGATCACACGAATTCCAAGAAGATTTTCTCTTGTACTTTTTAATACTCCATCAACCTGTTTTTGTACTTTCTTATACATTGGCATTGTAATCCATAAGATCAGTCCAACAACCACTGCTAATGCTGTGATCGTAAATACAAAGGAAATCGCTGCCTTATGATCCACCGTAAATGCCATGAACATCGCACCAAATACAACAAATGGTGACCTTAAAAACAAACGCAGGAACATATTAACTCCATTTTGCACCTGATTGATGTCATTACTCATGCGGTTGATCAGCGTTGATGTCCCAACCTGATCAATCTCCTGATAAGAAAATCGATTCATATGTGCAAACAAATCACTTCGCATCGATTTTCCTGTATACACAGCCGATCTTGCCGCAAAATACTGTGCTGTGATAGAAAATGAAAATCCAATGATCCCAAGTAAGATCAATAGTCCTCCCATCTTCCACAAATATCCAATATCGTGATGTCCGATTCCTACATCGATCATGCTGGCAACGACCAATGGTACAAATAGTTCAAAACTAGCTTCCAGCATCTTAAATAATGGTGCAAGGATCGTAACACAAAGATGCTCCTTTAAATACCCTAGTAAATGTTTCATCGATTCGTACTCCTTCTTTTATCTTACCACTTTCTTTAGTATACACTATTTTATTTTTTATTTGAACATAGTACCAGATATTTTACGAAAACAAAAAAGTACCGCTTAGAGCCAGGTAACATGCTCCAAACGGTACGGGGATGATTTATGGTTCAAAAAGAGTTATTTGTCTTCCTTTTGAACAGAACAATATCCTTGTGGATGGCTGCTGTGCCATTTCCATGCGGATGCAATGATTTCTTCAAGATCTGCATGTTCTGGCTTCCAGCCAAGGATATTCTTCGCTTTTTCGCTGGAAGCGATCAAGACAGCCGGATCTCCAGCTCTTCTTCCTTCTTCCACAGCCTTGATCGGCTTTCCTGTCACTTTTCTGGCTGTTTCGATGACTTCCTTTACAGTAAATCCAACACCATTTCCAAGATTGAAGATATTGCTTTCATTACCTTCCATTAAGTATTTCACTGCCAGAATATGTGCTTGTGCAAGATCTGTTACATGAATATAGTCTCTTACGCAAGTTCCATCTTTTGTATCATAATCAGTTCCAAAGATACTGATCGCTTCTCTTTTGCCATTTGGCACCTGTAAAATCAATGGGATCAAATGTGTTTCTGGATTATGATCTTCTCCAATCTGTCCGCTTACATGTGCTCCGCAAGCGTTAAAGTATCTTAAAGATACATAACGAAGTCCGTGAGCACGTCCAACCCACTTAAACATTTTTTCCATGGAAAGTTTTGTCTCTCCATAGGTGTTTGTTGGCTCTGTGCGGTCTGTCTCTACGATCGGTACTTTTTCTGGTTCTCCATAAGTCGCTGCTGTTGAGGAAAATACAATCTTATCGATACCATGTTCTACTAAGGACTGTACCATTGTTTTTGTTCCACACAGGTTGTTATCGTAATATTTCAATGGATTTACCATACTTTCTCCAACTAAGGAGTTTGCTGCAAAATGAATGACTGCATCGATATCTTTTTCCTGATCTAACACACTGTCTACAAATGCTTTGTCTCTTAAGTCACCTTTGTAAAACTTTGCTTTTGGATGAACTGCCTCGATATGTCCTGTTTCCAGATTATCGATGATCACGACTTCTTCTCCTGCGTCAATCAGTTCATAGACTGTATGAGATCCTATGTATCCAGCACCGCCTAATACTAATATTTTCATCTGTTACTTCCTTTCTGAAATTTTTACAATTTCACCATTGCCTTGCATTCATTTGTCTTATTACAAACTTGCAATAAAGCGGTCAAATGCTTTTCTTCCTTCTTCATCACATTTATAAACTCCGGCATCTTCAAGAACTTTGACAAAGACCTGTCCGATTTCTTCTTTTAAGATACCTTCTACATTCTCTTTGTTGATATCCTGATATTTTTCTTTAATCTCATTGACCCAAGGAACATGTTTTTTTAGTTCCTCATACTGACCAACTTCTTCTCCTTTTACCAGACATTTGGCAAGCTGTTCCATCTCTCCTTTTAATCTGGATGGAAGAACTGCTAATCCCATAACTTCGATCAGTCCGATATTTTCTTTCTTGATATGATGATACTCGTTATGTGGATGGTAAAGTCCTAATGGGCATTCTTTTGTTGTAATGTTGTTACGAAGTGTCAGATCCAATTCGTACATGTCGCCTTTCTTACGTGCGATCGGTGTGATCGTATTGTGTGGTTCTCCTTCTGTCTCAGCAAAAATATATGCTTCTTCATCCGTGTATCCACGCCATTTTTTCAAAATATGATCAGCAAGATCAATGAGGCGTTTCTCATCTTTGCTCTGAATACGGATGACAGATAATGGCCAGTGAACGATTCCTGCTTTCACATCTTCATATCCGGGGATTACAAATTCTTTCTCGATTTCTGCTCGTTCCATAGCAAATTCATAATGACCACCTTGGAAATGATCGTGTGTTAAGATAGAACCTCCAACGATTGGAAGGTCGGCATTGGATCCAAGGAAATAATGTGGAAACTGTTTTACAAAGTCAAATAGTTTTGTAAATGCTGCTTTATCAATCTTCATTGGCACATGCTGTCCATTAAATACGATACAATGTTCGTTATAGTATACATATGGAGAATACTGGAATCCCCATTTCCCTCCATTGATCTCAATCGGCATGATTCTGTGGTTTTGTCTTGCTGGATGATTGATCCTTCCTGCATATCCTTCATTTTCCATGCAAAGCTGGCACTTTGGATAAGAACTTTGTTTTGCATTTTTTGCTGCTGCGATCGCTTTTGGATCTTTCTCTGGTTTGGAAAGGTTGATTGTGATATCGATATCCCCGTATGGACTGTTTACTTTCCATTTCATATCTTTTTTGACGCGGTCCCTTCGAATATAATTCGTATCCTGACTAAATTCATAGAAAAATTCAGTTGCTTTCTTTGGACTTTCTTTGTAATATGTACGGAATTCTTTGATGACCTGGCTTGGTTTTGGTGTCAGGATTCCCATTAATTTTGTGTCAAATAAGTCTCTTGTGACGATATCATCACTTTTGATGATATAGCGGTCGTAAGCTACATCTGTCAGACGATCTAAAATCTCTGGTAGGATGATTTCTTCTCCTTCAATATCAAGATCTTCATATTCATCTAATCGAAACACTTCCAGATATTGATTGATCGTATAGATTTCATCTTCTGGCATGATCAGTTTTTTATCAAGTCCATATGCTACAAGTTTTTTGATATCTTTTTGTAAATCCATCTTATTCCACCTCAAATCGATATGTTGTTACTGCTTCGTATTCTTCGCCTTTTCTTAAAATTACCTTTGGATCTTTTTCTATATGTATGGAGTTTGGTAAGAACTGGGCTTCTAAGGCAACACCATCTCTGTTTTCATATGGCTTTCCGCCTTTTCCATTGCATCCGCCAGACAGGAAGTTTCCTGTGTATACCTGAATGCATGGAAGTGTTGTTGTCATTGTTAATTTTCTTCCAGTTTCTTTGTCATATAGAACCAGTTGATCTTCTTCATCTTTTAACATATATGAGTGATCATAACCTCCGGCAAGTTTTAACTGTTCATGATCGTCGTTGATCCGTTCCCCGATCTCATGAAAATCTTTAAAGTCAAATGGTGTGTTTTCTACATTTAAAAATGTTCCATTGGCAAGACAGTTTTCATCAACACATGCAATCTCATCCGCTTTTACCTTTAACTGATGATGATATATCTTATCTTTTCCTGCAGATAAGTTAAAGTAAGAATGATTTGTGATATTGATCAGTGTATCCTGATCTGAAACTGCTTCATATTCCATTTTCAATGTGTTTCCACAAAGACCATACACAACTTTCAGATAAAGACTTCCCGGATATCCTTCTTCCATATCTGGTGAGAGATAGATAAAGCGGATTCCGTCTTCCAATAATTCATATTTAAATATTTTTTGATTAAATCCTTCCACTCCACCATGTAGAGAATTTGGTCCATTGTTTGCTGCTAGATGATACGTTGTTCCATTTAGTTCAAACTGAGCATTTCCAATACGGTTTGCAACACGTCCAGCAATCGCTCCCATGTAACTTCCGTCTCCATGCCAGCAGTCTTCTACATTTTCAAATCCAAGAACAACATCTCCAAAGTTTCCTTCTCTGTCTTTTGTAAATACAGATAATACATGACATCCAAGATTACTTGTGATCACTTTGATCTCATCATTTTTTAATTCAAATAAGCAGACTCCGTTATCTCTTTCTTCTATCATTCTTACTTTCATCATCTTATAATACCTTCATTCCTCCGTATGGGCGTACTTTTAAGACATGACATGCTCCTTCACCAAATACATGTTCCATGTTCTTCTTGTACATGCTGACAATATCATTTGGCACAAATGCCTGAATCGTTCCTGCAAATCCTCCACCATGAACTCGGCTGACTCCTTTATCTCCTAAAGAAATATCACTGATCGCCAGTCCGATTGATACGCTCTGATTTGTCAGGTCATGGCTTGAATATACATTTTGTAAATATTTAAAGGATGAATCACCAGATTCTTTGATCAATTTCTTAAATTTCTCAAAATCTCCTTCTTCTAAAGCTTTTACCTGCTGATCTACACGTTTATTTTCTTCAAATAAATGCATAGCTCGAAGAACTGCACGATCTCCTAAGATTTCTCTGATCTTTGGAAGATTTAAATAAAAATCATCTTTATCAACTTCTCTTAATGCTTCCTGATTAAAGTAATTGGCTACTTTCTTCATTTCATATGGGATTGCTGCATAATCATCTGTTAAATCTGCGTGAGATCCTTTCGTATCCACAATGCATAAGCTGTGTCCATATTCTTCAAAATCCACTTCAACCTTTTTGATCTTTGGATTTTTTGGATCTTCAAAATCGATATTGATCAGACCTCCAATGGAAGATGCCATCTGATCCATCAATCCACATGGTTTTCCAAAGTATACATTCTCCGCATACTGTCCGACTTGCGCCAAAAATACAGGATCGATCTTCATATCGTTATATAACCCAGATAAAATATTTCCGATCAATACTTCAAATGCAGCAGAAGATGACATTCCAGCCCCATTTAATACATCACTTGTTACATAAGCTTCAAATCCACCGATTTTATATCCCTCTTCTTTTAATTTAGAAGCAACTCCTTGGATCAGTGCCTGTGATGTTCCTTTTTCTGCTTTGGCTGGATCAAAAGAACTAAGACTTACTATGACTCTTTCATATCCTTCTGATTTCAGGTCGATCACATCGTCATCTCTTTTTGCAACGATCGCGATCGCATCCAAGTTAATGGAAGTTGCAAGAACTTTTCCAAACTGATGATCTGTATGGTTTCCTCCTACTTCACTTCTTCCTGGTGCACTGTAAATCTCTACTTCTTTTTCTCCATAAATATCTTTAAAGGATCCTAATGCTTTGATGTAACGTTCCTGCTGATATGCAAGAACGCCTTCATCTACATAGATATCTTTTAATAACTGATCATATTTTCCTTCTTTAAAAGCTTCTTCTAATTTTTTAATACTGTTCGACATGACGATTTGCTCTCCTTTCTTCGATCGTCTGAATAACTTTCTTCATGAAGCTGTCATCCAGATGATATGCTTTTTTATAAACTACATAGGCTACAAGCATGGACACTGCTGGAATCGCACACATTAAAAATCTGATAGAATTTAATGTTAATGCAGACTGTACTGCGTTTGGATTTGGAATGTATCCTGTACGTTCCAGTGCAAATCCAATGAAAAGTGATGTTAATGCTGCTGTAAATTTTACGATCAATGTCTGTAAAGAGAATACAACGGATTCATTTCTTGTTCCCAATTTGTACTCACCATAGTCAACAACATCAGATAAGAATACTGTCGCACATCCAAGTTCTAATCCTGTTCCTGTCTTTACGATCACTCCTGCAACTGCTGTTAATACGATATTCTGTGGGCATACAAATCCAACGACTAATAATAATGCTAAACCAATAAATGGTAAGATACAAGCCAGTAAAAATGATGTATGTCTGGATAATTTCTTTGCTACTTCCGGGAAGATGATCAACCCAACAACTTCTGCGATAGATGCGCTGATCATGAAAGCTGATAACATGTTGGCATTTCCACATACATATGTGAAATAGTAAACTGCAACACCCATGATAAACTGAATTCCTACATTATATAGAAGAATCAATCCTACTGCTGACTGTAACTGGTCATTTTGTTTGATGATTGAGAATACATCTTTGAAAGAAATCTTCTCACTTGGTGCATTATTTTCTTTTACTTTCAGGTTGCAGACTGCAACACCAATTGTGAGGATGAATGTTCCTGCAATGATCATAGCAAAACGATGATATCCGATATATCCTCCACCTAATGCTGCAATGATCTGAACGCCGAATCCTGCGATGACTAATGACTGTCCAATACTTGCGAAAATTCTAGGCAAAACGGAAACAACTTCTCGTTCGTGTGGATCTGATGTAAGGTTTGGAATTACAGACCAGTATGGAATATCCATGATCGTATAAGTCATTCCCCATAATACATAGATGACTGCGACGAAGATACAAAGTGATGTTCCTGTTAATTTAAAATCTGTGAATAATACAACAAACACAACTGCGTTGATCAACGTTCCGATCACCAGCCATGGAACGAATTTTCCAAAACGTGATCTTGTGTTATCTACGATCATCCCCATGAATAAATCATTAAATGCATCCCAAAGTTTTGCTACGAAGAATACGATTCCTACAAATCCCGGCGATACTTTTAACACATCCGTAAAGTATATCATAGCGAATGTTGCCATCATTCCATAAATTAAATCTTTTCCTAATGCTCCAAATGCAAAAGTATACTTTACTCTGCCTGGAACCTTTCCATTTGTTGTTTCCATTTTTCTTTCCTCCTAGTTTTTTATAAGCTGTCTTTGATGTTTTTATAGTAAAACATTTTAGTAAAATTGTCAATATATTTTTACTAAAAATTTTACTTTTGTTTTACTAAATTTACTTTTATGTTTTTATCTGCTATAATGAACTAAACTAACATTTATTCAGAAAGGATTTTATCTCTATGGCAACAATCAAAGATATTGCACAGAAAGCATCTGTTTCTGCCGCAACTGTATCAAGAATTTTAAACCAAGACGATACCCTGAGCGTAACCGATGAAACAAAACAGCGCGTTTTAAAGGTTGCCCAGGAATTAAATTATACAAAGCATTTAAAAAACACCGTTGAAAAATCCATTTCTATCGGTATCTTTCAATGGTATTCTGTCTTTCAGGAACTGGAAGATCCTTATTATCAGGCAATCCGTGTCGGCATTGAAAAATATTGTGCAGACCATAACATTCATGTTGTCCGTGCTTTCCAGAGCGATTGCAATTATCCTGACACACTCAAAGATCTGCAAGGTCTAATCTGTATCGGTAAGTTTAATAAATCTCAGATTGAATCCTTTCAAAAACTTAATTCCAATACTATTTTTGTTGATATGAAAACACCAAAGATTTATTGCGATACGATCAATCTTGATTTCCGGCAAGCTGTTATCGAAGCATTAGACTATCTGTATGATCTTGGTCATCGAAAGATTGCTTATCTTGGCGGAAAAGAAGTTCTCGCTGATAACAGCATATATTTCGAAGAACGTAAGGATGCATTTATCAATTACTGCAAAGAGCATTCCATCCATTATGAACCTTTTATTTATGAAGGTGATTTTTCAGCAGAATCCGGATATAACATGACAAAGCAGATGATCGCTGATGGAGATCTTCCAACTGCTATTTTCTCTGCCAGTGATCCTCTTGCGATCGGTGCAATGCGAGCTTTATATGAAAATGGTTATAAAATTCCAGATGATATATCTATTATTGGCTTTGATGATATCAGCGTTGCAAGTTTTTCAAACCCTCCTCTGACTACGATCCATACCCCAGCTGAATTTATGGGAGAATATGCTGCTCATTATATTATGCTTCGGGCAAAAGAAGATTCTCTGAATCATCAAATTCCGATTCGTTTGACACTTCCATGTAATCTTGTTATCCGCAGCTCTTGTGCTGTTCCGTGCAAGCAATCATAATATTTAGTAATATTTTTACTTGTTTTTTTAGAAATTTGCCTTGTTTTTTAGACACAGAAAAAACTGCATGCTGACCGCATGCAGTTTTTCCCAAGAAGATGTATTTGAATACTTCATATAAAATTTTTCCAAAATGTCCAAAAGCAACAGCTCCATGGTGTGGGAAATTCTTTTAGATCAGTACATAGCGGTAAAATCTTCCCATTTCTAGGATAGCAAATACACCAATAAATCCGAAAGATCTTGTTGCTACTGGAAGGATTTCTCCTTGTGCAACGTAGGCTCTTAATTTTGTATCTGCTGGTACGGAGTTGTTGATATCTAATAATGTCACAGCATCCTGACTTACAACCGTTCCAATAAATTCACTTAATACTTTGACTGTTCTCGCAATTGGTAAAAATTCGTGAATCATATCTGCACATTCTTCTGCTGTTCCTACTGGATATTCATAAACGTCCTCAGGATCATATATATAAATGTTTGTAATTTACAAATGTTTTTATTTGTATGCAATATTTATAATACAATTTGTAAAATTAGTTTATTTATGTTAAACTAGAACATATATTCGAAAGGAGCCATTTGATATGGAAATCTCATCAAAAGATCTATCTTTAAATGAAAAATTGAAGATTTTAGCCGATGCAGCCAAATACGATGTTGCCTGTACTTCCAGTGGTTCAAATCGCCACGGGAAGAAAGGAATGCTTGGAAATACAGAAGCAGCAGGAATCTGTCACAGCTTTTCTTCAGATGGACGTTGTGTTTCTTTGCTTAAGATCTTGCTTAGTAATGAGTGCATTTATGATTGTAAGTATTGTTTAAACCGCGTAAGCAATGACCGGGTTCGTACGACATTTACTCCAGAAGAGATCTGTACACTTGTTGTAGAATTTTATCGAAGAAATTATATTGAGGGATTATTTTTAAGCTCTGGAATCGTGAAGAGTCCGACTTATACGATGGAATTGATGTATCAGGCGATTTATCTGCTTCGTACAAAGTATCATTTTAATGGATATATCCATGTGAAAGCGATTCCTGGGGCTTCGGATGAATTGATCACGAATATGGGATATCTTGTCGATCGTATGAGTGTGAATCTGGAACTTCCTACAATCGATGGACTTAAGAAACTGGCTCCTCATAAGAATCCGAAGAAACTTGTTGCTCCGATTCGTCAGATTCAGAATGGGATTGTCGATCATCGATTGATGATCGGAAAGGATGCCTCTATGGAACGTTCTCGAAGTAATAAGTATTTAAAGCATACGATCTTTCAGGAGAATCCTTATCAGCGAATCCAGACTGGATCTTCTCCATTAGCACTTGCGGACCCTTCTCTTAAGAATACTTTGCGTTTACAACGCAATGGTAAGCCTGTACCTTTTGTTCCTGCTGGTCAGAGTACACAGATGATCATTGGTGCAACTGGTGAGAGTGATCTGCAGCTTTTATCAACAACGCAGAAATTATATCAGCAATATGACTTGAAACGTGTGTTTTATTCTGCTTATGTTCCTTTGAATGAGGATTCTAATCTGCCAGCTCTTGGAACTGCACCGCCGCTTCTTCGGGAACACCGTCTGTATCAGGCAGACTGGCTGCTACGGTTTTATGGATTTAAGGCAGATGAATTACTTTCTGTAGACCGGCCGAATTTTAATACGATGCTTGACCCAAAGTGTGACTGGGCACTTCGTCATCTGGATATTTATCCGGTTGAGATCAACCGGGCTTCTTATGATGTGTTGCTTCGTGTTCCTGGAATCGGGACAAAGTCTGCGTTTCGTATTGTGAAGGCTCGCAAACATGGAACGCTTAATTTTGAACATTTGAAGAAGATGGGAGTTGTTCTAAAACGTGCGAAATATTTTATCACTTGCAGCGGGAAGATGATGTATCGAATACCGATTGAAGAAGATTTTATCACTCGACAGCTGATCGGTGAAGATGGAAAGCAAAATTGGGAGATTAATCATCCGCAGACTTATCGGCAGCTTTCTTTATTTGATGATTTTAATTTTCAATCGGAAGTTACTGTGGAAGATTCTTCGAAGACTTTGTTTGGACAGATGTAATTTTCGTTATTTTTTGTATTCTGGAGGCTATCATGACTGTTTTTACCTGTGAAGATAATTTTGATGCGATGATGACTTGTGTTTATGAAGCCTGGGCATCAAGACTTGGACATTCCAATATTAAATTGAAGACAGAACCAATTGGGAATCTGGAATTATTCTGTGATTATCGGCATGTGGATGCTGATCCGGAGAAAATTGCCAGTGTCGTTCGTTCTATTAAGAGTAAGATTTCTTATCAGGCTTATATTATGATCTATGAAGCTGCGATGTCTGATGCCGAGGATAAGTTGGATACGATTTATCGTTTTATGGTTGCTGGATTCCATTATGGTGCTCATGTTGTGGATTTTCTTCAGGAACCTGTGGTTATGCGGATGTTTGAACTGAAACGCAAAGTTGGAAATGAAGCTCATTTTCATGTGGAATTTATCCGATTTGCGAATATGCCTGGGGATGTGTTGGTAAGTCATATTGAGCCAAAGAGTAATGTATTGACTTTAGTTGCTCCGCATTTTTCTGACCGTCTGCCTTCTGAAAACTGGATGATCATTGATGATAAACGCTTCATTGCTGTCGTTCATCCTGCGGATCAGGATTATTATCTGACAACGCTTTCTAAAGAAGAAATGGACCGGCTGTCCATTCAGACAGACGATCCGTTTATTGATCTATGGAAAGACTTTTTCAATACAATTGGGATTAAAGAACGAGAAAATCATCAGTGTCAGAGGAATCTGATGCCTTTGTGGTATCGGAAACATATGACGGAATTTCAGTGAGTTCTAAATTATTACGCTGCTAATTGGTGAATTGCCTCTCCCATGCGGTACAGTAGTTCCTATGGAAGAGGCTTCTGACAGTCGTAACAATTACTCATCTCTGACCAGAAGATTCTGGCTGTTCGTACCGATCAGGGCATATTCACTTATGCCGCTATCCCTTTGACGGGAATACTTTTAGGGTTCAGTTCGTGGAATCCATACACTTTTGGACTTGCCAGAAAAGAAAAGTCTGTTGTTCGATCCCAAATATCCGGAACTGCTTTTCTCATGATGTTCGCTGCTGCATGACAGTCAGCATTCAGGATCGTTCCATCTGCGCAACGATACAGACCTCGTTTGATACGAAGCCCGGAAAACTGTACATCTTTATCATCCACACCATAGGTAGGAATATAGTCTTTTGTTGTGATATCTGCTTTGGAAGTATAACTTTCTTCCTGTTCAATGATCTTGATCCCTGCATTCAATGCTTTATATGTGATCATAGTTCGTAGAAAAGCGATCGGCATGGAGACGAACTTCTGATTGTTGATTTTTCCAATCCTGGAATTCTGTTTCCATAACGGATTCACACCAAAGATCAAAGCCCCAGCCTGATGCTCTACACAGAAATCAATGATACTCCGGCTGATCTTATGGCACTGGTCTTTGGTGAAATTCGCATGATGAAAAGAAAGATCTTTCAATCTTGCAGAAGTTGCATATTGGTTTTTATGTCCTTTTGTCAGAATGGAAACGTACTTTGCCTTTTGTTTATGAAACCACTGAGTATCGGATAAGACAGCTCCGCCCTTGTAGATTGCAGATGAACCATCATCACATACGATAGCTGCGAAGTTGTCGATCCCGAAGTCAATGGCACAGGTATAAGGCATGGAAGTTTCGATCACCAGCTCTGGTTCTTCAAATGTCAGACAGAACAGAAATCTTCCATGATAAGGTTTGATCCGGACTTCTTTTAAGAAAGCATGTTCAGAAATATTAGAAAAGCTCAGACGTTTCTTTATGATCGGCAGTTTTAAGGATACTCCAGTTCCTGACGGATATAAAACAGCATCCTGATTGGTGATGATCACTGTTGCAAGATCTTGTTTTTTATAGTGGGGCATCTTTGGTCTGTCTAAAAATTTTTCCGGATGTTTTTTATATTCTCTTAAAGAAGCCAGCCAGTTTTTGAAATCTGTGACAGCCTGCTTTACCATCGCCTGTGCTGTCTGCATCGGCAGTCCGATAAAGAAATCCGGATTTTCCGTGACACGCATCAGCTTCTCCAAATGGTTGTAAGAGATCACTTTTCGGACATGGATCTGAGGATAAACATCTTGTAATGCATGGACCTCACAAAAGACATCTTCTTCATTGTCTGTCCGATGTTCTTTTTCATATCCAGTAAAGATGTTACGGATACGAAAAAGAGCAGCATTATATAATAACTTCGCTTTTCTGCAGAAGTCATCACAATAACTGTAGATCATATCTTCGGATGAGATCACCCGTTGTGTTACGGAAAATGCCATATGATTATATCCTTTCTAATGTCTTGAAAACATTGTATTTCTATAATTAATTATAGCAAACGTATGTTTGGTTGTAAAGAAGATACATCATGCGAAAGAAAGATAATACAGATTATTATATCCACAGGCCCAGTTACTTTTTATCCTTCTGGAAGCAGACACCATGACATCTCCGGCAGAACTTGCCAACGTCCTAAAGACACAAACTGCCAGAAAGCTGTATGGAGATACGATTTTAAAGAAGTATTACTGGAAGCCTTACTTCTGGTCAGACAGTTATTTTATCTCGTCCTTGAGTGAAAACAGTCTGAAAGTTATCCAACAATATATCAAAATCAAGGAATAAAATAAAGTCTGGGTGTGTCAGGACGCATTCACCCACGCCCATGCGGTGCAGTTGCTCCTATGGACATGGTACTCTGCTTAGCTTTTATAGATTCTTTATAATTTTTCTGCTAATTCTTTTACTTTCTCAAGCTCTGGACATTCCTTCATTTTGCCTTTCTCTACCATGTTTGGAGCTGTGATGATTCCCTGATCTTCCCATTTTAAGTAAGAAGTCATTGCTTTGTACTGAGCAATTGCTGCATCAAATACATGATCTGCTCCTGCATTCAATAGCAGTGCTGTTTTGTTAAAATGAAATCCTGTGCTTCCACATGCATATAAACGGTCAATGACTGTTTTTAGTTGTGCTGTGATATCAAACCAATAGATTGGAGACGCAAAAACTACCATATCTGCATCTTTTAATGTTTCTAAGACTTTTGCCATATCATCTTTCTGCACACATTCTCCCTGATGTGCATAGCAATATTTACATCCCAGACATCCTTTGATGTTCATTAATGCGATATTTAAAATTTCTACTTCATGTTTCTTGGCTGCTTTGGCAAATGTTTCTGCCATGATTTCTGTATTTCCGCCTTTTCTTGGACTTCCATTTAATATTACGACCTTCATATTTATATTTCTCCTTCTATAGCTCTTCTTGTTTTAGATATTTTAAGAATGCTTCACATCCTTCGACTACATCTCTATATGTATCATCAAAATTTCCTGTATACCATGGATCTGCGATGTCTCTTGGATGTTTGGAATAATCTAGTAACAGATGTATTTTCCCATCTGGGTCACCGCCTGTGATTCGGTTCATGTTTCTTAGATTCCATGCATCCATGCCGATGATGTAATCGTATTCTTCGTAATCTTGTTTTGTCATCTGAATGGCTCGGTGTTTTAAAACTGGGATTCCTTTCTGTCGCAGTTTGTTGACTGTGCCATGATGTGGTGGATTGCCGATTTCTTCTCTGCTAGTTGCGGCAGAGTCGATGTAGAATTTATCTTTTAAGCCTTGATCGTTTACCATGTCTTGGAAAACGAATTGAGCCATTGTGCTTCGGCAGATATTGCCGTGGCAGATAAATAGTACTTTTATCATTATTGCATAACCTCGCATTTCTTAGTTTTTCTTGGTATTTCGGGCTTTGTAAGCCTTTGTAAATTTTTGCTTTCTGGCATAACCTGGTTTATTTTCGCATAATATTGTCCGCAAAAGGTGTAAAATAAGGTGTATGTTTTTCTATTTTACACCTTGCTATTTTTAATTAAAAATCGTAATTACACAACCTGAATCCGAGCAATTTCTTCCCTGGCATCCTCAAGATTTACATGCGTATATGTATTCAACGTTACGCTGATCTCTGAGTGGCCCATCAAATATTGCAATGCTTTTGGATTCATTCCGGATTTTGCCATATTTGAGCAATAGGTATGCCGGCATACATGCGGTGTAATGACAGGCATCTGTACTTTATAAGTATTATTATACTTCTGAATGATGTGTTGAAAATAATGCTCCCAGTGCAGGGAATAACAGATACTTTCATTTTTATCAAAGTATAAGAATCCACTTTTTCCATCTACCATAGGTTCTGCTTTGGGCGGGTTCCGTTTTTCTATTATTTTCCGAAAACATTCCTCTACATCTGCAGTCATAGGTATCTTTCTCGTTCCACTGGTTGTTTTAGTCTCTTGAATATAATATCCGATTTTTGATTTTTTCTGCAATTGATGATTGATGTTGATCGTATGCTCCTTGAAATCAATATCAGAAATCGTTAAACCACAAAATTCCGAGATGCGAAGACCTGTTTTAAACAATATGTAGATTCCCTCATAATACCTGCAAAAATGAGGATCCTCCTTCACAAATCGTAGAAACTTACGTTCCTCCGCTCTGCTGATTGCCTCTCTTGTCACACTGTCATTCACAACCACTTCCATTAGCTGAAACTGAAATGAATTTTTCCTGATCAGGTCATCATCCACTGCCAACTGAAATGCCGGACGAAGAACTCCTCGGATTGAATGGATGGAACTATAACTTTTCTTTTCTACCTGCTGAAGATGTATCAGCCAACATTTTGCATCCGAAATCCGAACCGTATCAATCCTTCTTTTTCCAAATGAATCTTTCTTCAATAAATTGATAACTGTTCCGTATCCTGCAACTGTAGTAGGTCTGACACCGGTTTTTGTTGATGTATATTTTTCAACCAGTTCCAGTACCGTCATATTTCCGCCATTTGTTGCAATCTGCTCAAAATGGTCCGCCTGGATTTTCTTCTCCATCTCCCGAAGCGACAAAGTACGGCACTTTCCTTTCGGAGTTGCATCGTTATGGTCTAAGCGCCAGCTATATACGCAGCGCTCCTTTCCCATCTCATCGACATACTTAAATCGATATCTGCCATCAGATAACTGTATTTCTCCATTGTGTAATATACGTCCTCTATGATCTCTCCTTTTTTCACTCATAATATTTTAGTCTCCTTCATCAAATGTTCATTTAACTTGGAAGACCGTCTCGGTTTATTCATTATACCACAAGACCTTTCCTTCGCTAAGATAAAATGAATATTATTTTCATTACTATTTCTTCTATTCTGTCACTTAAACTGTGCTGGCTGTATCCAGATAATCTTCAAACAATTTCCTTTTGAATCGAATATGAGAACCTACTTCCAAAATGAAATCCGCTCCCTCATTTTCACCTGCGATTTGTCTCAATCTCTTTTCTCCAATTCCGTAATATTCTGCTGCTTCGGATACATTTAAAGAATATTTCTCCCAAACAGGTATTGTTTTTTCTGTATGATTCATTCGCAGTCCTCCTCCCCTCTGTTTGTATTCAACAACGTTTTCGCTTTCTCCATTTTCATACTTGCAATCACTTCTCTCTTACTTGTGCCTCCAACATACATAGGCGTACACATTTCTAAAATACGGTCATAGATACGTCTTTTATCTAACATGGTCTCGTTTTTTATTTCTTTCAGCGGAAGATTGGTCGTAATGATCAAAGGTCGTCCTGAACGGATTCTTCGATCTATGACGCTAAAAATAATTCCTAACGCATATTCTGAATTTCGTTCCACTCCAAGATCATCAATAATCAAAAGCTGATAAGACGCCAATGCATTGATATATTCCGTTTTGTCTGCCAGTGGAAATATATCATCAATAATGGTATTGAAATTTGTCATCTTTACCATTACTTCTTGCTTAAGAAGTTCATTGGCAATGCACCCCGCAATAAAACTTTTCCCGGTACCAACCGGTCCCCAGAACAAACAGCCTATATGATTTCTTTTCATTTCCTCCCAGTTATCAACATATTTTTTTGCTCTATGCATTACCGTATCTGACATATCTGCATTTTCAAATGTCCACTCTTCCATTCTGCTCTCGTCAAAACAGATGCTCATATTTCTGCTGACTAATTCCCGGTGCTCTTTGTCTTTAAAATATTTTTGTTCTTCTTCATATGCTTTTCTGTCACAGGCACATTGCCTGGAATGTTTCTTCATCCCCATAAATCCACCCTTGGGGAAAAATGCTTCTTTCGCTTCCCCACAGACTTTGCAGTATTGCAAACCATCACTGCCTACACATACAGTATCTTCTTCTCTCATCACAAACTCTCTCCTTCCCCATAGCAATAATTTACTTCATGATATTTATTACTTTTATATTTCTCAGTTACTTTACTAGGTGCCACATTTCCGACTCCTCCACAGCCATTTTTACGACCAGATGAAGGTGGCTTTTCCGGCTCTGTTGCAACTATCTTTTCAACCGCCTTATTGTCAACCGGCTGTAAACCTATCTCATCAGATGGAATTTTCACATATAAATGATTGGGTTTTGAAAATCCACCGGATCTGCGAACCAATAATCCCACATCATCTAATTCCTTCAACGCTGTTTTTACAGAAGATTTGCATTTATCGATTTGAACAGACAATTCATCTATTGGAAATATCAGATAAACATTTCCATACTTGTCTATCCAGCTATTCTTTCTCGATATCCGTGCCCGGTCATACAAAATCATATAAAGGAATTTTGCAGTTTGAGAAATTCGCAGCTTTAATAAAAACTTCGGAAACTGGAAGTACTGAAGCATCTGCTCTGACTCCTTCATGTATTCATATTTCATTCTTTTCTCGCCTCATTTCTGTTTCTAAT
The DNA here is from genome assembly GCA_902362875.1 of Eubacteriaceae bacterium. GTDB lineage: Bacteria > Bacillota > Clostridia > Lachnospirales > Lachnospiraceae > Anaerostipes. The sequence goes on along the minus strand of CABIYF010000005.1, from coordinate 57,939 downwards.
TATTGTAAAAATCATTTTTATGCCGGCTCAAAAATGTCCTTACATATATTCAAAAGATGAAGGGCATAAATACAGGCTCTTGAGGAAAGTTTTTTATTTTTCCCGCCCAAATACCCTTTCATTAATACGAAACGCTGAGAGGCATTTTTACAGCCCCCTGATGAAATTTTTTTAATTTTTTCGGTTAATTGAATATTTGAAAGCAAAAAACACTCACCTATTCCAGGTGAATGCCTTATCAAAATTTCCTTATTTTGTTGTCTGTGACACTTACTCAGAAACGCTTGCGTGTCTGCTAAAATGTAATTGCCAGCAATTATATTTTCACGTGGGTATGGGGACGTAATCCCCATCAAGTCTGCTACTCGTAAGTAATACAAAATTGTCAAAATGACAATACTGTAATACACGGGTGGATCTTGCCCTGGATGTAACATATGAATTCATGCAATAATAGGCCCAAATGGGCACTTTCGCCATTTGAGCCTATATATTGTATGTCTTTTGGATGCCCCTTTGAAATAGCCTCTGCTGGCATAAAAGAAGGCAGACAGTCTTGTTATAAAACCACCTGCCTTGTTGATTATTCTTATATGTTTTTTTGTATCTCATCCGTTCGACAAACTGCAATTTCTCAACTTCTTTAGTTTTCTTCAAATTCATCCAATCGTTGTTTCAATATAAAAATTTGCATCCTTATCTCATCAATAACCTTCTTAAACTCTTCGTCACTCTTTCCGGTTGGATCTTCAAGTCCCCAATTATCATCAAACGGTCTTTCGATAAACGGACATCCCACATTACAACCCATTGAAATTGCAATATCCGGTACTGGTATCTCATCGATCAGCTTACTATATTGTCCTTCTGCTTCCATATCAATTCCATACAATTCTTTCATAACCCGGACTGCATCCTGATTAATCTGTAGTTTCGTTTCTGTCCCTGCCGAATAACTTTCAAATACATCCGAAGCCAGATGTTTTCCCAAAGCTTCTGCAATCTGGCTTCTGCATGAATTATGAACGCATATAAAAGCAACTTTTTTCTTATTCATACTTGAACTTCTCCTTTAATTTGTTTGCAATCTTCACAAGAGTAAGCATTACCGGGACTTCTGTTAATACACCTACTGTAGTTGCCAGTGCCGCTGGACTTGATGTACCAAATAAAGCTACAGCGACTGCAACAGCTAACTCAAAGAAATTCGATGCACCAATCATTCCAGCCGGGGCTGCAATATCATACGGAAGTCTGATAATTCTGCATACTCCAAATGCCAGAAAGAATATAAAGAATGTCTGAATGATCAGCGGAACTGCAATCAATATAATGTGCAGTGGATTGTCCAGCACCACCTCGCCCTGAAACATAAAAATCAGTATCAGCGTGAGCAAAAGTCCCACTGTTGTTGCGGAATCAAATTTATGCAGAAAAGTCTGCTCAAAGTATTCCGTTCCTTTCTTTCTGACTACCAGCAGCCTTGTTATGATTCCGGCTAATTCCATACATAGTAAAAGGCTTTATTAGCCAGTTTACAATCCATGTAACAAATAAACCTTTCGGGTTTTTCCCGATATTTTTAATACTCTTGAAGTCAACCTTCATCATCATTGGATAGATCATAATCCATATAAGAACTGCCAGCGGAATAGAAATTCCTGCATATTCCAGATAGTTCAGTGCCTCTTTCATTCCCGGAAGAAAATGTCCCAACATAATTCCTATAAGCATACAGATAATTACCCATACAGTCAGGTAACGCTGGAAAAAACTAATTCCTGAATTTGATTCTTTTTTCATGCTATCTGCTCTCCTTAAATTATTTACAACAATCCCCGTCACCGCATCCAAGGCAAGTAAGGGATTCTATAAAGTGTTTGTAATTCATCAATGTCTCACAATTCAAAGAATAGTGATGCCATTTTCCTTCCTTACGATCATTCACAAGGCCGCATCCTACTAATATCTTCATATGATGGGATAAAGTTGGCTGGGTAATTTCAAATCTTTCCAAAAGTTTACACCCGCACTTTTCTCCATCCGACAGCATCTGTACAATTTCCAGCCGGTTCGCATCGCCCAAAGCCTTGCATATCAAAGCCACATCCATTGCATTCATATTGACACCTCACATTGATCATTGTCTATGTTCAATATAATATATACATAGATATTTGTCAATGTATGTATTTTAAAAAAAGAGAATCAAGTTTTTGATTCTCTTCATACATTCATTATAGCTTTTATCATCCATTTTATTTGCCCCAAACAGCCGCTGCATTCGACCTTACAAGCAGTTCTTCCACAGGCAGACCAATCGGACAAATATCATGACAAGATAACGACTTCCCGCATCCCTCAAAATATTTCTTCTTATATTCAGCAGAAATCTCATTCAAATGAGTGCTTTCCTGTTCTTCATTCAGAATCCGAAATGCGTTGACTGCAGCAACAGCGCCTGCGAAAGTCCCATTTGCAGAGAAGTTAGGACACACTTCAAGGCAGCAGCCACACATCAGACAGCGTGCCGACTGGTATCTTGGTTCATGTGTCCACGGATTCATATAAGCTTCACTTTCAAGCCAAAGATTCAGTTTTTTCAAATTTTCAAACAGAATTGACCGGTCAACGATCAAATCTCTTACAAGCGGAAATTTGCTTAAAGGTTCCAAGGTGATTGTAGAACCTTTTAACGTATGTAGAAATGTAGAGCATGCCAGCCTCGGACGTTCGTTAATTAGCATGGCGCAAGCCCCACATTTTCGCACCATACAGCTACATTCCCAGCTGATGGGAGTAACTATATTCCCTGAATTATCTTTCAAAGGGGTTCTACTGTTCAATTCCTTTAGAACATTGGCAACAGAGCTGTTTTTGCTTCCGTCAAACTCAAATTCCTGCCAATAACTGTCTGATTTCTGACTCTCCTGCCGCCTGATTCTTATTTTATATACCAAGTGAATCACCGCCTTTCTGGAACAGGTACAAAGGAAATCTGTATCTGCTTTCCATCAAATCTGGCTACCGTTGTTTTAAGGTAATCATCGTCATTGCTCTTCGGATAATCCTCCCGCCAGTGTGCACCACGGCTTTCTTTTCTTGCAAGAGCACTCTTTAGAACTGCCATGCCAAGCAATGGAAGATTTCCTGTCAGCGCTTGTACCGTTTGAATCCCATTTAACAACATATTCTCATTTCTGACAACGCCCATAGTATCCTGCATCACTTTGTTTAATTGCTTTATTTCTGAAATTTGAGACGTTGGTGGAAAATCTATCTGTGTCGCACAAGATAGATCTACTACATCTGCCTGTTCACATGCTGATTTTGCCGCAACACGTCCTCCGTATAACGCTCCTAACAGAGAATTTCCACCAAGACGGTTGGCACCATGATATTGGGCACAGCATTCTCCGGCAGCGTAAAGATTCTGAATCGGCGTTCTGTGCTGCTCATCCACCAGAATGCCTCCCATAAAATAGTGAATTCCCGGTAAAACAGACACCGGTTCCTTTCGTATATCTTTATGCAGATAGGTCATACAATCGTCTGCCAGACCAGATAGCTTATTTGAAATAATCTCCTCCGATATTTCCGTCATGTCAAGAAATACCTCTGATTCATGGCTGACCTTCCATATCTCTCTGGCGGTAATATCTCGTGGCATCAGATTTCCAAGCTCCGGGTATTTTTCCTCCATGAAATACCATTGTTTTCCATCTTTCATGGCAAACAACCTGCCACCTTCCCCTCTGGCCGCCTCGCTGATGAGCATGCGTTTTCCACCACATTTCACAGTTGTCGGATGGTACTGGATCATCTCGCCATTTGCCAGAGGAACACCAAGCCGGAACAATTCTGCGGTGACTTCTCCTGTATTGCTCAGCGAACCCGTTGTATTTCCAAACAATCCGTGCATACCACCGGTGGCAACAATAACCGCATCCCCCGGTAATTCCACAGTCTCCTGACTGTATTCATCCCTGATTACGCAGCCACAACAAATATTGCCACACAGACGAAGTGTTAGGAAAGAATGATGGCTGAACCGTTCTACCATACCAGATGCTTCTTTCCTGCGAACAGCGTCTATCATAGCTGTCATGATCTGCTTCCCGGTATCGCTCTGTGCAAAAGCAGTCCGTTTCTTTTTCTGCCCGCCAAAATTCCGCAGATCCACATCATCATATCCACTCATGTTAAATTTAACTCCAAGTTTTAGCAGCCAGTGCACCAGCTCCGGTGCTGCCTGTGTCATTCCCCAAACTGCATTTGGATCTGCCAGACCACATGCTGCCTTTATTGTATCTGTAAAATGTTCTTCGGGACTGTCGTTTTCATCTTTTGTATTCAAAGCTGCGTTGATACCGCCCTCCGCCATAACAGACTGTGCCCGCTCTGACGGAAGGGAGGAAACCAGTTTTACATTGCATCCATTTTCCGCTGCCTGCAAAGCCGCTGAAAGTCCTGCCAGTCCAGCACCTATAATAATAATTGTCTTACTCATAGATATTGCCACCCAATATAATATAAAATAACCGCTCCCGCTATAAAAAGAAGAAGCACCGAAAGGATCAAATAAATATCGCTCCTTCGTTCTTTATAACTAATGATTCCCAGTGATACGAGCAATGGGCGTATATTGATAAAAATATGAACAAAGATTGCCGCTACGAACAAAAGCTGAGTTACCATCTTTACCGTTGTAAAAGGGAACAAAATATATGTCCCATTCTGCACCTTTCCAAACAAGCCAATATGGAATAACAGCAGAATCAGTATTGCCATCCCACTGGCTCGTCTCGCCCAAAATATGGCGTTCTGTTTCAGATACATTTTTCCTGATTGCTTCGCTGTCTGTAAACTCTGAACTGTCAGGATGACACCAATCACCGTATGCACAACAAGAATACCAACACCAATCCATGCAAGAAGTTTCCCTGCACTATTTCCAACTCCGTTCAGCATAAAGCTGCCCATGATTCCATGAATCATAAAAATGAGAAGCATTAAAACAGACAAAATCGTATTCCATTTTCTCATAAATTCCCGCTCACCTCATTTCTTCGCTATCCATGATCATATAGTCCATCTGTGTTAGCGTTGTAACGTCAATAAAATCATCCGATGCCAGGAATACATCATACTTTCCACTTACCACTCTTGATAGCATCATTGTGTTACTGTACTCTTTCAGATCTACGGAAAAACCGGCCTGTTTCAACCTGTCACAGAGTTTCTTAGCATAACTGACAAGCGGATAATCCGTCTCAGATACATATAACCGAAAACTAATGTCCGTTTTCATGAGATCTGTTTCATTTGTTTCCGAATCGTCCAGTGCCAATTCTTTTAATTTATTCCGGGTGTTCTCGTTGTCGAGACCATCTGACATCATATTAATACCGAGAACATAAGAGCCTTCCAACTGTGCGGAGGCTTGAGCCGCCTTTTTTGACTTCGGTGTTGCTCCTGTGACTGCATCAATCATAGAAGGCGGTGAATGTAAAATGACACCAAAACCTACAAGAAAAACAATCGTAACAACTAACAGAATCAGTTTTCGTTTCACATTTCCACCTCATTTCCTATTTTTTCAAAATTCTCATTGCGTTCAAAACAGCAATTATGGTAACGCCTACATCACCAAATACAGCTTCCCACATTCCCGCAATACCAAGAGCGCCAAGAATCAGGAACACACTCTTAATCCCAAGAGCAATCACTATATTCTGCATGACAATCTGTTTTGTCGCTTTTGCTACTTCAATCGCGTCCACCAGCTTAGACGGTTCATCTGTCATCAGAACTACATCTGCTGCTTCAATGGCCGCATCCGAACCAAGCCCACCCATTGCAATACCAACATCTGCACGGGCAAGGACAGGAGCGTCATTGATACCATCACCAACAAAAGCCAATTTGCTTCCCGGTCTCTTTTTACTATCTAAAAGCTCAACCTTTTCCACTTTTTGGTCAGGAAGCAGCTGTGCATAATATTTATCCAACTGCAATTCTTCTGCAACAGACTTCCCAATTTTTTCATCATCACCGGTAAGCATGACTGTTTTTTCCACGCCGATATGTTTCAGGTCAGAAATTGCTTTTTTACTGTCCGGCTTCACTTCATCTGTTATCAAAATACATCCTGCATATTGACCATCTACAGCCAAATAAACTTTTGTACCTGCTTTTTCACAGGTTGTGTACTCTATACATTCTGTATCCATAAGTTTCGTATTGCCAGCAAAAACTTTCTTTTCCCCTGCCATTACACTGATTCCATATCCTGAAATTTCCTTATAATCAGAAATCACTGACTGATCAATTTCTTTTTCATAAGCAGCAAGAATGGATTTTGCAATAGGATGGTTAGAAAAACTCTCTGCCTCTGCCGCATACTCCAGAACCTGTTCTTTTGAAAATCCATTTGCAGGCAAAATATCCGTCACATTGAAAACACCTTTTGTAAGTGTTCCGGTTTTATCGAACACAATAACGCTGACATTATTAAGTGCCTCTAAATAATTGCTTCCTTTTACAAGAACACCTCGTTTAGATGCTGCACCAATGCCGCCGAAGAAAGTCAGCGGGATTGAAATAACCAATGCACATGGACAAGATACCACAAGGAAAACAAATCCTCTGCGAATCCACTCTGTCCAGCCTCCGCCAAGAATGATCGGTGGCAGAATCGCCAGAAAAGCTGCTAAGATTACAACCACAGGTGTATAATAACGTGCAAATGTAGTAATAAAATTTTCTGTTGGTGCTTTTCGGCTTGACGCATTTTCCACAAGATCAATAATCTTTGAAGCCGTAGATTCACCAAATGCTTTTGTTGTCTTAATCATTAAGACACCCGTCTGATTCATACAACCGGAAAGTGCTTCGTCTCCTTTATGAACACTTCTCGGAACTGATTCTCCTGTTAAGGCCCTTGTATCCAGCATAGAATCTCCATCCAATACCACACCGTCTAATGGAATTTTTTCACCAGGCTTTACAATAATAATCTCACCAATGGAGACATTTTCTGGAGATATGGTAATCAATTCCCCATTTCTTCTTACTGTAGCAGAATCTGGACGTATATCCATTAAGTCTGATATAGATTTTCTGGAACGCTTAACAGCCAATGACTGAAAAAATTCACCTACCTGATAGAATAGCATAACAGCAACTGCTTCTGGATATTCACCAATGACAAAAGCCCCAATCGTAGAAACACTCATCAAAAAATGTTCATCAAATACACGCCCCTTTGAAATGTTCCTCACAGCCTGCCATACAACATCTCCACCAAGAATAACATAAGAAACAATGAGAAAAGCTAACTCGATAGGCAGTGGCACTTTCGCAAAAACAGTCAATGCCATACCAATGGCATAGATTGCTGCACCAATCGCTAAACGAACTGTCAACTTCTTATCCTCATTGTTATAGGATGTATTGGTATCCTGTTTTTTTGCAGGTATATAGTATTCCTGTGCAATTTCGGAAACTTCTACATCTGGCTCATGGCTGTGGACAATCGTTTCAATCTGACTGGCTATTGTATTTGCGACAGCTGGAGCAACATTGATTGTCAGCGTCTGCTTCATCAAATTTACAACTGAGGATTGTACTCCATCCAATTCTCCGACTTCTTTTTCAATTTTTGCGGAGCAGTTCGGACAGTCCAAGCCCTTTAACAAATAACTCTTTGTAACGGGGATAATTGTTTCTTCCTGAACCTCCACACCCGGCTCATGGCTGTGGACAATCGTTTCAATCTGACTGGCTATCGTATCTGCGGCTGTCTGAGTAACATTGATTGTAAGCGTCTGCTTCATCAGATTTACCACTGAGGATTGCACTCCATCCAACTCTCCGACTTCTTTTTCAATTTTTGCAGAACAATTTGGACAGTCCAACCCTTTTAATAGAAATATGCGTTTCATAATAATCTCCTTATAATTTGTTTAATTGTTCAATTACTCACTTAAACTTCCCACATAAATAGTGGGATTTGTACCTTGAAAACTCTATATTTCAGATCCTAAAAATACCACTTGCGCCACCCGGAAGTCTTCACTTAGGGCGTTCTGCATGAATTCTGGCAGTCTGTTGAAGAAGTCGATATAGATTTTTTCAATCAGCTCGTCAGAAACGTGTAAGATTGCCTTGATAAACGCTCCATAGCAAGTACCTTGCCAGCCCCCAAGTGCTGCAACATGGTTTTGCAAGCAATAATCCGCAACGTTCGCTCCTCCAGTATTCACCTGTAATCTCCATACCGCCATCTTCTCATCTCCCCGCTTTCTTCTTTAGTGCTTATCCACCTTCCGCTTCGGGAACCATCCTTTTGCCACTCTTTTTTCCTGTTCTTTCAGTTCCTTAATGCTCCAAAAGCAACTGACGCCCAAAACACCCAGGGAAACCGACCAAAGTATTTCCTGCATTCTTACGGATAGAATCATACACAAAATGCCCACCAGCAAAAATACCGGCCAACAGCGGCTTCCAAAGTAATACTCCGCATATATAACAATAGGATGGAACAATCCAATCAGAAAAAAGGTAAGCACACCAATCAATATACCACTAAAATTCATCATAACTCCTTGTCCTTTTCCTTATACAAACAGCACATTATCGCAGACCGGCGCAACTTATCTTCTGCGTGCAACAGTCGCCCTCAACAACATATCCAATATGCGCAAAGAAGAAGTATTGCAATATAGAACTACAACCTTCCTCTTCCATATTTTTTAAATATCTGACACATTTTTACGGATTGCATTTTTTACACGGATCATAACCTGCAGCAATCAGCGCATCCCTACTCTATAATTTGTTTAATCGTTCAATTACTCAACTATAATATTAAAAAATATTATTTCTGCCAAAGATGCTCAAATCCCTTGTCAATAATCTCTTTCACATGATCATCTGCCAGCGAGTAGTAAACTATCTGTGCTTCTTTACGGAATTTTACCAGATTCGCAAGGCGTAATGCCTTTAACTGATGCGAAATTGCAGATTTTGTTACCCCCAGTAGCACTGCAAGATCACATACACACATCTCACTCTGTTCTAGAGCGTGTAAGATTTGTACTCTAGTTCCATCTCCAAATAGCTTAAACAAAGAAGCCAACTGGATATAATCATCTTTTGGCTGCATCTTGGATTTCACATCATTCACAATATCCTCATGAATTACATCGCAATTACAAATATAAGACGTTTTTGACATATATTCACCTCCAAATAACAATAGTTGAACAACTACTCAACTATTATTATACTTATTTTTAAATTTATGTCAATAAGCTGATGTTAGTTCCCCATAAATTTTACAATTAAAACCAGCTCTTTATTCTTTTCTTAATCTTTTTTCCCAGTATACCGTTTGGGCTTTCTTGTCACACTTCCTGTAAATTCCAAATTTGTAACGCTGAGTTTATATGTAATTGTCATGGTTTTCATATTTTTTAGAACACATACCATTTCATTCGTTAATTCCGGCAAGCGTTTTAAGCACGGAAGTTTCCTTTTGGCATTTGCATATACATGTCTTGCGTCAAAATAGAACTGATTATTTGTAAGAATAGATTTTTTTGCATTCTTATAAAAATCCTTGGTCGAAAGTCTTGTCTCCACTCCTGTTAAATGTAGAAAGTGATCTATTGGAAAAGAAACTTCAAAATATTCATCTCCACAAACATACAGAAATGTTTTACCTGCCAAATTTTGGCAGTATACGATTTCCGCCTCTGTAATACCTTGTCGTATTGCGTTTTTCTTATCTACCTTTGTTGCCACTTATACCTCACATGCAAAGGAGAGTGTGGCATTAAACCACACTCTTGTGAGAATTACTTTTGTAAAAGAGTTTTCTGCTGGTTGTCAGCCTCGGTACCCAGTTAAGACATCTAATGAGATGGAAGTTTACCCTGCTCCATCTGCAGCCCAACTTTTAATGATGCTCTTACATCGAGAACATTTCTGTTCTTGCTTTTATTATACTCAATCATAAAAAAATCAACACAGATTAGCAAATTATATTATTCCGATCCGATCTTCCAAAGGTGTAAATAAGGTGTAAATTTTACGTTTCTATCCAAGAAGCCCAATAAAATCAAGGCTTTTGCCCCGTCCCTTAAACACTGCCGTGGCATACAAATAGTATTTTTAACATTACTTTGTTCCTCCATACACTCACATCACTTTACCACTTTTTCAAAGTCTGACGCCGGATGTTTACACAAAGGACATACAAAATCTTCTGGTAATTCTTCCCCTACATATTCATATCCACAGATTCTGCACCGCCATATTGTCTGACCCTTATCTGTTTTTCCAGCCTCTTGTGGTTTCGGTTTTATATTATTCTGGTAATACTCATAAGTAACAGAAGGGCTGTCACTTAACACTTCCATATCGGTTATCTCACCGATAAACATTGTATGGGAACCAAGATCTTCCGTTTTATGAACTGTTACAGAAATATATGCATTTGTACCTTCTGTAATGTAATAAATATCATTTGTACCTCGTGCACATTTTTCAAACGTTTCAAACTTGTTTACATCCCGACCTGACTGAAAACCAAAATGTTTAAATAATTCAAACTTTGCACCCTGACTCAAAACTGATACTGTAAATTTCCCAGTTCTTTGAATCATATCATGTGTATAGTTTGCTTTATTAACACAGATACTTAGTTGGTTTGGTTCTGATGCTGCCTGAATTGCTGTATTGATGATACATCCATTATCCTTTTTTGCTTCCTTTGCAGTCAATACAAACAGTCCATAACTTAACTTATACATCGCTTTCTTATTCATGCTGCTCCTCCTTTACTTTTTCTTTATGATTCTTTGCTTTCTTATTCCCAGAAATCATTTTATGACCTGTGTATATAGCCATAACCATGCAAACCAGGGAACTTATAGCAAAATATTTATGACCTGATTTTGATCCTTTATATCCTGTATAAAAAGTCCCGATCATTGTAAAAAGTGCTCCTACTGACCAATATTTGTGCGACTTCATATGATACCTCCGTAAATCAATTCATCATTATATAGTTTCTTTATTAACAATTTCTTCAAATACACGATCTATCTCTTTCCAATCCAAACATCTAAGAAATCTTTCATTTGGAAATTCCACCTGCTGATTCCACGGACGGTCATACACAGCTACTTTACAATTTTCAAAATGCTGTACATGCTCAAATGCAGCTGGAGAATCTTCAATTGCGAAGTCAAATTCCATTTGATAGAGTTCGTCTAATGTCAGATTATATGTATGATCCTGTTTAAACATTTCTCGTCCGTATTTATCAACAAAATAAATCGGAATCCTATCTAGGTGATGTTCGTCAAGCCATCTTCTGGATGGTTCATAGGAATCAAAAGGTCTTCCTGTGACAACAAAAACCTCATGGCCTTCATCAACCCAATGATTGATTATTTCTGATGCTCCTGGTGCTTCTTCATATGCCAACAAATTTTCTGGAATATGCCCTGCTTTCATCAATTCATCATACTGTTCTTCATTTAAATCAAATGATTTCTGAAGATTAAAAAACTGAACTTCCCGATATGGCACATCGATATCAAATAATTCCTTTGCAATTTTCGTAAAGTATTTTGCTGTTTCACATATAACATCATCAAAATCTATATATATTTTCATAAATAACCCTTTCCAAACTACGTGTACATTTTACTCGCTGTACTCCATCCTCATCATAATACATCACGCTCGACCTGTTGCTTTGATCTTATCTACGCTTTGATATTATGGAATGTATGATCCAATAAAATGTGCCAACAAAAATGATTCCTTTTACAATGGATGTCACAGAAAGTGCCCACCAGATACCTTCTAGACCAAGCATTGTTCCACTCAAAATAATTGCAAGTGGAATCCTTGCACTGGTAAATAAAATACTGATCACACTGCATAAATGTGTTTTTCCTAATCCAGACAATGCCCCGACTGTCATTAGTTCCACACTCATAAATGCTTCACTAAGTCCAATGATCGTCAGGTATCCGATTGCAATCATGATTGCTTTTGGTTCGTGGAAGAAAATCTCTGCGATTGCTTTTGGTTGAAAAACAAATAGAATCGTAATAAAGATTCCCCAGATTCCAACGCTGCACAAAGAAGCTTTGTATCCCTTTTTCACTCGATTCATCTTTCCAGCTCCATAATTTTGTCCGATAAACGCATTCAAAGCGGTTCCGAATCCATCGGCTGTATTCCATGAAACCGATTCGATCTGTCCTCCGACTCTCTGAACTGCGACTGCTTCTGCTCCAAATCCTGAAACCATACGTGTTAACACCATGGAAATCCCACAGTAAACCATTCCCTGAATTGCTGTTGGAATACCGATTTTACAGATTCCGCCTAAATATTTCCATGGAATTTTAGTAAAAAGTCTGATTCCTTTTAAGACATTTTTCTTCTTCTGCCACACGATTCCAAGGATCAAAATGGTCATAACGATAGCCTGTGAACTTACCGTTGCGATCGCGACTCCGTTTACCCCAAGTTTACTCACTGGACCAAGTCCTAAAATCAGTAATGGATCTAGAATCATATTTGTTACAAGTCCTATCAAATTGGCTATAAATGGTGTCTTCGAATCTCCCTGTGCTGTGTAGATTCCCGTTAAGGTTAATGTTAAAAATGAAAACACGATCAATCCGCAAGCTATTTTTGTGTACGATAGTGCTGCCTGCACCGACTCTTGCAACCGCTTTTGAGCCAAGAAGTCCGATCCATGCCATATCCGTAATATTATATAAGGTTCCTAAAAACGACGATGCCATGATCGGAACCGCAAGTTTCGTTAGTGTTTTTAAAATTGGTCCTTTTGTTAAATTTCCTTCCAATTACTTTTCTCTCCTCTAAATTTATTTTTTCGACCATATCATCACATATTCTTTTTCTCCCGTCGCTTGATCGAAATCTTTTCTTTGAATTTTAAGACCTTCTTTCTGATAAAAATGCATTGCCCTAACATTTTTCTGATACACATTTAATGACAGTTTATGTTTTTTAGTCTTTACATAATCTAAAAGAAGTTTTCCAATTCCTTGAGATTGCATTTGATCTGAAACAAAAATACCTTCGATATGTTCGCCATTTGCTCCTATAAATCCTTGTATTTTTTGATCCTTCTCATACACATAAACTTCAGCCTGTAACAACATTTCTTTTACAAATTCAAAATTGTTTTTCCTCTTTCATATTGTTTTTCGTTTCATTTTACCATATAATCTGTATTTCCTCTATAATTATAATAAAGAAACCCTTCAGAGTATTTTGCTCTGAAGGATTCTGTTTCCTTTATTATCTTTTCTATATAAATTATTTAATAACTAAGATATCACACCCATAAATTCCAATACCATCATCAAATCCGCTCCAATTGTAAACACACAAAATACAACTGCCACAATCGCAAGCACTCTTACCACGATCAGATCCTTTGCAAGCACTGCACTAAGTATTCCCATGATCACTGCAAACTCCGATACAAATGGATACATGAAGAATCCACTAATCGGCAGCAAAAATACAATTCCTGCAAACAACTCTGAAAGTATCATGACAATAAATAAAATAATCGCTATCTTCTTTCGATTCATAATATCTACATCCTTTCCCTTAGCCTCTCTTCTCTTCTGGCATTTAGTTTTGTCCTTGGTCGTAAACATTTGTAACTCCGACGATATGTAAATCTTTTTCATTTTCCAGATATGTAAGGTTACCTCCTGTCGTTGTTGCAACTACGATATTTTTGATATTATTTTCTTTTGCATAATCAACTGCTTTTTTGATTGTTTCCTGTGTTGTCATGTCAACTACCCACAACCTAAAGGCAGTGGGAGAAGCAACCTAATTAAATTTATGAATCTTCCTTTCCTTCTTTCATTTTTATCCTTTTAAATTGCACGAAATCAATCGTAAAAATTTACGATTGATTTTGCGATTACTTTTACTTATATTTTTAATCTTAACCTTATTTTATATATCCAAATCTTCCAATACTTCTTTCAAAGCATCTGCTGATTTCTTCAAAGCTTCCTGCTCTTTTTCATTCAGCTTGATCGTTACCTGCTTCTCAATTCCATTTTTCCCTACGATTGCCGGCATACTTAATGTAACTCCTTCAATTCCATAGGTATCATGCTGAATAGAAGATACTGGTAACACAGATTTTTCATCACGAATGATTGCTTCACAGATTCTTCTGACTGCCATTGCAACTCCATAATAGGTTGCTTTTTTCTTTTCAATGATCTTATATGCGCTGTTCTTAACTCCCTGTGCGATTTCTTCCATATGTTCGTCATGCTCTGTGTATCCTCGCATCTCACAAAATTCTGAGATTGGAACACCAGATACATTAGCACTTGACCACGCTACGATTTCGGAATCTCCATGTTCCCCGATGATCCATGCATGAACAGATCTTGCATCCACTTGCAAATGTTCTCCAAGCAAGTATTTTAATCTGGCCGAATCCAAGGTTGTACCTGAACCAAAGACTCTGTTTTCTGGGAATCCTGATAGTTTCACTGCAACCTGTGTCAGAATATCTACTGGATTGGCCACGATCAGAAGGATTCCTTCACAATTTCTCTTTGCAATCTCTGGGATGATTGATTTAAAGATCGCTACGTTTTTCTTTACAAGATCAAGTCTTGTCTCTCCGGGTTTCTGTCCTGCACCTGCTGTTACAACGATGATCGCTGCATCCACAATATCATCGTAATCTCCTGCTGTAATCTTCATTGGTCTTGCGAATGGCAGTCCATGAGCAATATCTAAAGCCTCTCCTTCTGCACGGTTCTTGTCTGCATCAATCAGCACCATTTCTGTAAATAATCCGCTTTCCATTAGTGCAAATGCAGAAGATGAACCGACAAATCCTGTTCCGATCACTGCCACTTTTCTGCTGTTTATTCCTTTACTCATAATCTTGTCCTCCTTTTGCATTGCTTTTCTTATTTACATTTATGATTTTACCAAAATGTTTTTAAATTTTCTGTTGTTATAACAACATTTTATCTTTTATTTTAATAATAATTCCTATTATTATATTTTTATTTTAACTTAAAACGCACAAAAAATCAATCGCAAATTTTTACGATTGATTTTTTGACTATTTTCATCTGGATGCCCTTTTGCTATACCACCCACCAGTTTAAATGGACCAAATGTGTCATAGCCCTTGCAGCCGAATTTCCCTATCACTTTAGAATGCTTCTTATTCAAAATCTGCTCTATGGATTTATAATTCGCACTTCCACCATAAGTACAGATCAGAAATACCTTTTTGTCGTTCGATAAGAGCTTAAAATTTATCTATTTTGCACATTGTTTTATTTTTTATATTCATTTATCACTGTTCAGTGACCTGCGTTTCGGTGCCCCGCCAGTTTTTATGCTTCTTATCGTCTTTTCTAACGTCTTCATGTCAACTGGTTTTGAAATATGAGCATTCATACCGACTGCCAGAGAATGCTGTATATCCTCTGAAAATGCATTGGCTGTCATAGCAATGATCGGAATCGTCTTTGCCAGTTCATGAGAACTTCAAAACAGCTTCCCTGTCCCAGTTCACTCTCCACATCAATGGTGCCTCCCATGGCATCAACTAGGTTTTTGGTAATAACCATTCCAAGATAAAATCATTATTCTATAATCCCAGCTCAGACTTTCATCCGATTAGCCGATTATCCTATTACAGCCAGTTTTCCAGAACATCATTCAGCTTATTCATATCCAACGGTTTCGCGAGATGTCCATTCATGCCTGTATTTTTGGCCAGCTGTACGTCTTCTGCAAACGCATTGGCAGTCATGGCAATAATCGGCAGTTTTCCCTGTTCGCCCGGAAGACTTCTGATTGCTGCGGTTGCCTCATAACCATTCATGACAGGCATTTGGATATCCATAAAAACAAGATCATACAAGCCTTTCGGAGAAGCCTTCACTTTTTCAACTGCAATTTCCCCATTTTCTGCCGTTTCCACTTCTGCCCCTGTCATCTGCAGAATTTCAACAGCAATTTCTCTGTTCAGTTCATTATCCTCAACCAGCAGAATCCTTTTTCCTGTGTAATCTACTTCTGACAGCTTATCCAGATAATTTCTTGCTGTTTTTTCTTTTCTGCCTGAAGTAAACTGCCGCAGCGTTGCTGTCAACCGGGAACGGAATAGCGGTTTTGCAATAAAAGCATCTACTCCTGCAGCCTTTGCTTCTTCTTCGATTTCACTGAATTCATAAGATGTCAGAACAATAATGGTAATCTCTTTTCCTATCCGTTTCCGAATTTGTCTGGTTGTTTCTATGCCGTCCATACCTGGCATCTTCCAATCCAGGATAACAGCAAAGTAATCATTTTTTAGCTCATGACGTGCGTAACAGCGCTCAACGGCTTCTCTGCCAGAGAGAACCCATTCGCCTGTAATCCCAATCTCCTTCAATGTGGCAACTGTGCTTTCACAGCATGTCTTATCATCATCCACAACCAGAACCGGCAGATTCATCAGATGTTTATCCTGTTCTTTTTCTTTTTCCTGAAGTTCCAGATAAATTGTTACCGTGATTCGTGTTCCCTTATGCAAGGTGCTTTCCACCTTAATATTACCATTCATCAGGTTCACAATATTTCTGCAGATTGCCATTCCCAGACCAGTTCCCTGAACCCTGGTTGTCCGGTGGTCATCCGCACGGCTGAAGGGATCAAACATGATTTTCTGGAATTCCGGCGACATACCGATTCCATTATCCTCAATCGTAAATTCATAACATCCAAGCTCTGAAAATCCATTTGGCTTTTCCTCTATAGAAAAAGTAATATTCCCACCATCTGGTGTATACTTGATTGCATTACTCATCAGATTCACAAACACCTGCTGGATTCTCAGGCTGTCACCACAGACATCCTCATGCTCAATGTGATTGATGTGTATATCAAAATTATGTTTATGTTCATCTATCCCCGATTTTGTAAGTGTAATAAGGTTATCCACCAAATCTGGCAGATTAAAATCCTCCTGTGCCAGCGTCATTTTTCCGCTTTCAATACGTGCCATATCCAGCACTTCATTGATCAATCCCAGCAGATGACGGCTTGATTCTGTAATCTTGCTGAGACATTCAATAACTCTGTCCTGACTCTCAATATTTGCTCCTGCAATTGCTGTCAGACCCACAATGGCATTCATCGGTGTCCGAATATCATGGGACATATTGGAAAGGAATTCTGTCTTCGCACGATTTGCATTTTCTGCTGACCGGTAAGCCTCTTTCAGTGCCTGACGGGATTCGATCTCTGCTTTCTTCTCCTGTGTCACATCCATGGATGCCACCAATACTTTTACCAGTTTTCCAGTTTTCCATTCCATGGGAATGTAAGAAGCGATTTTATAAGTCTTTTCATCCAGGCTGCAGTACTCAAACTTATAAATATCATTTTCACTTTTCAGATTCTTCCGGATATTTTCCGGGGCTATCAGGATATCCATAGTTTCCAGCGGTTCCAGTGTCTTATACTTATCAAGAACCTGCATCTGGAAATCATGATAAAATCCCAAAGGTTTATATATCATCTGTCCATTCAGATTGTAGAATTCATATCTGTCATTTTCCAGATCACAGACAGCAAAACGGTCAACCAGACGCACCATGCTCTGGATCAGCTGCTCCATGGAAGCATTGTCCGCTGCCATTTGCAGATACCGTGCGCTCTCCATCTTTGCCTTCGTAATGTCACACAGAAAGATCATGGCATATTCTGAATCATCAATCTCACCGCGTATGATCACATTACGGACCCATCGTTCTTTTCCATCCAGAGTGATTCGACACTCCAAAGATAATTCGGTTTCCAGACCCTTCAGCTTTTCCGCAATATAACTACGGTCGTAAAAAGAGGATACCGCCTTCTTATCTGTTTCCACAACATAGGAATCTACAAAATGCTGGATCAGTTCATCCCATGTACGACTCTGTTCAAAAACTGTCATCAGAGACGGTTCAACCTTAAAAGTATCAAAAGTATTCGCTTCCAGATTTACATAATACTCGCACAGATCTGTCTTCGTAAAAGCCCGGTGGAAAGCAGCATACTTTTGTGCCTGCATGATTTCTTTTTTCTCTGCATCAATATTAATAAAAATTCCGGCAATCCTGCTGGCAGAACCATCCAGCCGACGTACCACTTCTGCCGATGCCCGAAACCACTGATACCGATGATCCCTCATTCTCATACGATACTCTACCTGGTATTTTATCTGGTTCGTCTTATCCGCAATTGCTGCATGAAGCTGAGATATTATTCTTTCTTTGTCCTGCGGATGAAGAAGGTCTGACCAGGATTCCAGTTTATTCGGAAAATCCAGAGTGTCATGATAGCCAAGCATTTTTCGGAACTCATGGCTCCAGTTTGCACTCACAATCTCACTGTTTTCGTCACAGTCAAAATACCAGAATCCAGAACAGATAGCATCATTCATCAGTGTCAGATTTACATGATCCCAGTTGACCCGTACAGACATAACCCAGATCTGTCTGCCCGCTTCATCTGTCGCATCCTCTTTATAAAGCCATACATTCTTCACTGTACCGTCTGCTGTAAGAATCTGTGCTTCCCCTGCTCCGTGAAGCTGCAAAAAACGGTCTCGATTAAATATGTCTTCCCCGTCATAAAAAAAGCTTTTCAATGAGCCTTTTGTCTGTTCCATGAAAGTATCGAATGTATGTCCTGTACTATGTAACAGCAGATTACTCACAGACAAAATGGACAGGTTTTGGTCATAATATCCTGTTATTATACCTACCCCACCATTATTTTCCAGTGTTTTCTGTACGACCTGTGACACGGTCTGTGTCTGTCCCGTTACAATCTCACCTAAAGAATATATTTTATCTTCATAATTTACCATTTTATAAAAAGCCTCTCTCTTATGTTTTCTTCATCCTGCTTTTCTCTGTATACAGAGAACCTGTCCCTGCCAGTTTTCTTGTCTATTTGAGCATACAAAAAGGCACTTGCCAAAATCTGCCAGTGCCTCTTCTATATTTCTATAAAATCACACATCCATATAGTATAAAAGCTATCGAAATCTCTACCGATCTCATATATGATATGGATACAGTGGCAACCGGCTGACTTGGTCAAACTTTCTGGCTTTAGCCCCTTTTGGCTTTGCGTCCCTACTTTTCAGCAGGTTTGCCTATAAATAATTTCCATTTTTACAAAGATTAAAATACCACGAAGTTTTTTATGCGTCAATATTGTTGAATAGAAAACCTGTATATTTTTTAATTTTGACCACATTGGGGATCAGCCCCCTTCATATCCCAACTTTCATTTTTCAGATAGCGGTATTTCAAAAGAAGTCTTTCCTCTGGATTCTCCATACTTTCAATTGTAGCATTGATTTCTGAACGAAGGTCAAGTGATGAAATGGCAATTAACAACACACTTAAAGATATCCGGGAAGAACGAAATCTCGTTCAGGCGGATCTTGCAAAAGCTGTCGGATCCTGCAGTGATACTATCGGACGCATTGAACGTGGTGAGCGAAATGCCTCTCTCGAAATTGCAATCCGGCTGGCACATTATCTGAAAATGCCTGTCGAAGAAATTTTTCAAATTGAAGACTGAACCGCAAATATCAGAAAACCGAGGACTGTTCTCCGGTTTTTCTTTTTCGCTTAGCTATCTATAGTTCTCTTACAAATTCAACTGCATTTTTTTGCTTTCTTAATTCTGTTCCTACTAACACAATAGATAGCACAAACGCTGAAAAATCAGCAACAGGCCCCGCTAACAATACTCCCATAATTCCGAAACGAAGCGGGAGCAGCAGGGTAAGCGGAATCAACAAAAAGGTCTGCCTTGTTAATGCCAACAGAGCACCTCTTAACGATTTTCCTATTGCGGTAAAAAAGCTGGAAGAAAGCAACTGCACA
The DNA here is from genome assembly GCA_902362875.1 of Eubacteriaceae bacterium. Lineage (GTDB taxonomy): Bacteria > Bacillota > Clostridia > Lachnospirales > Lachnospiraceae > Anaerostipes. Next base: position 37,936 of record CABIYF010000005.1, on the reverse strand, counting down.
CCATTTACCAACACCATGAAAAGATAGATACGCATGAACAAAACAGCAAATTCAAAATACAGCTCGTCCCCGTCTCCGAATAGTGAAATGATAGATTGCGGGAAAAATTGAAATGCGATAAAAGCAATAGTGGAAACAACAAGATTCCACTTTACTGCAAGCATGTAAGCCTCCCGTACCCGATGATATTGCCTTGCTCCATAGTTGAAACCGATAATCGGCTGTGTCCCTTGCGAGATTCCTACAACAATCGCAAGGATTATGGCATTTGTTTTCATAACAATTCCGCAAGCTGCCAAGGGAATATCCGTTCCATATTTTGATAATGCGCCGTAATAAGTCAACGAATTGTACTGAATGATTTGAATCACGGTAACTGCAATCTGATTTGAGCTGCTGCTTATCCCCATGCTGCAAATTTTCAGGCTTTCTTTAATGTCCAATAAAAACGACTCTTTTTCAAAATGGATTGTTTGGAAACGCCATAGATAACGGAGTGCGAGTATGAAAGAAAAAATTTGCCCAATAACCGTTGCCCAAGCTCCGCCGGCAATTCCCCAATCGCAAACAAAAATAAAAATGGGGTCAAGAATGGTATTGATAATAGCTCCCACAACCATGCAGACCATTGAATACTTTGGTTTTCCATCTGCTCGAATCAAATTGCTCATACCATTCGTTACAATGAGAAACGGCATTCCAATCAATGTTATGCTGGCATACCGCTTTGCATATGGAAATACATCTGTCGTTGCCCCAAATGCCTTTAGGAGCAAAGACAGAAAAGTTTCTCCAACCAGCAAATAAATAATTCCGAAAATTCCCATCAGAACAATACCATTTCCCGCTGCTTTGGCGGCAGCTTTCGGCTCTTTGCATCCAAGACAGAGGGAAACACAGGAAGCACTTCCAATTCCGACCAGTAGTGCAATGGCAAGGCAGATGGTAGAAAACGGGTAGGCAACATTGGTTGCTGCATTTCCCAAATAACCGACCCCTTGACCAATAAAAATCTGATCCACAATATTGTAGATTGAGCCGACAAGAGACGCCACAATACTGGGAACAGCAAAATTTTTCAACAGCTTTGGAATTTTTTCATAGCCCAGAGGATTTTCAGTCATTGAACTCCTCCCCCTTTCTCTCTATATGGAGTTCCGATGTGATATTTCTGCCCGCCTGTATTAAGAAATCCATAAAAAGGTTCTGCTCGGATTCGCTCATACCCTGCAATAAAAGAGCTTCTGTCTTTTCGCATATCATCTGTATCTCGTCAATAATAGACAATGCTCTCTCTGTAGGATACAATTTATATGTCCGCTTATCCTTATCATTGGGAGAACGTGTAATCATTCCCTGCTTTTCCAATGTCGCAACCGTCCGTACAATATTGCTTGGATGAACATAGAACATATTCAACAAAGAATCTTGTAGAATACCGGGCGAACGACAGATTTTGATTAAGAACATATATTGACTGTTGTTGATTCCATAGGGAGCAAGTTGCTTGTCCAAATAGATTTTGTAAAATCGGTCTGTTACGGAAAGCCATTTTAATAGTTGCATAGATATATACCTCCAATCAGAACGTATTATACATCAATATGCGTGCGCACGCAAGTATTTTTTCTGCCAATAAATATTTCCAAATTAAGGTATTGAATCCTTATCGTGTTTTTGTAGATAGGTATGAGAGGGATTCCATAGCCTGTTATGCACATTTCCACAATGCTTGTCTTTTGGTCTTTGTTTTCTTTGGTTCGGAATAGTGTGGTGCTGGCGGTCTATCTCTTGTTTTCGGTTGCTTGCTTCTTTACCGTACATGAGCATTTGCACCCGAATTATCATTTCCGTAACCCTCCAGAAGATTGATCACACCCCATACTGCCACACCTGCACCGATTTACCAACTAACAGCCGACAGGAAAATCACTTTGTTCATCAGACTTTCTTTTTTACACCCTCATATAACGAAACGCTCAGAGGGTAAAATACAGTGGGCAAATGCAAAAAATTTTATTTTTGCGCAAAAAAAGCAGCTATAAGACTCCATTTTTTGAAATCTTATAACCTTGCTATTAATGATATTAAGTTGTTATTCAATATTTAGATTACCAACGGATTGTCAGATTGTTATTAAATTTCTTACATCTTTCCACCATAAACAGGGAAATTTCCACTGTCACCATAGCTCTTAATTTTCTTAAAATTCTTTAATAGTTCCATGTCTTCAGCACTAATTTCAAAATCTAGTTCTGCATTACTCTTCATATGTTCAGGATTACCTGTTTTGGGCAGAGAAATGGCACCAAGCTGAAGCGTATATCTAATGCAGAGCTGTGGAACAGTCACACCATATTTCTTTGCAATCGTAGTTATCTCCGGTTGATTTAATATTTCATTCACCTTCCTATTGTAATTTCCCATATTCTTCATCACTTACCGGTTCAATCCATTCATTGAAAGTATTTTCGCCCGGAACTTCTATTGCCAGATGTGAAAACCATTCATCCGGTGCGGCTCCATGCCAGTGCTTAACACCTGTAGAAATATTGATGCAGTCACCTGGCCTCATCTCTATAGCTTCTTTACCTTCTTCCTGATAATATCCTCTTCCGGCAACGCATACCAGAATCTGTCCGCCTCCACTTTTTGCATGATGGATATGCCAATTATTTCTGCATCCTGGTTCAAATGTCACATTGAAAATTCCAACCTGAGATGTAGAGATTGATGTAAGAAAACTTCTGCCGGAAAAATACTGTGCAAAGCCATCGTTTTGTGCACCAATTGGAAATACCATCTCTTTTGCATTTTGAAGATGATATCTTAAAGAAGAATCTGTAATTCCGGAAGCCATCAGAGCAACCACTGTGATAATGCTTCTTGTTTTTACGTCGATATCCTGATTATTCCAGTTTTCGCCGAAAAGTACATCATCGTTAAAATGTGCAAATTCCGGTGCGAATTCACCAAGTGTATTTCTTCCTGCTGTCTGTACTATTTTCCCCATATTCTGTATCCCTCCATAACGCTGTTATTTATAAAGAGTTTACCCATTCACTGATTTCCTGTTTCGTTCCACGATTTAACAGTCTGCCTTCTGTAATAACTGCGTCTGGATTTTTTATTTATCCAGTCAAGATCAGGCTTTGTATATGGAACTTTCGGCTCAATCTCAAACAAATCCGCTTTTACTTCCTCTGCAATCATCTCTGCTACTTTTTTGTTGTTCCGCTTGCACTGAAAAATGCCACTAATTTTTTACTCATAATAAATAGCCCCCTTCTTTGCGTATTTTTCATAAAAAATAGATGTATAAGATTTACATTCATCTTACACATCTATTTTAAGCTCTAATACTTCATTATGTCTAATGCTTATATTGAATTTTGTTTTATGCCTGGAAAGCATTAATCTCCTCGATCATTTTACGGACTGCTAGCGGATCATCTGGACGCATTCCGACACACCAGTGGTCGCAATCTGTAATTCGGATATAATCTAATCCTTCCGTGTCCACTGGCTCTAAGAATAATGCAATATCTACAAGTCCTTTGTTCATCATCTCATACACTGTATCTGCTGTTGCAGTATGAAGTACAGTCTGAACCAGCGGATATGCGTGTTTGAATATTTTCCCGCAAGCTGCCCCTTTGTCCGGTGATAATGACGATCCGGTCTTATTGGAACCAGATTTTTGCTAATGTCTTCATAAATCTGCTGGAACAACTTATCCTGTTTTTTTGCGTCTCTTTTTCATCCATTTCTGCCTCTGCGTCCCGAATGATGTCCTCTGCAAGATTGCTGATGTAGATTGTACTGTAAATATCCTGAAGCAACAATAGTGGCTTTGTCCCAGTGAAGTTCTCTATCTGAAGGCGGTCTTTTAGCGTTTCATATGCGCTTTCAATTCCCCATCTCATTTGATAGAGTTCTGCAATCTGAAAGTGGTCAAAGGTTTCTATTGGAAGATTCGTGATTAGTATTTCTTCCCGCTCCTCCTGAAGCGGCACTTTAACCATCCGTAAGTTGATTGAGCCCAATTCTTCCATGCGACGACCGATATCCGTTCCTCTATAATGGTTGATGCGGCTCCTGTCCAAGGAAATCTCTACCCATCCATCTGCTCCTGACAAGGTGGCCTGTTCTTCTGCAAGACGCATTTCATCAAATTTACATTTGCAGCAGTCGCTTTCCAGAATCATACGGTTCATAACATCATAAAGGCAGCCCAGACCGATGGAAGCCTGCGGTTTTGTACCCTTTCTACTGGAAGTCCCGAATTCTTCCAGTGTTTCTCTGGTAGTGGGAATATTGATTCCTGAACCATCCGCAGCCAGAACTAAATATCCCTGAAAAGTAGAAAATCCTGGTTCCGCATAAAAATTTTTGTTATGATAGCGGTAAAGTTTATAAAAGATAATGGGTTTCCATTTCTATAAAAATCCTGAAAGTCACCCTGATGGATCAAACTGATATCACAACAGGCTCGTTTTTGAGAACTTTTCATAAAATCACCTGCCTTAAAGAACACAGAAACTATCAGTTATCTACTTCAATTATACAGCAAGAGTATAGAAAAAAGGAACCTTCTACATTTTAAAATGTAAAAGATTCCTTAAGTTAATGACATTGCGATAATTCGAGGCTCTCGTTGCTTTTCTAATGTCTTATTTGGGAAGCATTACTTTGCTCTGATCACTTTTTTAATCTGCGGTCCCTGACCATTGCTCTTACTTAATCCTGTATTCATATAAATGTTCAGCTTCTTACCAGTCTGTGCTCCCTTTGGCAGCCATACAGTGTAGCTTTTCTTATTGCCTTTTGTCCATGTATCACCAATCCTCATACCGCCGATCTTCGGAACTTTCTTCTTCAATGTTACTTTTACTTTGTATTTTGTCCATGTGTACGGTTTGTGGTAAATCGGTGGGTACCAGTAATCTCCACTCCAGTGTCCTGGAGATGTCCAGCCTCTTACTTTCATCTTTTTCTTCTGTACAATCTTAATAGACTTCACAGCCGGTTTCACTGCCGAACCAGTCTTCAATGTCACTACGTCAGACGGTGTACCGGTTGTTCCATTCGCATAAGCCTGCGTACGGAACTTATAAGTTGTCAACGGCTTCAGATTCTTTACTGTAGTTGCTTTATAACAATTATAATCTTTCACCGTTTTTACAGTTGTCCACTTACCACCTTTGTAGATCTGAATTCTAGCATTTGTACCCATCATCTTCGTGGATCCTACGGTTACTTTTGCATAATTATGATAAGTCACTACTGTAGGTTTTTTTAATTTCTCTGCCGGTACGTAGAGATTTGTTGTATAGGTTTTTCCATTCTTTGTCTTGAATGTAAGCCAGCTCTGTCTACCAGCTTTGATATTGTATACCGGGGCTTCACTATGCGTAACTTTATTGCTGTTGTGCTTCCATGACTTTCCGGAAATATGATCATATACTTCTACAATCTTGTCATCGGAATTTGCAGGTACCGTCTCAGCAACAACCTTTATATTTCCTAACTGTGATTTTTTCACTTCTTTATGAGAGCATTTAATCTTCTCAGCCGAAATATAGTCATGTCCATTCAGATTAAAATCAAAAATTGCCGGGTAATAAGCACCATCGCTAGTAGATATGCGTACATAATATGTTCCACGCGTTAATATCTTTGCTCCAGGCTCCCACGCCTCTTTGCCATTGTATTGTGAGGATCCTTCGCTATAGATTTGATTATCATTAGAGTCATAGACACGAATGAAAGTACGATTCTGTCCGAAATAAATTGCTCTTTCTGTGTTAACAAGGTGGAAGCTTGGATCAATCACTGCCCTGTCTGCAACATTAAACTTATACCATCGTTCATCATTTTTTCCTTTTCCTGTCAGACCTTCATAAAGACTGTACGGATGTCCGGATAACGGAATCTCATATGCTGTATCTTTTGTAAGACCAATCTCTTCTTTGAATCCGATTTTTTGATCAATGAATTCTGCGCTGATAGTAATATCCGTATAAGCTGGTGCAGATGTTGTAAATTCCACTTCACAGGCCTTTTCTACCCACTGGCACGGATATAAATATAGCACATTTGCATCCTTTACTGCTGTAGCCATACGGCTGGCAACTTCATGACCGCCTATCCATAATTTCGTATGGTAATTCCGTAAAGGAACATTGTGTGAAAATGTTATTTTCATCGGTCTCTGTGTATTATTTGTTACTTTAATATGCTGTTCAAGCCCATCAGCTCTCTCAAATTGTACTATTTGTGATTCTTCAGATTTAAATTCCACTGAGTGCGTAACAGATTCCGCTTTCGCCTCAATATCAGTTGTGAACCAGCCACCTACAATCAGGGCGCATAGCAGCAATCCCTTCAGTAAATAGTTACCTATTCGTTTCGACTTTAATTTCCTCATAACTTGTCCCTCCTTCTTATCTTCTTTTAATAAGTTACAGAGTATCTTTTAAAAACGATACGATTTTTCTAGTTAAAGTATAACAAATGCATTCGTTTTTTACACTGTACTCAAGGACAGGTTTTCATTATTTTACTGAGAACTTTAATGTCCAAACAAATATTTTCTGAACAAAGTGCGAATATTATTGAATTTTTTCCGGTCTGCTCGGAATGATAAAGTTTTTATTTGTCACTGCGATCGCCAGCCGCGTCTTATTGGCATAACCGGTTTTTGACAAAATATTAGCGACATGGAATTTCACCGTTCTTACGGAAATATTCATCCGTTCCGCGATCTCGCTGTACTCAAGCCCGTCGCACACAAAGCGAAGCACCTCTATTTCTTTATCAGTAAATTCCGAACTGTCCGCAAGACCAAGCTGTACGCTCGGTGTTTTATCCGGAAAAATGCGTTCGCCTTCCATTGTCCGATCAATCACATCTATCAATCGCTCCGGACTGATATCTTTATACCAGAAACTGTCGACCTTTGCTTTCTTTGCTCTCTGCAAATATCCCACTTCCACCATGGATGTTACGATAATAATTTTAATCTGCGGAAACTCTTCCTTGATTTCTGCTGCCGCTTCGATCCCATCTTTATTTCCGGTTGTGCATACGTCCATCAACACAAGGTCAATCCGCTTTCTTCTGCATATAGCAAGGGCGACATCCGCCCCATTTACACTAGCCGCAAGCTCATAATTATCGCTCTCTAATATGATCCTCTCCATATTTTCACGAGGCATTCTTTGATCCTCTACAATTAATACCTGTTTCATACTCTCTCCTCTTGAAATGTAATCGTCAACGCAAAGTACGGAAATGACTGTATCCGCATTTCTCCGCCATAGTCAAATACATGTCGGGAAATATTATACAATCCACCTTTTGGAACGATCTCTTTATCCGGCACGTCTCCGTTATTTGTGATGCAAATGCTGTATTGATGATTTTCATTTTGCATCTGGATGGAAAGTTCTGTCGCACCGGCATGGCAGACGCCATTTGTCAAACACTCGCGCATTGCCAGGACGAAAATACTGGAAAAATCTTCCGCATCCGGTAAATCTCCCACACACACCACTTCTACGCCAAGTGTTTTGGCATCCTGCAAAAATCTTTCAAAATCTCCTTCTTCTAGCGGATATTGATTGTCGTTCCAGATCGCATTTACGGCGTGGCGAAGTAATCGCACCGCCTCTTTATCATCTGCCTTCTCCTGTGTCAGACTCTGTCGAATCGCAGTCAGTCCGGCTCCCATCTGATTGTGAAGCTTTGTCTTTGCCGCAAGTACTTCACGTTCACGCGTCAAGATCAACACATTATCCGACAGATAGCGAAGTTCTTTTGCTATTTCTTTTAACTGTTCGGTCTGCTTTGTCAGATTTATTTTTTCTTCATATTGTTTTGTAATGTCCAGGAAAATAGCTTCCATATAGACCGTTCCCTTCCGGTCTGTCACTTTATTTTCCCGATAACTCCACGCCTTCCCGTCAGGGAATAGATAAATTTCTTTGTTATTAATCCGGCTCACACCATAACGCTCACACAGGCGCAGTGCCTCTTTTAATTCCTCTCGCTTTTGCAAATCTTTGCGAGTCATTGTTTGAAACAGGCGATACATCTGTTCATTGCAAAGTTTCACATATCCATCTTCTGTAAAATAACAGATCCCGATGGGCAATACATTCATCGCCTCTCTAATAGAATTCTGTCGGATTTTTTCTTTTCTTGTACGATACAGCCAAAACCCTTCCCAGATAAGCAATCCATCAATCACACCGACGATGCACCACCAGATCCACAATGGAACCGTCGGCATTTGAAAATAAGTAGGTTTTCCCCGCTCTGCCTCGTAAGAATAGGCCAATGCATTTACAAGAAGAAATAAAAATACAAAAATTGCGATATTCATATGCCTCTTTCGATTGTCAATCTTCATATCTTGGAAAATAAGAAGCAAGATTAAGCTCGCCACCAGACTCAATAATATTGCCAGCATCAAAAATGTCTGCATTACGGTTCACCTGCCTTTTCCACTGTAAATACAAATCGCCATATGCCATCTTCACATGTGCAGGACTGTGCCATTTCTGAAAAACAGGCAAGATTGGTCTCGCTTTCGATCTCCATACAGAATAGAAAATCTTCACTCTGACTACGGAGCTTTATCCACACAGAAGCGCAGCTATCTACACATTTTTCCACTACATTTTCAAAAAATTGATACATAACAACGGCATCTCTTACATAGATTTTCTCCCCTGCCGGGAATGAGCATGCGCAGTCAATATCTAACAATCTTAAACTGGAAAAGGATTCCTCTATACAGGCTTCCAGTTCGGCGGCGTCTGATATTTTTGATCTTTCTTCGATAAACTCTAGATTTCCGCGTCTTTTTATATATGTTCCGACGAGACTGATCTTAGCCAAAAGTCTACGGCTTTTTCCAGACCTTTTTTCCTCCTCGTAACGATTGAGCAATTCATTTAAAAGATTGATCTGTTTGGCAGTCTGTGTCTGTAGCTTGTCGAATAAGCGGTTTTTCTCGCGCAGCATATGGATGGCTACCTTCGTCTGATAATTATCCTGCTCGATACAGTTACTTTCTTCGATTGTCTTTCTATTTTCTTCCATTCTCTCAAGAAGCTTAATAATGTCTTCCATATCTTCCTGCCAAAGAACATGACCACCACAAATTGTTCGATTCTGGATCCGTGTCTTTTTATCAATCACCACATCCTTCTCCACCGCATCCTTCATCGTTTTTTTCGATAATGGCATTGCATTCGCAGACGTATAACAAACGTTGTAATTCTGATCCGTGATCTGAGCACCCAATGTACAGACTTCAAACAGCTGATCATACCCAGTATTTGTCTGGATCAATCCGCAGCGCACACAGCTTTCCAGTATGCCTACAAAAAGCAGACATAAGACAGCGGTAATGTCTCCGCCAATTTCCTGTACCCACGCCACACCACTTACAAAGAGCACTGCATAGAGAACTGCAGCGCCGATCCCAAAAAGGGGAAGGTATTTCTTTTTCTGTGAATGCCTACACTTGTAAATCATCAGAACAACAGCAGTTAGGGCGCAGACTACTTCCCAAATCAACACCACATAATAGCCCCATCCGTATGTGTAATGACTGTCTGACCACGCAGACCCTGCCGGAAAGGAAAATACGAGCTGGTGCAGATCATTGGACAATACGAGTAGCACAAGGACAGCCGTTGGAATGCACACTCCTTTTAACCATTTAGGCAGCCGGTATTCTTCCGACTGTCCGAGAAAGAATGCTACCTGCAATACTGCTACAGGAATGAACAACATCGATATGTAATAGCTGTACCACAAGTAACGCGCAATCTGGTTATCCATCGTAAAAAAATATTTTGTCGTGCGCACAACAAACCAGAATATGATCAATTCTGCTATAAAAATCAATACATTCCGCACCGATTTCTGAATAACTCTTTTATAAATACTGATGCCCCACCCGATGTATACTCCGACGTAGATCATTGTCCGCAACATACCACATATAATGCGGAGCGAACTTATTTTTCCTAATCTACGACAGAGCAATGCTGCGAGCATACATAGCAAAAAGAACTGGATATTCAACTGTTCACTGGATTCTTTTTTCTTTTTCATTAGCGTATTCAAATGTATTCCTTTACTGTATTATTCTATATTTTCTATCACTTCTATTTTACTATATTTGCACAGTTTCGACCACATGATAACGCATTTCGTACCGTCGTTGAAAAAAACAACACCGATTAGCAAATTTTATTATACTATACCGATCCAATCTTCCAAAGGTGTAAATAAGGTGTAAATTCTACACTTCCATCCAAGAATCCCAATAAAATCAAGGCTTTCATCCCGTCCCTTAAACACTACCGTGACATATGAATAATACTTTTATCGTTGTTGCATAACCTCGCATTTCTTAGTTTTTCTTGGTATTTCGGATTTCGCTAAACTATTTATAGTCCTTTTACAAACTCAACTGCATTTTTTATATCTTTTTCATCTGGATGCCCTTTTGCTATACCACCCACCAGTTTAAATGGACCAAATGTGTCATAGCCCTTGCAGCCGAATTTCCCTATCACTTTAGAATGCTTCTTATTCAAAATCTGCTCTATGGATTTATAATTCGCACTTCCACCATAAGTACAGATCAGAAATACCTTTTTATCGTCCGTTAGATTCTTCTTTACAAATCCTAATATTGACTGATGAAATTTTGAAAAATAGATTCCTGATGCAAACCCAATCATATCATAACTGCTTAGATCTGCATCTGGCTGTTTTACAGCATCAATCAAATCAACCTGGCACTCTTCTGCTATGCCCTTTACTAATTTTTCTGTATTTCCATGATGTACAGATGCATATACGATCGCTTTTGTCATTTGTATTCCTTTCTGCCTGCTCCATCAATCAGGTCATAACTCATATCCATGATATCAACCGGCTCTTTTCCTTCTAATCCCAGTTTCGATTTTTCAACTGTCATGATTACTGCATACCATTTTCCATTTTTATGTCGAAGTACTGCACTGTCTGATAGTTTACTCCATAAATATTCCGGAATCGTGCCATACTGTTTCTGCACATATTCAAAAATTTCTTCTTTCTTCACAATCTATTCAACTCCTGATTCTTGTAAAGTAAAAGGCAATGGTTCAGAAATGGTTCATTGCCTTTTATGCAGGCTTCTATAGCCGTAATCCTTTAATGTCTTTAATACGTGATAAGATCGTATTGCAGCTGCAGCTGATAATGCCAGGAAGTGTATCAATGACTGTATGCAAGAAGTGTTCCATTTCATCACTTGATGAAGCAACAGCATGTACATGCAGCTTGTCTCTTCCTGTGACACGGTAAATCTGCGTGACGGTATCATTATTATGTAATATATCTGTCACCTGCGACAGATGGTCTGGTTTTGTCTCGATTTCAAAATAGCATGAAACAGCACCGCTGATCTTTTGAGGGTTTATTATAGTTGTATATTCTTCAATTATGCCTTTTTTCTCCAGCGCCTGAATCCGGGCTTTTACTGCCACTCTGGAAATACCGGTTTCTTTACCGATATCAGAGTAAGAAATACGTGCATTTTCTATAAGTAACTGGATGATCTTCTGATCCAGTTCATCTAAAGCATTCAGATACATAAGTGTTCCTCCTGTAAAATAATATCCTACGGATAGTAATTTTTCTTAAATAGCATATCATTTATGTTGCTGAAAGTAAACGCTGGCTTGACATATCAGCTGTAACTATATATAATCATTTCGTAACGTAATTTGAAACTTACGTTTTGAATATATGTAGAAAATTCTGGTGGAGGAAAGAATAAGTGAAATTATAAAGGTTGTGGAGGAATATGATAATGTCAAAAGATGAATATTTGATCACAGATACGCCTCTTAAAGCGTTGACGGTTTTTGCAATGCCAATGATTTTGGGCAGTTTTTTTCAGCAAATATACAATATGGCTGACTCTATCATCGTCGGCCAATTTGTTGGCTCCTCTGCACTTGCAGCCGTCGGGGCCTGCGCAGCGCTGACCAATGTTTTCATTTGCGTGGCACTGGGAGCAGGTGTCGGTGCCGGTGTGCTCGTGAGCCGCTATTTCGGTGCCAGGAAGTATGGAAAAATGAAGACCATCGTGTCAACGTCCTTGTTTAGCTTTTTAATTCTAAGCATAGTCCTTGGTGTTTTTGGCTTTTGCTTTTCCCACTCGATGATGAGAATATTACAAACTCCTGGCGATATACTGAATAATGCAGTGTTATATCTGCGTGTCTATTTTGTGGGCTTTCCGTTTCTGTTTATGTATAACATTCTTTCCAACATGTTCACTTCCATTGGTGAATCAAAAATCCCACTGGGACTCCTGGTATTCTCGTCAATCTTAAATATTTTTATGGATCTTTGGATGGTGGCCGGACTTGGACTCGGTGTGTTTGGTGCAGCCCTTGCGACTCTTATAGCACAGGGGATTTCTGCGGTATTTTCATTTTTTCTTTTCCTTAGCCGGATGCGTCGATATAAAAGTCGCTTTGATTGGTTTGACAGGCAGGAGCTATATTCCATGCTTCAAATTGCTGTACCTTCGGTTCTTCAGCAGTCTACAGTGTCCATCGGTATGATGATCGTACAGGCTGTTGTAAATCCTTTCGGTACACAGGCGCTTGCAGGGTATGCGGCGACGATGCGGGTAGAGAATGTTTTTTCATTGATTTTTGTATCCATTGGTAATGCGGTTTCCCCATATGTTTCCCAGAATCTTGGTGCAAAGAAAATTGAACGGATCAAAAAAGGATATCACGCTGCACTGATGTTAGATGTATGTTTTGCAATTCTTGCTTTTATAGTCATCGAATCATTGCATACTCAGATTTCCTCGCTATTCCTCGGCAAAGATGGAACTGCCCTGGCTTATCAGGTGTCCGAGGGTTATATGCGCTGGATCGGTTACTTCTTCATCTTTATGGGAATCAAAATGGCAACCGATGGGGTTCTTCGTGGTCTTGGAATCATGCGCCCGTTCCTTATTGCAAATATGGTGAACCTAGCGATCCGCCTGTCGGTTGCTTTGATTTGTGCACCGTGTTTTGGCATTGTATTTGTCTGGCTTGCTGTACCAGCAGGTTGGTTTGCAAACTTTTTAATATCCTATGTGGCTCTTCGGAGATCATGGCCGACTGATAAAGTGGTGCAATCTCGATGACGATTCTGAATCGGAGAGTAAAAGTGAGACGGAAAAAAGTTAATGACATTCCTTACTTCTTTTGTTGCCTTATTACTTCTGATAATATCGACAACAGCTTGTCAACCTGGATTGGCTTTGCTATATGTCCATTCATTCCGGCTGCAATAGCATCTCTCTTATCTTCTTCAAATGCATTTGCTGTCATTGCAATGATCGGTATACATGCCTTATCTCTATCTGGCAGGCGTCTGATTTCCTGTGTTGCTTTATAACCATTCATTTTCGGCATCTGGATATCCATGAGAATTATATCATATGTTCCAACTGGCATTTCCATTATCCTGTTTACACACTGGATTCCATCCTCCACACGCTCTGTTTTAAGACCGGCACGCTCAAGTATTACTTCTGCAATCTCTGCATTCAAATCATTGTCCTCTGCCAAAAGGATATTCCTTCCTTCAAGTATTTCACTATATGTTTCTAGATTTTCAGCATGTTTTTTTAGATAATATCTTTCATCCGCTATCCTGTGTTTTAGTGTTACAGTAAAAGTACTACCCTTTCCAAGCTCACTCTCTACATCTATTATTCCACCGAGCAGATCAACATATTTTTTTACGATTGACATTCCCAGTCCGCTTCCTGTGATTTTGCTCTTTGTAGCATTCCGCTCACGTGTGAATGCCTCGAAAATATTTGTCAGATACTCCTGACTCATACCAATTCCTGTATCACTCACCCTGGTCCTCACCATCATGTACCCAGCCTCATCACATGGTAATTCATCTACACTTACCTTAACAGAACCACCGGATGAAGTATACTTTATGGCATTGCTCAGGATGTTGACAAATATTTCTTTTACTTTGGTAGTATCTGTCAGTATATTTTCATGTTCTACGTTTATTGTGTATTGAAGTACAAGATTCTTTTTCTTTGCTTCATCACCAAATACTTCAAATAAGATCTGCCAGATATCTTCTATCCGACCATAATTCTCATCAATTTCCATCCTTCCACTTTCAATCCGAGCCATATCAAGTACATTATTTATGATTGACAGAAGAAGATTTCCTGACTGTTGTAGTTTTTTAAGTATTCTGTAGTTTCAGGCAGATTCTTTCCTTTTAGATTATCCTCCATAAGCTGTGCATAACCCAGAATCGCATTCATAGGAGTACGAATGTCATGAGACATATTGTTAAGAAAACGAGTCTTTGCGAGACTGGCATCCTCTGCTTTTTTCAGAGCGATTTCCAATTTGTCATTAAGTTTTTGTGTATCATTTGCAGCAAGCTTTGCGACAGCTTCTGCTTTTCTTGCCTTCCGTAAAAGTACAAGGATAATTCCAATGATAGTGATTACAAAAACTCCTGCCGTGGCAAAAAAAGCAAGCATATTATCTTTTACAAAATCATAAAAAGTCACCTTATCTGCAGTACTATCATAGATAGCAAGTGCACTTGTAAGCATATCAGAGGGCATGTCCTTCAAAGTTTTATTCAGTATCGACAAAAGGATTCCCTCGCCCTCTCTTACTGCAAAGCATGCCTCCATTGTTTTTGTAAGTGGAACACTCTTGAAATCTCGTTCGTTATCATATTTCAGAGCCTGACTAGTTCCCATGAGAAAACAGTCTGCTTTTTCATTCATGACCATATCTGCCGCATCAGCAAACGAATCATAATCTACCAGCTTCCATTGGGGATAACTGAAAGCAATATGCTGTTTTAAGGCTTCTTGTTCTTTTGGCACAGCTACTGTATACGACTTGTCCTCATTGAAATATTTCTCATCAGTTACCGCCATCAGACTGTAGGTCCAGGCTGTATTTGTAAGTGTATAGCCTTTTTTTTCTGCAAGATCAGGATTTCTGCCAGCATAAAAGATCATGTCAATTTCATGATCCTGCAATGCCTGAAGCATTTCGTTGTAATCATCATATTCCTGGATATTAAATTCCAGTGTTTGATTCCCCAGACAATCTTTGGCATAGGATATATATTCTGCCAGCATCCCAGTAAGTTTTCCTGTCTCTTCATCCATGGAAAATATTGCCTGATCATTGTTCAAAAATCCTATCTTGATACCCCCATGTTCTTCCACCCAGGACTTTTCTTTGCCTGTAAGACTCTGTTTATAATCAAGTGTAAAATACTTCTTATACAAATCTGCCTTAAAGAAAGGACTATCTTGTTCCATCTGCCGCATAGCATAATCCATCTTCGTCTTGATATCACTACGCTCTTTATTTATTGCAAAATATATGTCTGATTTGCCAATAGTTGTAACGGATGATATTCCCTGTTCAGACCAGATAGATTCCTCCAGAGATACAAAACAGTCGATCTCATGATTTGCTAATTTTTTTTCGACATCATCATCATTATTCACATTTACATGTTTTGTATGTATGCCATTCTTATTTTCCCATTCTCTCAGCATGATTTCTGGTTCTGTGCCCATGAGCACACCTACGCGTTTTCCATTCATAGCCTTGAAATCAGACGTCCCAATATCCGTATGTGATAAATCAGCATAAAGAATATATTTTTCCTCACCCATTGGTTCATCCGAAAAAAGCATCTTTTGTGCACGTTCATCAGTGTAAGCGATATCACCCATGATATCTATCTCACCATTTTCAAGCTTATCAAAGCAGTTAGACCAGTCACATTTCACATACTCAAATTTCCATCCGGTATAGCCTGACAAAGCCTGCATAAGTTCATAGCCATATCCTCGTCTGACACCGTTTTTTTCGACATAATTAAAGGTATCCTCAAATAAGCCGACACGAATGGTCTGTGGCTGTTTTTCATCATTATTAGTTTCAGCTGCCTGACAGTGTACTGATAACATCATCCACATTCCCAGGATCACAAATATATATGCAAATAGTACAATTGATTTTTTTCTACCTTTATTCATTCTTCTTTCCTGATTCTTTTGTATTTTCCTGTAGATAAATCTGCAATCTGAAAAGCAACCTGCTGTTGCCATAATCTATCTATTTCCTGCCAATCCAGACATCTCACAAAGCTTTCATCTGGAAATTCCACCTGCTTGTTCCATGGACGATCATACCAGCTACTTTACAATCTTTAAAATGCTGCACATGTTCAAATGCAGCTGGTGAATCTTCGATTGCAAAATCAAAATGCATGCAATAAAGTTCTTCTAATGTCAGATTATATGTATGATCCTGTTTGAACATTTCTCGTCCATATTTATCAACAAAATAAATAGGAAGCCTATTTAAGTGATGTTCATCCAACCATCTTCTAGATGGTTCATAAGAATCAAATGGTCTTCCTGTGACAACAAAAACCTCATGTCCTTCATCAACCCACTTGTTGATCACTTCTGAAGATTAAAGAACTGTACTTCCCTATATGGCACATCAATATTAAATAATTCTATTATTCCTTATTGAGTTTTATCATTTTTGCAGCACCTTTGCCTCTCGTGATCCAGCAAAATGTACATACAAAGATAATTCCTTTTACAATTGATGTCACAGAGAATGCCCACCAGATACCTTCCAGCCCAAGCAATGCTCCACCCAAAATGATCGCAAGTGGAATTCTTGCACTGGTAAATAAAATGCTGATTACACTGCATAAATGTGTTTTTCCTAATCCTGATAATGCACCTACTGTCATCAGTTCTACAGCCATAAACGCTTCACTCACCCCAATGATCGTCAAGTATCCGATCGCGATCATAATTGCCTTTGATTCATGGAAGAAAATCTCTGCGATTGCCTTTGGTTGAAAAACAAACATGATCGTAATAAAGATTCCCCATATTCCAACGCTGCACAAAGAGGCTTTGTATCCTTTTTTGACACGATCCATCTTGCCTGCCCCATAATTTTGCCCGATAAATGCATTTAGAGCTGTCCCAAATCCATCGGCTGTATTCCATGAAACAGATTCAATCTGCCCTCCGACTCTCTGGACTGCAACTGCTTCTGCTCCAAACCCTGAAACCATACGAGTTAATACCATGGAAATTCCACAATAAACCATTCCCTGAATCGCTGTTGGAATACCGATCTTGCAGATTCCACTTAGATATTTGAGTGGAATTTTTGTAAATAACTTGATTCCTTTTAGTACATTTTCTTTTTTCTGTCGGATAATTCCAATGATCAAAATAGTCATAACGATTGCCTGTGCACTTACCGTTGCGATCGCAGCTCCATTTACCCCAAATTTGTTTACTGGTCCAAGCCCCAGGATCAGTAATGGATCTAAGATCATATTCGTTACAAGCCCTATGAAATTGGCTATAAATGGTGTCTTTGAATCTCCTTGTGCTGTATAGATTCCAGTTAAAGTGAGTGTCAAAAATGAAAACACGATCAATCCGCAGGCTATTTTTGTGTAAGATAATGCTGCCTGCAATGCTTCTGGATCTTGTAACTGAAAGAATCCTACCAACGGATGCAAAAACAGTAACATCACTGCTGCAAATAAAAGTCCCATAAGCGTTGCCAACTGAACTGCTGTCTGTGCATACTTATGGGCTTCTTCTCTGTCTCCACGTCCAATACATTGTGCTACCTGTACCTGTCCTCCCATTCTCGACATCGAAGCTAATCCTTGTGAAAACCACGTAAACATGCCTCCGACACCAACTCCGGCAACTGCTTTTGATCCAAGAAGTCCGATCCATGCCATATCTGTAATATTGTATAATGTTCCTAAAAATGATGATGCCATGATCGGTATCGCAAGTTTCGTTAGTGTTTTTAAAATTGGTCCTTTTGTTAAATTTCCTTCCAATTACTTTTCTCTCCTCTAAATTTATTTTTGC
Source organism: Eubacteriaceae bacterium (assembly GCA_902362875.1). Classification (GTDB taxonomy): domain Bacteria; phylum Bacillota; class Clostridia; order Lachnospirales; family Lachnospiraceae; genus Anaerostipes. The sequence continues at coordinate 19,896 of CABIYF010000005.1, read as the reverse complement.
GACCATATCATCACATATTCTTTTTCTCCCGTCGCTTTAATCTCATATATAAAAGAGGATATGGATTCCCTTCTTCATCATGATCCGTTCTTTTATATGTTATAAATCCCATATGTTCATAAAATCCAACGGCTTGCGGATTTTGTTCATTGACAGTTACTTCTTTGATCTCGTAATTTTCAATTCCATATCGTAATAGTTGCTTTCCGAGTCCTTTTCCTCTTTCATATTGTTTTTCGTTTCATTTTACCATATAATCTGTATTTCCTCTATAATTATAATAAAGAAATCCTTCAGAGTATTTTGCTCTGAAGGATTCTGTTTCCTTTAAATCAAATTCCTTTTATTTATCTTGCTCATCAATTTTCCAATATCCATTACTTCCATGTCCAATAAAATGAACCTCATCCATTTGTTTTATACGACGCTTAATCGTTCTCACACTCACACCTAATGCCATAGACATTTTTTCAGTACTAATTTTATTGTCATTCCTTATCATGTTTTTGATTTGCTCAGAAATATCATATTTTAATTGTTCCTGAGTGCCACCCTGCAAAACAACATAAGTGAACTACCCATTGTCTAAAGCCAATGGGCTTCCTGCTTCGCAGACCTCGTAACCTACTATCTCCACAGGCGTTAATTTGGGCAGTCCCTGCCCTATATGTATTTCTTTCTTATGCTAGTTGTCTTAATCCTTCTGCTAGTATATTTTTTGCTGCGTTGATATCTCTGTCATGCTTTACTCCACAATTCGGACATATCCATTCTCTTACTGACAAATCCTTTGTTTCTGTATTTTGGTATCCACAAGCAGAACATAACTGACTACTAGCATAAAAAGCATCTATTTTGACATATTCTCTGTCGTTCCATTTTGACTTATATTCCAACTGCCTTGTAAGTTCATACCATGATACATCACTTATGGATTTCGCAAGATGATGATTTTTTACCATATTTTTTATCTGTAATTTTTCTGAAACTATCACTTGGTTTTCGCTGACAATTTCGTGTGAAATCTTATGCAGATAATCTTTTCTAGTATTTGTTATTTTCTCGTGGCATAATGCTATCTGTTTCTTTGCCTTATGATAATTTTTACTTCTTTTTTCTTTATGTGCTAGCTGTCTTTGTAGCTTTGCTAGTTTTTTTTCATATTTCCTAAGTATCTTTGGATTTTCGTACTTTCTGCCATCTGATGTAATGCATAATTCTTTTATACCTAAATCCAAACCAATCTTTTCGGTTGTATTCGGCATTTTCTCATGCTCTGTTTCCACAAGAACAGAAGCATAGTATTTTCCACTTGAAATTTGTGATACCGTTGCCGATTTTATCTGTCCTGCAAAACCTCTATGTAATTTTGCCTTTACTTTTCCCAGCTTTGGTAACTTTATTTTCCCATTCTCAAAATCTACTAATATATTACCATTCGTGAAATTAGTGGTATATGACTTGTGATTATCGTGTTTACTCTTAAATTTAGGATAACCTGCATGTTCTTTAAAAAACTTCTGATATGCACTATCCATATTATAAATGGCATTGGTTAAGGCAAATTTATCTACTTCTTTCAGCCATTCATACATTTTCTTTAATTCTCTGTTACAGTAATTATTGCAGTCTGTTTTACTAACAAATTTCCTTTCTTGTTCATACTTATCTTTTCTATAAGCAAGTGTCTGATTATATACGAAACGGCAACAGCCAAATGTTTTTGCAATCTGCATTTCCTGTTCCTTGTTTGGATATATTCTGTATTTATACGCTTTTAACATTTGATGTCACCGCCTTAACCTTGATTTTCTATATATTTTCTTAGCATTTCTTCCGAAACATTCCCTACACTGCAAGCGAAATATCCGTCTGTCCAAAAGGTATGTTCTTTCCAGAAATGTTTTCGCAAATAATTCGGATACCTTTCCCAAATATGATATTGGAGCAAATATTGGTGCCTGTTTTTTGATTTCCATGTTCCCATGACATAAGTATAACAAAAACCTCTACTTTTGGCCACCTTAACCCACCGTCTAAAGCCAGTGGGATTGCGGTAGCCTTAGTTTCAAATTTGGCATTATCACAGTAAACTGATACCGATCTGATCGAAATGATGGTCTCTTACTCTCATCATAATTAACCTGAAATTCATATCCACCAATTATTTTTCCAAAACCACTTCCTTTTCGTTCCATATAACCCAGTCGATTAAATATATCTGCCAAAACAGGATTTCTTCTAGTCGAAGGTACCATCAACGGATCTCTTTCTTGGATCAATGAACCATCTGGCATTCCACCTGGTGAATAAATTTCCATTCTATCATCAAAAATATCAATGTGTACTTCACTTCCATAAATCAAATAATCACGAACACATAACAGGGCTTTCATCTGCGATCAATGCTCCTGCATTTGTAAGATAACCTTGTTCGTTTGCCAGTCCAAAAGAAATCAAATCTTTTTCATCAAAGCTATTTCCTGTCCATTTTTTGTATCGTTCTCTTAATTTTGAAAACGCAAAATCCTCTACTTTATAATTCGAAATTCTTGAATCGTACGAAGGATTCTTGATGATCTCACTTATTTTTTCTGCATCACTTTCTGGATCTTGTAAACCAACAATCTCATTGTTATCTGCAATTCCAAAAATCAATTTGCCTCCGTATGTGTTTGCAAATGCACTGACACTTTTGCACCAGCTTTTTGGTTTCTTTATTTCGAGTGCTGTTTTCTTATCGTATTGTGTTGTTTCTCCGATTAGTTCTTTGATATTCATGGCAATTCACCTTCTTATATTCTTTCAATATAAAATGAAAATGTTCTCTCATTAGTATGGTATCTCCATAAATTTTTCATTTATTCTATTTTTTACCATTTTATCATTTATATAAAGAATAATCAACATAATATATTAACAAATTAATATAGCTCATATTCTCCATATGCTGATGGCCTGCTGAGCGTAACTAACTGAATTTTATCAAAACCCCGCTATTATCTTTTCTATATAAATTATTTAATAACTAAGATATCACACCCATAAATTCCAAAACCATCATCAAATCCGCTCCAATTGTAAGCACACAAAATACAACTGCCACAATCGCAAGCACTCTCAACACGATCAAATCTTTTGCAAGCACCGCACTAAGTATTCCCATGATCACTGCAAATCCTGATACGAATGGATACATAAAGAATCCACTGATTGGCAATAGAAATACGATTCCTGCAAACAACTCTGAAAGTATCATGACAATAAATAAAATAATCGCTATCTTCTTTCGATTCATAATATCTACATCCTTTCCCTTAGCATCTCTTCTATTCTGGCATTTGGTTTTGTCCTTGGTCGTAAACATTTGTAACTCCGACGATATGTAAATCTTTTTCATTTTCCAGATATGTCAGGTTACCTCCTGTCGTTGTTGCAACTACGATATTTTTGATATTATTTTCTTTTGCATAATCAACTGCTTTTTTGATTGTTTCCTGTGTTGTCATATGAATCTTCCTTTCCTTCTTCCTGATAGTATCCGCGTCCTGCAACACAAATGATAATCTGTCCACCACCATTTTTTGCATGATGAATGTGCCAGTTATTTCTGCATGCTGGTTCGAATGTCACGTTAAATACTCCAACCTGTTGTGTGGAAACTGATGCTAAATAGCTCTGTCCTACGAAATTAAGGCTACGACTGTGATGATACTTCTTGTTTTTACATCGATATCGTTGTTATTCCAGTTTTCTCCGAATAATACATCATCATTAAAATGCGCAAACTGTCTTGACAGCGTTGGCTGTGTGATATGTAATTGTTTGGCAGCTTTCGTAAAACTTTGTTCTCTTGCTACGGTTAAAAAATAATGTAGTACTCTTAAATCCATATAAATCATTCCTTCATTTTATTTTATCAATCTCATGATCCGATCTCTGTTATATCTCTGCATCATCACAAATAACAGATCAAACGCAGCTGAGCATACTGATGTGATCATAAACACCCAGAATGCTCCAAACCATCTCGATGCAAAGATCGGCAGAAAACTAAATAGGATGATCCATTCATGTCCAACTTCCGACTGACACATCGTCTGCGCGATTTCACGCCAGGTGTGTTCTTTGGGCGAAAAATCCTCTGGTCGATAAGTTGGCATCTTATTTTTCCATTTTTTTATTTTGATTCTTTTATAAAATGTTCTTTCCCAAGAATGCAGCTGATACCATTGTCTTGTATAATCAGCTTTATCTCTCATTAGGATCCTAACAAGCCACCCGATCCAAAGCCGCATGACAAAATGATAGGTGATCGTTCCAAATGTGATCGCCAGTGTGAGGAAAATTCCGTTGTTATGATCTTGATAGATCATGGTTGTAAGTAATGTGAGGAAAATACATCCCGTTGTTATTGATTTCATTATTTTAGGCATCGTCATACCTTTATCCTATCTCATATCCTTCGTTTTCTAAATTTTCTCCACTTTCGTTTTGAAATTGTTACTATTTTTAGTTTATGACAGCCGTGAAAACAAGTCAAGAAAAAGCCTTTTTGATCAACTTTCATAATAACCACTCATTATCTTACATCACATACCGCTGCTTCACTATATTCACAGTCCTTTAATTTCTCTTCTGGCAGATGGCAGATTCTTCGTTCTTTATCTACCAGTTTTTGCACAAAATCTGTTGCAGGGTTGCTTAAAATCTCTTGTGGTGCAGCATATTGTTCTATTTTTCCATGATCCATCACAAGTACTTTTGTTCCAAGTTTTAGTGCTTCTGATATATCATGTGTCACAAAAAGAATCGTGATCTTTGTCTGTTCATGGATTCTTTTGATTTCTTTTTGTAACTGCTCTCTTGTGATCTCATCCACTGCTCCAAATGGTTCATCCATCAACAGAATATCTGGAGAAGCTGCCAAAGCTCTGGCGATTCCGACTCTTTGCTGCTGCCCGCCGGATAATTCGTAAGGATAACGTTCTTTCATATCTCCCTCAAGCCCTACAATCTTCATCCATTTGGATACGGCTTCCTTTGTTTTTTCCTTTTCTTTTTTATTTAACAGATTCGGAACATACGCAATATTCTCTTCTACGTTCATATGTGGAAATAAGACACTGCCCTGAATCGCATATCCGATCGTTCTTCGAAACGTTGTCATATCTTTTATCTTGATATCTTCCCCATGAATCGTGATCGTTCCTTTCTCTGGCGTTATCAGCCCATTCACCATTTTCAGTGTCGTTGTCTTTCCACAGCCAGAAGAACCAATAATCGTTACAAATTCTCCCTGTCCAATGGAGAGATTTAAGTTCTCTATGATTGTTTTTCCTTCATATTCTTTTGTGATATCTTCAAATTGGATTGCTGTACTCATTATTTTCCACCTTTTATTTTAAAAGACCTTTCTTTCTTAAAAATGTACGTGCTGTTTCTTTTGGTTTCTGCCCCTTGCTTTCTACCAGATAGTTCATCTGTGCCATATCCTGATCTGTGATCTTTCCTTCTAGTTTTTTAAATACCTTCTTTAATTCCGGATGTTTTTCCAAGACTTCATTTCGAATCACATTTCCACAAAGATACGATGGATAAAATTGTTTATCATCTTTTAATACTGTCACATCAGAAACAGAAAGCTGTCCATCGGTTGTAAAGATTACCATCACATCGATCTTTCCTTGATTGATTGCTTTGTATTTGAGTCCAATATCCATATCCATCGTCTTTTTAAACTTCAGATCATATGCTTTGCAAAGTGCATTGTATCCGTCTTCTCTCTCAAAGAAATCATACTCTGCCCCAAAAATTAACTGATCTGCGATATTCTTAAGGTCTGAATATGTTTTTAAATGATATTTCTGTGCGATCTCTTTTCGCACAACCAGACCGTAGGTATTGTTAAATCCATACATTCCATACCATTGCATCTTTAAAGATTTTTTGTACTCGTTTTGCATCTTATCAAAGAAATCTTCTGTATATAGTCCATCTTTTTTCAGTACCATATTCCATCCGGTTCCTGTGTATTCTGGGTAAATGTCGAATTTCTTACTTTCCATCCCTGGCTGAATATTCGATGTTCCTCCACCAACTCCCTGAGTAAGCTCTACATTAAGGTCTGTATCTTGTTTTATCAGAAGATTTAACATTTCTCCCAAAATATACTGCTCCGTCATTGGTTTGGTTGCAATGTGGATCGTATCTTGTTTCTTTGCTGGAAATTCCATGACACCGATTATGCAGACACATAATACAAGTGCAACTCCTACCACAATACGATGATGTTTTTTTGCCTTTTTGCTTTTCTTTGCCAGTCTTTTTTCAACAATTCCAAGAAAAAGATCCATAAACAAAGCTAACAGAGCGATTAAAAGACTTCCTGCCATCGTCATCGCTGTGTTGTTTGTCGTGATTCCACGGTAAATCGCCACTCCAAGTCCGCCTGCTCCAATGAAGGAAGCGATACCTGCGAGTGCAATCGTCATAACAACCATGTTTCGGATTCCTGATAAGATCACTGGCATTGCCAGTGGTAATTTAATCTTATACAGAATCTGCCATCTCGTACTTCCCATTCCCTCGGCAGCTTCTAACAGTAATGGGTCTATCTGCTTGATTCCTGTATGAGTACTTCTCACCATCGGAAGCAATGCATAAATCGTTAATGCGATCACTGCTGTCGCATTTCCAACGCCTGAAAATGGGATTAAAAATCCGAGCATGGAAATGGATGGAATCGTATATAGGAAATTGATCACTCCCAAGGTTATTTTCGCTGATTTCTCAAACTCGCTGATCAGGATTCCAGTAATCCCACCAATGATAATTGCGATTAAAATGGCGATCATCGAAATCTCGATATGTTCGATCAACAGTTTTATAAATAAAGTTTTTTCTGTTAGAAATGTTGTCCATACTGACTGTAACATAACTTACTCTCCTTTTCTTTTGACGGCACCTACTGGGCATTTCTCCTGACATAATCCACAGTGAATACAGTGCGTCTGATCGATCTTATATTTTTTGATACATTTCTGTGGACAGACTTTTTCACATACTCCACATTGAATGCAGTCATTTGTGATATAAAATCCGGCTTCTTTTGCTCCTTCTTTTCCAATTCCAAAACTTTCTCTTACGATTGGTTCCTGCCCAAGATCAAAAAATTCAACTTCTCCGTTCTGAATACAAAATGCTTCTAACACGTATCTGCTATCATCTGGATAAACGGAATTCATCGATGGATTCTCGGTAAAGATCCGGTCGATCCAGTGTTTTTGATCTTCTAATTTATTTGCTGTTCCACTTAGTCTTACCATCTGCCATTTTGTATTCATGGCACTGACTGCTACATGATCATCTCTTAATAACTGTCGATAAAAATCTTTTCCTCTCGCAGTACAAAAATATAATTTCTCATCTTCCACGATCATGACATCGATAATACGGATCTGTGGAAGGCCTTTCTCATCGACAGTGGCAAAGGATACATCTTTGATCTCTCTTAATATTTCCAGACATTTTTGTGCATTCATGATTTTTCCCCTTTTTATTTAAATTTTTGTTGTATGTACATCTCTTTCTTTTTGTTGTAACTATTGACATTACATTAAAAATATAACAGTCTTTTAATGTAATGTCAATAGTTACATTAAAATTTTCTGTAAAAGAAAAAAGAACAAGCGTAAATCCTCTTTTTCGTTGAATTTACGTTTGTTCTTTTCTTCTATTTTGACAACACTATTTCCAAATATTTTATTTGATCAAACCGTTTTCTAAACAATAATGATAAATTCCATCGTCTGCAACATCTCCACAGATCTCATCAGAGACTGCTTTTAATTCATTTTATGCAAGATAGCGGAATGCCTGAATGATATAAGATAGTACTTTGATCTTCATTGGTCTGGCAAACGGGAGTCCATGAGCAAATATCTAATGCCTCTCCTTCTGCACGATTCTTATCAGCATCAATTAACACCATTTCAGTAAATAATCCACTTTCCATTAATGCAATGTGTTTTGCATAAGGATATGTTTTTCCTCCTTAAATTTAATTTTCTTTCATCATACTCTTGTGAATACATTGTACTAATGTTTTTTCAACCTCATCAATCTGAAATGGTTTCACTAAGTGTGCATTCATCCCTGCTGCAAAACATTTCTTTGCATCTTCTTCAAATGCATTTGCTGTCATAGCGATGATCGGTATCTGTGCTGCATCGTCTCGTTTGATGGATCGAATCTCCTTGGTCGCTATCAATCCATCCATAACCGGCATCATAATATCCATTAATATCGCATCAAATGTTCCTTGTGGAACATTCTTAAATTGATCCACTGCCTGTTGTCCATCTTCCACAACAGTGACATTAGCTCCATCATCTGTCAGAAGTGTCTGTATAATCTCTGCATTCAATTGATTATCCTCGGCAACTAATAAGTTTAAACCACGAATATCTGCTTGCTCCACCATCTTCTCATCCACTGGCTGTTCTTTCTTCTGTGCGATTTCAAATGGAATCGTGATCACAAAGGTAGATCCCATTCCTTTCTCGCTTGTTACTTTGATCTCTCCGTGCATCTGTTCTACCAGTCCCTTGACGATCGACATTCCAAGCCCAGTCCCTTGGTATACACTTCGGGCATCGGTCTTTTCCTGTGAAAATGGCTCAAAAATATGATCAATATAATCTTTACTGATACCAATTCCCGTGTCTTTGATCGTCCAACGATACGTACAGATCTTATCATGAACATCCATTCGTTCTATCTTTGTAGAAATAGTTCCACCCGGATGATTATATTTAATACAGTTTCCATAAATGTTCAATAAGATCTGACGAAGATGCAAAGGGCTTGCATATACATATGGATATCTGTCATCTGTGTTATCTTCTTCATAGTTCCATCGGATTCCTGCCTCTACAACTCGCTCTCCGATCATCGTTTCAACTTCCCGCATCAGTTTCTTCACAGTAATCTCTTGGTGTGCCAGTGTGATCTGACCTTCCTCAATCTTACTCATCTGCAAGACATCGTTGATCAGAGAAAGCAGATGTTTGGCAGCAGTTTCCATTTTCTTATGATTCTCTAATACCAGTTTCTGATCATCGAAATGTTTTTCATTGATATTTAGAAGTCCAATGATTCCATTTAATGGTGTTCTGATATCATGGCTCATACGGCTTAAGAAATCGGTCTTCGCCTGACTTGCTGAACGCATTTCGTCAAATGCTGCCTGTAAACGTGCGTGTTCTAATTCTTCTTGTTTATGTCTTTGCGACGTATCCTGTAAGAGCGTAATCGCATAAACTGTCGGAATCTCGCTCATTGTTTCTTCATCGTATACCACGATCTGTGTCATAAGGATTGTTTTTTGTACCCAGCGAATACTTCCATCATCTTCATGAAAGCAATATTCCACAGAAATGTTTGTGTCACCATTTTTGTATCTCTCCAGCAGTTTTTTCGTATCATTTGTCATGTTATACTCTGCTTTTGTCTCCTTCGTGACTTTTTTCTCATATTCTGCACAGTAATCCTGATAATCACATGGTAATGGATAATCAAGAAACAACTCTTTGTTCTTTTGCTCTTTTCCCTTTAGAATAATATTTCTCTCCAGAATGTCTGTCTTTAGATTGACCGTATAGATCACATCGGATAATTCCAAAAGTGCATCGACATAACTGTCATTTTCAATGATTGATTGTTTTAACTGTTCGTAATAAATCTGTAACTGTTCTCTGGCCCCTGTCTGATTGTCAGCTCCTTTTTGGATCATTTCAAATGCCAGAAGAAAATGATGTAATTTCTTATCTTCATCCCAGTCAACTGGGATCAATGTCATACGCTTATAGAATCCTTCTTCCTGCATATCATATTGATATTCCTGTACATCCTGTTTCTCCTTCATCTTCTCTTGAAGCCTTGTGATCTGAAGACTTTCCCGAATGTTCTTCTGCTCATCTTTCCCAATCTTTTCCTGTACGATCTGCTCTACTGCACTAGAATACGCACCATCTAAAGCTAAAAAAAAGTTTTCGCTGGAACGGATCACACGATATGTATCCAGCTTAGCATCACAATATAAACAGTCTAAAAAGTTCTTTCCATGTTGATTCAGCAGTTTTAATAATTGATAATTCAACCGCTTCTCTTCAAGTGCTTCTTCCCGTTTCACATGGTTTTTATTCATGTACATATTTTTATCTGCATCATTGAATAATTCTCTCATTGTTTTGCCAGGATAAGCACTTGCCATAGCAAAACCTGCTGCATAACTTAACGGAATCTCTCGATGTTCTTTGGATTCTGCTGCTATATCTTTGCGAAGATCTTCAAATAGCTTTCTTACCGCTTGTTCATCAAGCCCCTGCAGCACTGCGATAAATTCGTCTCCCCCAATTCTTCCGACAAAATGTTCCGGCGGTATGAAAGATTGCAGACAAACAGCAAACCGGTAAATATATGCATCTCCTGCATCATGTCCCATACTATCGTTGATCCGGCGGAGATTATTAAGGTCAAAACTGCATACGGTAATATCCTCTGGTGGATTCAGTTCACCTAATATTTCTTCGCATTTATTCTTATTCGGAAGTCCTGTTGCATTATCTAAATAAGCTTTATGCTGCAATATACGGTTCATCGCCGCAAAACGGACCGCTTTGATAAACTCATATCCGATCAGCAGCATCAATACAACGATATCTGCTGTGATGAATTTCTCAAGAGTTGCTAATGATGTTGCTTTTCTCTGTGCATATACTTCCGCAAAATCTGTTGCCTCATCACAGATCTTAAAGAATCTCTCGCTCTTTGAAATGATATCTGTATACTCATAGCCGACCGTCCGCACACGATAAATTTCTTTGTGTAAGGAAGTAAAATATTCATCCAGTTCCTTCATCTTATCCTGAAAATCATCGTCCTTTAACCGTACGAGTTTTAATCGGTCATTGCCATGCCGCAGACCTTCGATAAAGGACTGCACTTCCTTGATCATCTCATCTTCTCGCTGTCCAGAATTCTCTAACTTAATGATCCTTTGTGTTTCTCCCCTTATTAATCCTGCATAATTTACAATGCGGGCTGTTCCCTGAATGTTTGAAACCAACTGCATCAGGATGACGATAAAGACCACTAAAAGTACCGTCAAAATACCGATGCCTATATGGATCATATTTGGTTTTTTTCTTTTTGTCGTATCAGACATAAACTTCTTCTCCCCTGATATTCGCTACTTTAGATCAATCCTTTTTCCAGACAATAATGATAAATTCCGTCTTCTGCGACGTCTTTGCATATCTCATCTGCAACTGCTTTCAGATCGTCGGATGCATTTGCCATTGCCACACCGGTACCGACGGATCTTAACATCTCAATATCATTATTTCCGTCTCCAAATGCCATGGATTGTGACTTGTCTATGCCATAGTATTTTAACATTTTTTCAATTCCGATCCCTTTTCCTGCATTGATCGGTATGATGTCAACAGCTCGGTCCCACCATGCTGTGATCTCAGCTGCTTTTACATCTTTTAGAACCTGTGGGTACTCTTCCTTTCTGGCTCCCATCAGAATCTGGTATACTTTTTCTTTTTTTATATCTTCAAAATCCTCGGCCACGTCAACTTCGGCATTTCCAAACGCATAATAATCGATTAGATCCTGATCTTTTCCATTGGCTGCCATACGGTCTTTCGTTGCAATGGCGAGTGGTTTTCCCATGTTCGTTGCATTTCTTATGATCGTCTCTACCTCTTCCTTTGGGATGCAATTGCTATAGAGTATTCCACTGTGATCATAGCAATAAGACCCATTGTATGTAAGAAATGCATCAAACTCAACTCCTTCAAAATGTGGGACAAGCATCGGTCCTCTTCCAGTTGCAAGGCAAAGTTTGATCCCATTTTTCTGTAATCTTCTTAATGTTTCTAATACCTTATCTGAAATCGTATCCTTATCCATCGCAATCAATGTTCCATCAATATCAAAAAATATAATCTTTATATTCTGCATGTGTCCCTTTTCCTTTTCCTTATATTGTACTTTCAATCATAAACATCTCATTCCCGTTTTATGCCAGATAACGGAATGCCTGTATGATATAAGATAAAACTTTGATCATACCCTGTTTTCTTCCATCCATTGTGCTTTCTGTCATATTCTTATTCTTTTGATAGCTTCCGTCTTTCTTTACTTGCAGGGATCGTTTCTTTAATCCATTAAAATCTTCTTCTAATTGTTTTGTGATTTCTTGCCCATGAACTACCAGCATGGTTTCTGTATCGACATAGGTACTCCGACAGTCGAAGTTGTAAGAACCAACTATCGCAATGTCATCATCTATGATCAATGATTTTCCATGTGTTGAATGTCTGCCCATATATTCATATAAAGAAATTCCTGTATCTAAAATCTCAGATCGATTCTTCTTGTAATCTGCGGATGCACATATATTGTCTCCAGATGCGATCGAATTTAATATCATCGTTGTGTCTGGCACCTGTTTTTTTACTTGCGCGATTCCTTCATACATCTCTTTGGAAAATACCGCATACGGTGTGTGAATGAATACCTTTTGGTTCGCTTGCAGCATCAACTGTTTTAGCGTTTCGAAAACGATTGGTTCTTTCCCGTAGATCGTCGTCGGATTTGTTACCAGCGTCGTTTTCTTTGTTGGTACTGTGATCTTTTGGTAGTCGTAATCTGGAATTCTTAATTCCTTTGCATGTGATCGTAGTCTTTTGACTTCTTTTTCCTTTGTATCTTTTGCACACGTAGCAAATTTGGTCTTGCAGACTTTCAGGTTCCAGACTTTTTTAAAATAAGTCCTGACCTGTGCAACCGCTCCCTGATCTTTTGATCCGTGATTTACGATTAGAATCTCCCGATCTATACCTTTGCTTTTTCCTTTGTGTGTTCCAAGGAAATAATCAAACATATTTCTGCCACCCATTAAGAGATACTTGTGGTCTGCCACAATATATTTGTCATGTAGACATCCATTGATCGTCCATGGTTTCAAAAGATTTGGCGTGTTATAAAAACGAATTTCAACATTTGGTTCACTTCCAACTGCTGCAAAAATATCCTTTCCTGTCATATGCAGCGTTCCATAAAGCCCATCAACCAGAATCTTTACCTTGACACCTCGTCTGGATGCTTGGAGTAATTCTGAAAAAATATCATCACTGCTGCTTCCTTCGCGGATATCAAAAGTTGATAGAACGATCTCTTTCTTTGCTTTTCGTATCATATCCAACCGCAGATCAAGTGCTTCCTGATTATCACTGACAATCTTTGCTCGGTCTGATCCATTTTCATCTGATGTTGAATAAAATGCTTCTGTATGGATCTTTGACTTATTTATTTTACTTACCGATTTCATATGTACAAATGGTACAAGCATTCCAATGATCACGTACAAAATAAACAAAATCAGAACGATTCCTGCTATTTTTAATTTCTTCATTGTCCTAAAATCCTTATTTTAATTTAGATAAATATTTTTAAATCGCTGTCTTTATTTTAACATCTCCAACAAAGATTTTAAACTATTGATTTCATAATCGGGTTTTGGCTGTGGATCTTCTGTCAGATCTTGTAGCCTGTGGAACCAGATTGTCTGAATTCCTGCATTGATTCCACCTTGAATATCAGAACTCAAGCTGTCTCCAATGATTGCTGTGTTTTCCTTTTTAAAAGCTGGAATCTTAGAAAAACATTTCTCAAAATATTCAATACTTGGTTTGTTATATCCAATTTCTTCGGAAATAAAAACACCTTGCAGATACTTCTCAATTCCTGAACTTTTTAATCTTCCTCTTTGTACAGACAATGTTCCATTTGTTACAAGATAAATACGAAATCTCTTTGATAATTCCTGTAAAACTTCTTCGGCTCCTTCGATAAAATAGTGTCCTTGACCTAAATAGTCCTGATAATGTTTTGCCACTTCCTGTAGTGATGCTTTTATATCAAATTCTTGAAATAAAAGCTTAAATCTGTGCATTTTTACTTCTTCTCTTGTCATTTTCCCTTGTTCCAACAATTTCCATTGAGCAAGATTAATCTTATGATAGCAATCACGCATCTCATCCGTCACCGAAATTCCTACATCACCTAACGCCCTTGTAATTGCATTGGCTTCTGCTTTATCAAAATCCAGTAATGTATTGTCTAAATCAAATAATAATGTATCAATCATAAATCAATCTCCCTTTTTAATATATAGTGATATTATAACATGATGTAAATGTCAAAAGTATAAATTGTGTTTATTCTTGCACATATATTCAAAAAGAGATTCACCATAATTGATGAATCTCTTTTCGTTAGAATGAATTGTTATAGATTATATGAATAATGATCGACTTATTTGTCTTTCAATACTGCCTGAGCTGCTGCTAATCTTGCAATTGGTACACGGAATGGTGAGCAGGATACATAGTCTAATCCGGCTCTGTAGCAGAATTCTACAGATGATGGATCTCCACCATGTTCTCCACAGATTCCTAAGTGGATATCTGGACGAGTTGCTTTTCCTTTCTTAGCTGCCATCTCGATCAGCTGTCCAACACCTTTCTGGTCTAATTTGGCAAATGGATCAGATTCGTAAATCTTGTTCTCATAGTAAGACTCTAAGAACTTACCTGCATCATCACGAGAGAATCCAAATGTCATCTGTGTTAAGTCATTTGTTCCGAAGGAGAAGAATTCTGCTTCTTCGGCAATCTCATCTGCCAATAATGCTGCACGAGGAATCTCGATCATTGTACCAACTTTATACTTAATGTCTGATTCATAATAAGCTTTTACTTTCTCAGCTGTCTGTACAACAACTTCTTTAACATATGCTAACTCTTTCTTCTCTCCTACTAATGGAATCATGATCTCAGGAACGATATCATATCCTTTTTCCTGTTTTACTTCGATCGCTGCTTCCATAACGGCTCTTGTCTGCATCTTGGCAATCTCTGGATAAGTAACTGCCAAACGGCATCCACGATGTCCCATCATAGGGTTAAATTCATGAAGAGCTGCACGTCTCATATTGATCTCTTCTACTGTAACTCCCATATCTTTGGCAAGAGCTGTAATCTCTTCCATTGTATTTGGAAGGAACTCATGAAGAGGTGGATCTAAGAAACGGATTGTGACCGGTCTTCCTTCCATAACCTCATATAAGTCTTTAAAGTCTTTCTTCTGATAAGGAATTAACTGATTTAATGCAATTTCTCTTGCTTCTTTTGTTGTAGAGAGAATCATACGACGGATCTTTGGAATTCTCTCTGCATCAAAGAACATATGCTCTGTACGGCAAAGTCCAATACCCTGTGCTCCGAATTTCACTGCATTCAATGCATCGGCAGGTGTATCTGCATTTGTTCTTACCTGTAATGTACGGATCTCATCGGCCCATGTCATGATACGGTCGAAATTACCACTGATACTTGCAGGTACTGTACGAATCTCACCTAGATAAATCTTACCTGTGGATCCATCTAAGGAAATATAATCTCCTTCCTGTACTGTCTTTCCACCTAATGTGAAAGATTTACCATCTTCAGCAAATTTGATATCTCCGCATCCTGCTACACACGCTGTTCCCATACCACGTGCTACAACGGCAGCGTGAGATGTCATACCACCACGAGCTGTTAAGATACCTTCTGCTGCATGCATTCCTTCGATATCTTCTGGTGATGTTTCTAAACGAACTAAGATAACTTTCAGTCCTGCTTCATGATGCAGTTTCGCCATCTCAGCGTCAAAATATACTTTACCAGCAGCAGCTCCTGGAGATGCTGGAAGTGCTTCCCCGATTGGAAGAGCGGCTTTCAATGCTGCCTGGTCAAAGTTTGGATGCAGTAACTGATCTAATGCTTTCGCATCGATTCTTGAAACTGCTTCTTCTTTTGTAATCTTTCCTTCATCTACTAATTCGCAGGCGATACGAAGTGCGGCTGGAGCTGTTCTCTTACCATTTCTTGTCTGTAAGAAGTACAGTTTTCCTTCCTGAATTGTAAATTCCATATCCTGCATATCACGATAATGTTCTTCCAGTGTATGTGCAATGCTCATAAACTGTTCATAGCATTCTGGAAGATCTTCTGCTAATTTGGTGATTGGCTGTGGTGTACGAACACCAGCTACTACGTCTTCTCCCTGTGCATTGATCAGGTATTCACCGTAGATCTGTTTCTCACCTGTAGATGGGTTTCTTGTAAATGCTACACCTGTTCCTGATGTATCTCCCATATTACCGAATACCATTGTCTGAACGTTAACGGCTGTTCCCCAGTCACCTGGAATATCGTTCATTCGGCGATAATAGATAGCACGTGGGTTGTCCCAAGAGCGGAATACCGCTTTGATCGCTTCAAATAACTGGTCCTTTGGATCCTGAGGGAATTCTTCATTCAAAGCTTTGCGATAGATACCTTTGTATCTCTTGATCACTTCCTTCAGATCATCGGCATCTAAGTCTGTATCAAACTTCACACCTTTCTCTGCTTTGATGTCATCTAAGACATCTTCGAATTTCGCTTTATCCACTTCTTTTACAACGTCTGAGAACATCTGGATAAAACGACGATAAGAATCATATGCAAAACGAGGATTGCCTGTCTTCTTCGCAAATCCTTCGACAGCTTCATCATTTAATCCTAAGTTAAGGATCGTATCCATCATACCCGGCATGGATACTCTTGCTCCGGATCTTACTGATACTAAAAGAGGATCTTCAAGGTCTCCGAACTTCTTTCCCTGAATCTCTTCTAAGTCTTTCATTGCTTCAATAACCTGTGATGCTACTTCATCACTGATCTTTCCACCGCAGTCATAATAGTTTGTGCACGCTTCTGTTGTAACTGTGAATCCCTGAGGAATTGGTAAATCAAGTCCTGTCATCTCCGCTAAGTTTGCACCTTTTCCTCCAAGAAGGTTACGCATCTCGGCATTTCCTTCACTAAATTTGTAGACCCATTTTGTTGCCATGTCAATACCTCCTAAAATTAAGTTATGTCACATTCATATGTCATTGAACCTATTGTACCACATAATTCAGATTTTGCAAAACTTTTTTGTGTATTTTTCATAATTTTTTCTTTTTTCTTATATTTTTCTTATAAAAACTGCACATTTGCACGATTTTCGATGCATTTTGTGCTGTTATTTTTGTCTTATTTTGATAATTTTTATGTTTTATTTTTTGTATACACTACACAAGGTCATTATTCCTATTGCATATTTACGTTTGCTAGTTGATCATTATGAAATTTTCATAACAACAAAAAAGAACATTTCACAAAATCTCTCATTTATGAAATGTTCTTTTTTATACTTCTTTTTATTCTAATCTGCAATCTTATCGATCGCATCTGCCACAGCATCAATCTTCTTGTGACTGTCTATCATTTTCTTTTTATAATCTGGCTGTTCTTTCTTCTCTTCTTTGACACTGATCTCCCAGAATGGTCCTCCAGCATTGGCACCTTCTTTGCCCTGACGGATCACTTTCTTCAGTGACCAAGTCTCGGCTGTTCTGGCTCTGCTTCCTACATCGGCAATCTTTACTTTATCTTTGCCAACCATTCTTGTTAATACAACAAAATGTCCATTCTTTGTAAAATCTCCAGGTCCCATCAGTGCTACGACTGGATGTCCTGCTCTTAATGCTTTCTCAACTGCATCTTTATCCATTCCAAGACCCTTACACTGCATTCCATATAATTTGGATAATCCTGGAACTACGCTGTGAGAACATCCCTGTCCTGTATAATACCATCCATGTTTATATGCCTGTTTGCACATCTTTGGAACATCAGCTTTCTTTCCAGTTAAAGAACTGTAGCATACGGCAACTGCAGTTGGCCCACATCCTGCTGCTTGAATCGTACTTCCGCCAATCTTCTTTCCCGGATAATCTGCCTGATTATAATAAACAACTTTTAATTGCTTGTTCTCTGTCTGCCCTGCGGCCATAACCCCTGCTGTCTGTGTCATCATCATTGCTGCGATCCCCATCGTTGCAATAACTTTGCCAGTCATCTTGTTAATTCTCATAGTATCCTCCAGATAACTTCTGCTTTCGACATAATACATCAGTTATTGATTATAACAGAGGTACTTTTGTTAATCAAGTGTTTCAGTTGTTAAATTTTTATTAAATCTTCTTTATATTTTTTACAAATGTCGTTCATTGATTTCTAGACCTTTGGATGCATTCCTGACATTTCCATACTTTTCATCTAACTTCTTTTCGCTGCGTTGTTCCTGCATAACACAAAGAACATCGTACAATCTTATTGTTTTTTGATCGTACGATGTTCTGTTTAATTTCTACTCTATCTTGTACTTA
The DNA here is from genome assembly GCA_902362875.1 of Eubacteriaceae bacterium. Lineage (GTDB taxonomy): Bacteria > Bacillota > Clostridia > Lachnospirales > Lachnospiraceae > Anaerostipes. Next base: position 1,514 of record CABIYF010000005.1, on the reverse strand, counting down.
TTTTTCTGTCTTCTCTTCTTCAATGATCTTCTGGAATTCTTTCACGTCCTTTGCAATCTCACCGCTTAATAATAACATACAGATCAAGTTTGGAATCGCCATCAGCGCATTGGCAATATCTGAGAAATTCCATACAAGTTCTAGTGTTTGTGTTGCTCCGACATAAGCTACCAGTGAAAATATAATTCGATAGATCATATTAAATTTATGAGTTCCCATCAGGTATTCAAATGCTTTTTCTCCATGATACTCCCATCCAAGGATTGTGGAAAATGCGAAAAGTGCAATTCCGATCGTTACCAGATATCCTCCAACCTTTCCAAGAACTGTGGAAAATGCCGCGATTGTTAATGCTGATCCTATGTATATCTCTCCTGTTGCCGGATCAATCTGTCCAAGCATTCCAGAACTTGCGATCGCAAGACCTGTGATCGTACAGACAACGATCGTATCCCAGAAAGTTCCTGTCATATTGATATATGCCTGACGTACTGGATGGTCTGTTGTGGCAGCCGCCGCTGTGATCGCTGCAGATCCCATTCCTGCTTCATTGGAAAAGCATCCTCTGGCAACTCCGTAACGTGCTGCATTCATCATTGATGCAACGATATTTCCACAAAGAGCTCCACCAACTGCTTTCACACTAAATGCCATATGAAAGATCATAGAAAGACCTGCTGGAAGGTTACTGATATTTCCAAGGATTACGATCAACCCTGCGATCACGTAAAAGATTGCCATCACTGGAACTACCACAGAGGATACTTTGGATATCGTCTTAATTCCTCCGATGATGATCAGTAATGCTAAGACTGTGATCACTGCTCCTACGACACTGACAGATACTCCAAACGTCTCATGAACTGCTGTTGAAATGGAATTTCCCTGTGTCATATTTCCGATTCCAAAAGATGCGATCACTGCAAATAAGGCAAACAGCCATCCAAGCACAGCTCCTAATTTTTTGTTCTTGATCGCTTTTTTCATCGTATACATTGGACCACCGGACATCTCGCCTTTTTCATTCACTTCTCTGTATTTGATCGCCAGCATACATTCTGAAAATTTGGAAGATAATCCAAAACACGCAGAAATCCACATCCATACCAAGGCTCCAGCACCTCCTGAAACCATCGCTGTCGCTACCCCTACGATATTTCCGGTTCCAATCGTTGCTGCAAGTGCTGTTGTCAATGCTGAGAATGGTGATACATCCCCTTCTCCTCTGCTTTTTGTTCTGGACTCTTTGCTTAATGTCTTTTTGACTGCCCATGGAAGATTTCTCTAGGTCAGGAAGTTGCATCGGATCGTCAATAGGATTCCTGTTCCTACGAGAAGTACCAGCATCACTGGTCCCCATACGAAAGCATCCACTTCGGATATGATCTTACTTAGCATATCTATCTCTCCTCTCTCTGATTTTTAGTTATAGGCGTTTGCGAAACGCCATAAGCCGCATAAATACGGCCTTTTTTGTTGTCCAAAAGCAAATAACTCCTCACTGGATATGGTAT